>DATLFI010000182.1:0-8298 GCA_035524895.1 Thermoanaerobaculia bacterium | reverse complement strand
GGCGGTCGTGCTCCCTGGGACGCGCCGAGAGAACGGCCGTCCTGCAGCCCGCGCAGGCGGGGACGGAGCAGGTCGAGAAGGCGAGCCCTCGCACGGCAAGGTCTGGGTACGAGAGGGACGCGAGCTCGTGGAGCGCGAGGTCGAGCTGGGGTTGCGCTCGGCAGCCCTGGTGGTCATCGAGAGCGGCCTCGAGGAAGGCGAGGTCGTCGCGCTCGAGCCCCCGCGCTCGCCGGAAGGCGCCCCGGCAGACCGCGCCGGCCGTGGCAGGGTGGAGACGTGACGGGTTGCGAGGCGACCTCCCGGTGAGGCGGGGGAGCGGATCGGTGGACCTGCGCGAGGCCCTGGCCACGTCGCTCGCGAATCTCGCCGGCCACAAGCTGCGCTCCGCGCTGTCGATGCTGGGTGTGGTGTTCGGTGTGGGGGCGGTGATCGCAATGCTCTCGATCGGTGCCGGCGCCGAGCGGCAGGCGCTCGAGATGATCGAGCGGCTCGGCGTGCGCAACGTGCTGCTGCGCGCCAAGACCTTCGAGCGAGAGGAGGCGGCCGAGGAAGTGCGCCAGAAGTCGCCGGGTCTGTCGCTGCGGGACTGCGAAGCGATCCTCGATGCGGTGCCGGGCGTCGAGCTGGTCGCGCCCAAGGTCGAGATCGACCCGTTTCTGGTGCTCGCCGGCGCCGAGAAGGGAAGAGCGCGCCTCTATGGGGTAGCGGCGCGCCATGACGAGCTGGTGAACCTGCGTATTGCCGAAGGGCGCTTCCTCGACCAGCGCGACGTGCTCGACCACGCGCAGGTCGCTGTGATCGGTGCGGAGGTGCGCAGGAGCCTGTTCGGACATCAGCCCGCGCTCGGCGCGGACATCAAGGTCGACGACGTCTGGCTGACCGTCGTCGGTGTGCTCGCCGGCGGGGACGGCGAGGCGGCGTCGTTCGAAGGAGTCTCGCTGCAATCGAGCGCCGCCGCCGTGTACGTGCCGGTCACCACGGCGCTCAGCAAGTTCGAGCGCGACCGGCTGGCGTCGCCGCTGCAGGAGATCGTGGTGCGCCTGGAGCCCGGGATGCAGGGCGCCGCGTCGACGGTGGTGGCGGGCACCATCGATCGACTGGTTTCGCAGCTCCACGGCGGCGCCGATGACTACGAGTTGGTCGTTCCCGAGGCGCTGCTCGAGCAGAGTCGCCGCACCCAGCGGTTGTTCAACTTGGTGATGGGCTCGATCGCGAGCATCTCGCTGCTGGTCGGCGGCATCGGCATCACCAACATCATGCTCGCGTCGGTGCTCGAACGCACCCGCGAGATCGGCGTGCGGCGGGCGGTGGGGGCGAGGCGCAGCGACATCCTCGGTCAATTCCTGGTCGAGTCGTTCGCGATCAGCGCGCTCGGCGGTCTCGCCGGCATCGCAGTGGGGCTCGGCATCGCGCGCGGGATCGCCGCCGCGGCAGGGTGGCCGACCGTGGTCACGGCGTGGTCGATCCTGCTCGCCACCGGTGTCGCCATGGTGGCCGGGCTCGTCTCCGGCATCTACCCCGCCAAGCGAGCCGCCGACCTCGACCCGATCGAGTCCCTGCGCTACGAGTGACAGCGTCGGGGGAGCTCCTCTTGCGGAGGTGGGCGGATCACACCCCAGCCTCGTCCTCGGCGATGATCTCCTTTTCCTCGCGCGCGGCTGCTGCCCACTCGCCATACGCCTCGCTGCCCAGCACCGCGTCGCAGTAGGCCGCGGACGCCGGTTCGAGCGCGATCCCGTAGGTCCGGAAGCGGCTGGCGACGGGCGCGTAGAAGGCGTCGGCGATGGTGAAGTCGCCGAAGAGCCAGGGGCCAGTCGCTCCCCAGCGCTCACGGCATTCGCGCCAGATCGTCTGGATGCGGCGGATGTCACGCAAAGCGGCCTCGTCCGGAACGACGCGCCGCCCCTCGGCGCGACAGTTCATCGGCAGCTGCTGCCGCAGCGCCGCGAAGCCCGAGTGCATCTCGGCGACGATCGATCTTGCGACCGCGCGGGCGCGCCAGTCGCTGGGCCAGCCCGGCAGGCCGTCGCGCTCGCTCACGTGCTCGCAGATCGCCAGGGAGTCCCACACCTGCACGTCGCCCTCGCGCAGCACCGGCACCCTGCCGCTCGGCGACAGGTCCGAGATGCGCCGCCGCCAGTCGTCGGTAAAGAGAGCGACACACTCTTCGTCGAAGGGCACCTGGTGCACGCGCAGGAAGAACCATGCGCGCAGCGACCACGACGAGTAGTTCTTGTTGCCGAGAAGCAGGATCCGGTGCGACATGTAGGTACCTCCTTCGGGCAACTGGTACGGGCGAGCGGTCTCGTGGGTTCTGGGGAGTCGTTGGTCCGATGGGTTGCGCCGGTCCGCGTGCGAGCGCTTCGCTACACTGGACCATCGTTGCAGTAACAGCGGCCCGGGCGGCCGCACGTTACAGGAGGAGGCGGCAAGTGCATCGCAGCGCGACGCGGTCGGTGGCTCTCGGTTTGGTATCGGTGCTCTTGGCTTGCCTGTTCTTCACCTCGGCTCTGGCAGCGCAGCGGCAGCCCGAGAAACGCGCCAAGCGTGCCGAGGCCGACCGTGCCAAGGCGGCAGACGCCGCGGCGAAGGCCGAGGAAGCCGAGGAGGCCGAGCCCGAGTGGGAGGTCGGCACGGCGCTCGGCGAGGGCAAGGAGGCGGCCATCGACGTCACGGCCGGCACCTGGATGAGCCTCGACGTGAGCCCGGACGGCCGCGAGATCGTGTTCGACCTGCTGGGGGATCTCTACCTGCTGCCGATCGAAGGCGGTGACGCCACCGCGCTCACCTCCGGTCCGGTGTGGGACATGCAACCCCGGTTCTCTCCCGACGGGGCCGAGATCGTCTTCACCTCCGATCGCGCGGGCGGCGACAACATCTGGGTGATCCGCCGAGACGGGTCGCAGCCGCGTCAGATTAGCCGCGAGGAGTTCCGCCTCGCCAACAGCCCGGCGTGGAGCCCAGACGGCCAGTGGATCGCCGCGCGCAAGCACTTCAGCTCCCGCCGCTCCCTCGGGTCGGGCGAGATCTGGTTGTGGCACGGTAGCGGCTCCGGCTCGGGCCTCCAGCTCAACGAGAAGCCCAACGAGCAGAAGGACCTCGGTGAGCCCTCCTTCTCCCCCGACGGACGTTGGGTGTACTTCTCGCAGGACACCACTCCCGGCACGGTGTTCGAGTACAGCAAGGACTCCAACCGCGAGATCTACACCATCCGTCGCATCGACAGAGAGACCGGTGCGATCGACGACGTGATCGATGGCCCAGGCGGCGCGGTCCGACCGACGCCCTCGCCCGACGGCCGCCTCGTCGCGTTCGTGCGGCGCGTGAGTGGCGTCAGCACGCTGTTCTTGCACGACCTCGAGAGCGGTGCGAATCGCGCGATCTACGCGCCCCTCGAGCGCGACATGCAGGAGATCTGGGCGATCCACGGCGTCTACCCGAGCATGGGCTGGACCCCCGACTCCGGCGCGATCGTGTTCTGGAGCGGCGGCAAGATCCGTCGCGTCGACATTGCGTCGGGCAACGCGACCGAGATCCCCTTCCGGGTTCGCCAGACCCACCACATCCAGGAGGCGCTGCGCTTCACCCAGCAGGTCGCGCCTCCAGCCTTCCGCCCGCGGGTGCTGCGCTGGTCGCAGGTTTCTCCGGCGGGCGACCGCGTGGTGTTCCAGGCGCTGGGCAAGCTGTGGCTGCGCGACATCGACGCCGGCGGCGCTCTCGGCGAGCCTCGACGACTGACCTCGCAGGAGGACCACTTCGAGCTCTACCCCGCGTTCTCGCGCGACGGCCGATGGATCGCCTACACGACCTGGGACGACGAAGCGCTGGGCTCGGTGCGGGTGATGCCCGCCGTTGGCGGTGAGGGGCGGGCACTGACCACAGCCCCAGGTCACTACGTGGAGCCTGTGTTCTCACCCGACGGCGCGACCGTCGTCTACCGCAAGATCTCGGGCTCCTCGTTGACGAGTCCCTGGTGGTCGAAGGACCCGGGTTTGTATCGGATCGCTGCGACCGGCGGCGAGCCGGTCCGCTTTCGCCGTTCCGGCGCGGATCCGCACTTCGGCGCCGACTCCGAGCGGGTGTTCTTCCTCGACTTCGAGGGACCCGAGAAGCGCTTCCTGGGCAGCGTGCGCCTTCTGGGCCCCGAGGGCGCCGAGGAACGACGCCACCTCTCGAGCGAGAACGCGACGCAGGTCCGCGTCTCTCCCGATGGCCGCTGGGTCGCCTTCACAGAGCGCTTCCACGCCCACGTGATTCCGTTCACTGCCGCGTCGAAGCCGATCGCCGCCGCGCCCGACCTCGAGTCGCTGCCGATCCGGCAGGTGTCGCGCGATGCGGGTGAGGGCCTGCACTGGTCGGGCGACTCGCTGACCCTTCATTGGAGCCTCGGCCCGGAGCTGTTCTCTCACCGCCTCGCCGACGCGTTCGCATTCGTCGAGGGCGCCCCCGAGGAGCTGCCAGAGCGGCCGGCGCAGGGTCTCGACCTATCGTTCGAGGTGCCGGCGTATCGGCCTCTGGGCCGGGTGGCCTTCGAGGGTGGCCGGGTGATCACCATGGCTGGCCTCGACGACGCGCTGGTGATCGAGGACGGCACGGTGCTGGTCGAGGGCGACCGCATCGTCGCGGTGGGTCGGCGCGCGGAGGTGGCAGTACCGGAGGACGCCCGCCGGATCGACGTCCGCGGCAAGGTGGTGATGCCGGGCCTGATCGACGCGCACTACCACGGTGGGCAGGGGTCAGCGCGGATCATCCCGGAGCGCAACTGGGAGAACTACGCCGCGCTCGCGTTCGGCGTCACCACCGCTCACGATCCGTCGAACGACACGAGCACGTACTTTGCCGCGAGCGAGCTCCAGCGCGCCGGCGCAGTCGTCGGGCCGCGGCTGTTCTCGACCGGCACCATCCTCTACGGCGCCGGCGGTGACTTCAAGGCAGTGGTCGAGACCCTCGACGATGCCCGCTCGCACCTGCGCCGGCTCAAGGCGGCCGGCGCGTTCAGCGTCAAGAGCTACAACCAACCGCGCCGGGACCAGCGGCAGAAGATCGTCGCCGCAGCGCGCGAGCTCGAGATGATGGTCCTCAACGAGGGTGGCGCTCTGTTCCAGCACAACATGTCGATGGTGGTCGACGGCCACACCGGCATCGAGCACTCGCTGTCGGTGCCCGCGGTCTACGACGACGTGCTCCAGCTCTGGTCGCAGAGCGAGGTCGGCAACACGCCTACCCTCGTGGTGGCCTTCGGCGGCATCGAGGGAGAACGCTACTGGTACCACCACACCGAGGTGTGGAAGAACGAACGGCTCCTGCGCTTCGTGCCACGCGATCAGCTCGAGGCGCGCGCGCGCCGGCGGGTGATGGCGCCCGACGAGGACTACAACCACTTCCGGGCGGCGCGCGTGGTGAAGGACCTGCACGACGCGGGGGTGTCCATCCAGGTCGGCGCCCACGGCCAACGCGAGGGGCTAGCGGCGCATTGGGAGATGTGGATGTTCGAGCAGGGCGGCATGACGCCGCACCAGGCGCTACGTGCCGGCACCATTGCCGGCGCACGCTACCTCGGTCTCGACCAGGACCTCGGCTCTCTCGAGCCCGGCAAGCTCGCCGACATCATCGTGCTCGAGCGGGATCCGCTGCAGAACCTCCGCGACTCCGAGTCGGTGCTCTACACCATGGTCGGCGGACGCCTGTTCGACGCCAGCACCATGGCGGAGGTATATCCGGAGATGGGGGAGGCGCCGCGATTCTGGTTCACGGAGAAGGAACGCGAAGGCCAGTGAGTCCAGCGGGCGGATGATCGTGAGCTCTTCCTTGGCGACATACCACGGCGGCTGCCACTGCGGTGCGGTGCGCTGGGAGCTCGAAACCTCGCTGCCCCCGTCGCGCTGGTCGGTGCGCGCTTGCCAGTGTCGGTTCTGCCGGCTCCACGGTGGCCTCTCGACTTCGGATCCGGCGGGACGGATCAGTGTTCTCGTCGAGCTACCGGATCTGCTCGTGCGGTATCGCTTCGGCTCGCGCAGCGCCGACTTTCTGCTCTGCGGCGGCTGCGGCGTCTACGTCGGAGCGGTGATGGAGGAGCCCGATGGCGCGTGGGCGATCGTCAACGCGCGCACGCTCGACGACCAGACGTCGGTCGCGCTAGCGCCGGCACAGCCGATGTCCTACGAAGGCGAGACCCGAGAGCAACGCCGAGCGCGCCGCCGCGAGCGGTGGTCGCCGCTCGCCCCGCCGACCCCGGTCAGCACGACTCGAGCCGCTCCCTGACGCCTCGCAGCCGTGCGATCGAGCCGCGAGCCTTGGCCTGGTCGGGCACCAGGTTGCGCACCAGCACTTCGTCGTAGCCCATCGCGTCGAGCTGGGCGAAGGCAGCCGCCACCCGCTCTTCGCCCCCGACCACCACGGCGTCGGGCGCGAAGCCGCGGTAGCCCGCCTCGACCACCGGCAGCGCAGTGCGCATCGCCTCGTCGTCGCTCTCGCCGACATAGACATCTCGGCGGATGATCGCGATTCCGGGCTCGTGGCCATGCGCAGCCCTGCGCTCCCGGTAGAGCCGGAGCTGGTCGCGCGCCTCGGGCGGGCGCAGGTGCGGCGAGGCGATCCAGCCATCGCCGAGGCGGGCAGCGCGGTCGATCGCGGGCTCCGCCGACGCCCCGATCCACACCGCAACGGGCTCGCTCGGCACGGGCGCGATGCGCGCGCGTGTGAAGCGGTAGCGGCCCTCGCTCGACACTTCCTCGCCGCGCAGCAGTCGGCTCACGAGATCGAGGCATTCTTCGAAACGCGAGGGTCGCTCCCTCGCGTCGACGCCCATGGCGTCGAACTGGCGGCCCTTCTCTCCGAGGGCACACTGCATCACGAACGGTCCAGGCGCGATCGCCGCGAGCGTGCCGACCTGCTCTGCTAGCAGCACCGGATGCCAGAGCGGCAGCAGGAACAGGGCACCCGCCGGTCGCGCATCCCACTCGGCAAGCAGCCGGCCCAGGATCGCGACGTTCTGGTAGTAGGGCAGCGGAGTGACGTGGTGGTCGCCGACGAAGAGCGACGACAACCCGGCTTCCCGAGCCGCGCGCACGCGCTCGAGCATTCGCCACACGCCCTCGCGCGGGTCGTCGACGGCGTGGAAGCTCGCGACGGAGATGCCGATTCGGATCGGCGGCAACGGTCAGCTCCGAGTCAACTTCCGGTCCCGGGCGCGAGCACCCGCAGCGCCTCGAGATCCGGACCCAGCTCGCCGTCGGTACGGAACGGCTGGATGCACACGTGATCGGCTCCGGCGTCCCAGTGCTCCTGGATTCGCCGGCGCAGCGCGGCCTCGTCACCCCAGCCCACCAGCGCGTCGACCAGCCGGTCACTGCCGCCCTTCTCGAGCTCGTCGTCGGTGAAGCCGAGCTCGCGCAGGTTGTTCTGGTAGTTCGGCGCGCGCAGGTAGACCTGCAGGTTGGCGCGCGCGATCTCGCGTGCCTTCGCCGCGTCGGTCTCGAGGATGACCATCTGCTCGGTGCACAGCCACGGACCCGTGCCCAGGATCTGCCGCGCACGTCGGGTGTGCTCCGGCGTCACCAGGTAGGGGTGGGCGCCGCGCGCCTTCTCGCGCGCCAGCTCCATCATCTTGGGTCGTAGCGCCGCGATCACCACCGGAGCGTCGACCTCGGGCTCGACGCCCTTGTAAAGGGCGCTCTGGAGCGCATCGAGGGTATCGCGCATCCTCTGCACGGGCGGAAGCCATTCGTGTCCGCGCAGCTTGGTCACCAAATGCGGGTGCGACACACCGAGGCCGAGGATGAAGCGCCGCGGCAGCATCTCCGACAGCGTCTTCCAGATCGCCTTGAGGGTGATGGCGTCGCGTGCGTACACGTTCGCGATGCCGGTGGCGAAGATCAGCCGCTCGGTCTGGCCGGCGGCGTAGCCGAGGAAGGTGAAGGGGTCGCGGCCGACCGTTTCGGGGATCCACAGCGTCGAGTAGCCCCACTCCTCGAGCTGCCGCGCGAAGCGCACGCCTTCGCGAGCCGAGAAGCCGTCGATCAGGGTCCAGACGCCTAGCTTTCCGGGATGTTCGAGCTGGTTCATGGCCAGGGAGGCTAGCAGCCCGTGGTGAAACCCGCGCCCCAAGTGGTTGGGGCGGCGTGGGGCCGTCTGCGGTGTTGCGCTCGCTCAGCGATGGACCCAGCATCGCCACCGCTCGCGCGCCAACGCCGAGCCGCCGGTAGAGCCCCTGCAGGCGAAGGACCTTCCCCGCGCACCGCATGAGCATCCGGCCCCACGGCGCTCCCAACGCAGCCCACGGGGGTTCCACCACGGGCT
>DATLFI010000181.1:0-32607 GCA_035524895.1 Thermoanaerobaculia bacterium | reverse complement strand
CATGCGGCTGCCCTGCGCGCCTTGTCGGGATGGATGCTCGCCGCAGCGCTCGCGGCAGGATGCGGCCGTTCGGAGGTAGACGAAGTCGCCACGGTCGACCCCGAGGTCGCCGCCAGACCCGAGCAACAGCCGGTGCCGGTTGCGGCCGACGCGGTGGACCCGGGTGGGGCGGCCAAGCCGTCGGACGCGGCGGAGGAGCTGCAGCGGGTCGCGCGGCAGCAGGAGCTGGATGCCGAAGCGAGACGGATCGCCGAGCGCGAGGCGGAGCTGCGTGCGCGCGAGGCCGAGGTCGCCCGAGTCGAGCTGGAGGAGCGGGAGCGCCGACTCCGCCAGCGCGAGCGCGAGGTCGCCGAGAGTGAAGCCAGGCTGCGCGCCGAACGCGAGGCGCAGGCCCGAGCGCAGCAGGCGGCGCGCGACGCCGAGTTGGGGGCTCGGCGCGACGCCGCGACGGAAGCCGACAGCAGGCAGGCATCCGCGACGGACAGCGCGGAGGATGGCGCGCGCGAGACCTGGACCGGGGACGAGACGTGGCGCCGAGGTAGCCGCGAGAGCGACTCCGTCGTGGATCGAACAGCAGCTACGCCGTCAGCGTCGCCCGAGCTGCTGCGCGCCGGTATGCGCTTCGAGGTCGAGGTCGAGGAGACGCTCTCGAGCGGTACGAGCAAGGTCGGAGAGGCGTTCCGTACGGTTCTGGTCGCGGACCTGAGAGCTTCGGACGGAAGGCTCGTGGCGCCGGCGGGCTCCGCGGTCCTGGGCGAGGTGGTCGAGGTCCGACCGTTGCGTCGCGTGGGGGGACAGGCCGCGCTCGGGCTCTCCCTAGACCGCCTCGTGCTGCCGTCCGGAGACACCGTCGAGATACGCGCCAACCTGATCGAGCTCGGCAAGAACAAGAGGGGCGATAAGGCGAGGATCGCGGGCGCGGTGGTCGCCGGAGCGATCCTCGGCAGCATCCTGGGCGACAGCGAAGGCGCCCTGGTCGGTGCGGCTGCCGGCGCGGCAGCGAGCACCGCCTACGTGGTCAAGTCCGAAGGGCGCGAAGTCGAGATCCCGGCGGGTACCGTGGTCACGCTCGAAGTCGAAGAGGTGGTGACCGTGCGCACCGAGTACCGGACGCCCCCGCGTCGCTGAGACGGGACGCGCGCCGACGTGCTCTGGCACGCTCGCGCGAGGGGGCGCAAAGCGGGAGAATGTGCCCGTGAACCTGGTCTCGAGGCCGGCCCGAAACCGCGAGCGTCCGACGCTGGCCATCCTGGCCTGCGTTCTCCTGGCGTGCTCCGGCGTTGTGTGCGGCGCTCTCGCGAGCACTCCTAACCGAGGCAAGGGCTTTTCTCGACGGTGTGCTCGGCGCGGAGTCGGAGCGCGAGCTGGTGGTCCTGACGGACGGCGAGCTGCTGTCGGCGCTCGCCGAACGAAGCCGCTCGAGGCTGACGCTGGTCGATACGGTGGGCCGTGGCTACTCGCCTTGGCCCCGCGACGCAATGACATTCGCCCGCACCGAAAGCGGCGACCTGATCGCGCTGCTGCGGCCGAATCGCCAGCCCGGCCGCGAGCACGACTCGGAGATGGGCCTGCTGTTCGTGGCGGGCATGTCCGACCCGATCGACCGCGCGCTGGGCGCTCCTCGCTGGAGCATTGCTCCGGTGCCGTTCCACAACGGACAGATTCTGTGGACGCCCGGAGTCACCTGGGTGAGCGGACACACGCTGGAGCGCCGCGCGCTCGAGCTGCTGGGCCTCGACCGGGTGCCGGTCGGCTCGTTCGCCACCAGCCGGGGGCTCGACGCCTACCTGGGCGCGCTCGATCGAGCAGCCGGCGAGCTCGAGGTTCTCTACCGTCAGCCCGTTCGCTTCGTGCACACCGTTCCTCGCAGCGGGACGCTCGAGGAGCGCCAGAATGGGATCTGGCGCTTCGGTGGTGGCGCCGGCTTCGACGACTTCCTCCTCGGCTGGAACAACGCGGTGCTCGTGCACGGCGAGACCTGGCGTGCCGAGGCTTTCGCCACGCCGGTCGCGGCCGGCGACGAGCTGGCTCGTCGGAGCTATGCCGCCGCCGGCTACCGGCTGGATCTCGTCCCGCCGCTCCGCGGGAGCGTGCTGCACAACGGCGGCTACCGGTGCGCGTCGAACCACGTTCGGCTCGACCCCGGAGCGAGATCGAGCGCGACTCAGTAGGGAGGCGGCTCGTCGGAAGGTGCCGCGCCGGTCGAGCACGGGTGGTCGGGAGGTCCGGTGGGCGGGCCGCCGGCTAGCGCCACCAGCCTCGCCGCCGAGGCCTGGTCGATCGGACGGAACACCTGGCGACCCTCGACACGGGACTGCACTTGGCCATCGCCGAGCCCTAGGTGCTCGAGCTCTCCGCTCGCTTCGAAGTAGCGCAGCGTCAGGCCGGGCTGTTGGAGCGGCGTCCACGCCGGTTGCCACTGACCACCCAGCGCGTTGCGTGCCGCCACGAGTGCCGCGACTGCTTGCGGATCTTCGATGCGGCGACACCACGCGTCGCCGAAGGTCGCCTCCACGGCGCTCGCGCCCTCCAGGGGTTCCGCCGCACCCTGCCGAGCGCCGCAGCCCGATCCGAGTGCGAAGACCCCGGCCGCCGCGAGGAGCACAAGAATAGAGGCCGTGTTGCGCCGTAGAGACCGGTCCTGTGAGGGCTCGAGCACGTCGCCAGGATAGCGCGCTAGCCGTGCGGCCGGCCTCCGACGGTCGTCGGAACGGTTACTCGTACCGCAGGACGATGATCGGGCTGACCGACGAGGCTCGCAAAGCTGGAGCCAGGCACGCGGCCAGCGCTACCAGGGCCAGGATCACCATCGTGCCGGCGAAGGCGACCGGGTCGGCGGGGCTCACGAACAAGAGCTGGCTCATGAGCCGCGTCACGGCGAGCGCCGCCACCAGGCCCACCGCGAGGCCGATCCCCGCCAGCGCCAGCCCCTGTCGCAGCACCATGCCGAGCACTTCGCTGCCACTGGCGCCGAGCGCGACCCGAATGCCAAGCTCGCGCGTGCGCCGGCGCACGGTGTAGGACATCACGCCGTAGATGCCGATGGCCGCCAGCAGTAGCGCGATGCCCCCTAAGATGCCGAGGAAGAGTGCGGTATTGAGCTGGCCGGCGAGCGCGTTCTCGACCAGGGCATCTGCTGTCGTGGCGTTGATCACCAGGCTGGGGTCCATTCGCCGCAGCTCGGCCTGAGCGGCGAGCAGAACGGTCGAGGGATCGCCCGCGGTGCGCGCGAGCACGTTCGTGTTCGTGACGTAATACTGTTGGACGGGCAGGTAGGCGAACGGCGCGGGCTCCTCACCCGGGTTCTGGTAGGTCACCACCTCCGCGACGCCCACGACCTCCACGGGCTCCATGCCGAAGAAGTGGAAGCGCTGGCCGACGGCTTCCTGGCCCGGCCAGTACCGGTTGGCCATCTCGCGGTTCACGATCACCACCGGCACGCTGCCGGCGCGGTCGGCGTCGGTGAAGGATCGCCCGGCCTCGATCTCGACCCCGAGGGTCTCGAAGTAGCCTTCGCCAACCCCGCTCACCTGCACGAAGGTTCGCTCCTCGGGGTTCTGACCTTCGAGGAAGACCGATCGCAGGATCGTGCCCTGGAGCGGCCCGGTCTGCGACAGGGCGGTGGTCTCGACGCCGGGAAGGGAGGCGATACGGTCGCGCGCCTCGCGAAAGAACTGCTCACCCTGCTCGCGCGTGTAGCCGGAGAGCCCGACGTCGAAGCTGATCACTGCCAGCCGGTCGGTCTCGAAACCGAGGTCGACGGCGCGTGCCGCCGAGAGCGAGCGCAAGAAGAGACCGGCGCCCACCAGTGCCACCACCGAGAGCGCGAGCTGGAGCACCACCAGCGCGTTGCGCGCGCTGAAGCGTCGTCCCGGACCGAGTGTCAGGTCGCCCTGGTCCTTGATCGCCGCCACCAGGTGCGGGCTCGATGACTGGATCGCCGGCAAGAGGCCGAACAGCAAACCCGTCGCGAGCGCGATCCCCAGCGTGAACAGGAGCACTCGTCCGTCGATCGAGAGGTCGAGCTGCAGGTTGGGCCCTCCCGGCACGGCGCCGAGGATCCCCAACAGCGAGTCGCGGCTGACGAACGCGACCACGAGCCCGAGCGCTCCGCCGCAGAGCGACACCAGCAGGCTCTCGGTGAGGAGCTGGCGGATCAGTCGGGCGCGACCGATACCCATCGCGAGTCGGATCGCGATCTCCTTGCGCCGCTCGGTGGCGCGCGCGAGTAGCAGGTTCGCGACGTTGGCGCAGGCGATCAGCAACACCAGGCCCACCGTAGCCATGAGCAGCGTGGTGCCCGCCATGACCGCCGCGCGGTTGAACACGGCGGTCTCGGCGATCGGCTGGACCTCGAAGCTGCGCCCGAGGTTGTCGTCGGGGTACTCGCGCTGCAAACGCGCGCCGATCAGCTCGACGTTGGCCTGGGCGGTCGCCTGGTCGACTCCGGGTCGTAGGCGGCCGAAGCCGAACAGGAACAGTCCGCGGCGCTCGTCGTACCAGTTGAGGGCTGGGTCGGTGCGGATGGCACGGTGCATCGCCATCGGCAGCCACAGCCGCGGCTCGAAGCCGACGTTGAGCCCGTGGAAGCCTGGCGCGGCAACGCCGACGACGGTGAAAGGCTGGCCGTTGATCGTGATCGTGCGCCCGACCACGGATTCGTCGGCCCCCAGCTCCTCGCTCCAGTAGCCGTAGTGCAGCACCGCCACCGGATGCGCCCCCGGCGTGCTGTCCTCCTCGGATAGGAAGAAGCGGCCGCGATACGGCCGCACTCCGAGTGTGTCGAAATAGTTGCCCGAAACCAGCAACGCGGGCCCCACGGTGGCCTCTCCGCCAGTCTGGATCGAGATGCCCGCGAAGTCGTAGCCGGCGACCTCGCCGAACACCTCGTTCTGTTCGCGCAGGTCGCGCCAGTTGAGGTGCGACGATGGGCTCTGGCCGCCGGCGCGCTCGTCCGTCGTGAAGATCGCCATCACCCGATCGGGCTGTTCGATCGGCAGCGGGCGCAGGAAGATTTCGTTGATCAAGCTGAAGATCGCGGTATTGGCACCGATGCCGAGCGCCAGCGACACCACCGCGATCACCGCGAACAGTGGCTTGCGCAGGATCGAACGGACGGCGAAGCGGATGTCGCGGACGAGGTTCTCCATGCAGTCCTCCTCAGGATGTCTACGGGAGATCCCAACGAAGGGTTACGCGGGCATGGTCGGGGAGGAAATGGGGCGGTACACCGGGCGGTCCGGCGCGGTATGGATCGGTTGGACTCCATGGAGCTGACACGAGTTCCCGCGGGCATTCGGCGCGCCACCCTTTCTGAAGGCGGCGGCCGCGATGCCGGCAGAGCTCGGACGCCGGATGGCTCGCCGGTCGGCTTGGCTCGACGGACTGAGGCGAAGCCGGGTTAGCAGCCCGTGGTGAGACCCGCGTGAGGCTGCGCGCGGGGATCTGCGGCCGCTGGCAAGGCGTGGCCGACGAACGCGATGCGGTGCCATCGTGCAGGAGGCCCAACGCAGTCGGGGTCACGAAACCCCCGCGCCCCACGGGTGGGTGCAAGCAAGCTGCCCCGGGCAGCTTGCTTGCACCGACGTCGCCGCTGCGCGGCTCTGGTAGGGGGCGGCGTGGGGCCGTCTGCGGTGTTGCGCTCGCGAAGCGTGTGACCCAGGACCTCTGAGGGGTCAGCGCAGCCACATCGCCAGCAGCATAGCCACCAGCACCAGCAGCACCACTGCCGGCACCAGCCACAACGAGCGCGGCAGTGGCTCCGCCTCGCGGCTCAGCTCGCGACGGCGATCGGCGAGCTTTCCACCGGTTCGGGTGCTTCCGTGCGCGGGCGGCACGACGAGCCGAGCTTCCTGGACGACTCCGCCAGTCGGACGACGCTCGGGCTCGAGCTGGTCTAGCAGTTCGCGCAGGCAGCGAGCCAGCTCGCCGGCGGTGCGAAAGCGATCGGCTGGGTCGAGCTGCAGAGCGCGCCGCAGCACGCGGTCGAGCGGCTCCCGTATCGAGTCGCCGAGTGCGGCGAGCCGGTGACCTTTCGAGGTCGGCGGGCCAGACGCCATCGCTGCCTCGAGCTCGGGGAGCGTGGCGCCCGGGAACGCGGGCTGGCCGTGGACCAGCTCGTAGAGGATCGTGCCCACCGCGAACACGTCGCTGCGCGGGTCGATCGCACCGCGGCCGAGAGAGAGCTGCTCGGGAGCGCGGTAGCGCGCCACCATGGGCGGCAGCGCTGCAGCGGGGACGCGCGTCGAGGCGAGGCCCACGCCGACCAGGCTCACCGTGTGTTCCATGTCGACCAGCACGTTGGCTGGGCAGATACCGCCGTGCACCTCGCCCGCCGCGTGCAGCGCCTCGAGCGCCGCGGCGATCTGCAGCACGATGCGCGTCGCCGTGGCGAGCTCGATCGTCGCGCGGTCGATCACGTCGCGGAGGTTCTGGTCGTGCGCTCCGGCGACGCCCCAGGCGAGGAAGGGCTCCGGCAGCTCCGGAGCCATCGACTCGACCAGTCTCGGCAGCGCCGGGTGCTCCACGTGGGCGAGGCGCAGCGCGCGATCGTAGAGCGCGGCGATGCGGTCACGACCGGCGTCGTGTGTGAGCCGTCGACTCCCGGAAGAGGTGGCCAGTGGAGCGACCACGAGACGATTGCCGGCGTGGTCTGGTGCCCCATGGTCGGGCACCGCGTCGTCGCGCACCCAGTAGAGGGGTACCTCGAGCTCCTCGCCCCCCGAGAGCTGCCCGGCGAGATGCAGACCGCCGTAACGCATAGCGACGAGCGGGTCGACGGGGCCAGCGGACGGCGACGAGTCCATCGTTGGTGTGGCGGGATCGGGAGGGCAGTCCGTGGCGATCGATCCTGGCGGTGCTCGGGTCGGGCGAGTTTCAGCCGCGGAGGTTGGCGCGCTCGAGCACGCGTGCGAGCGCCTTCCGCGATTGCTGGCGGATCGCGGCCAGGTCGAGGTGGGGGATGCGGCCGTCCTCTACCAGCAGCTCGCCGTCGACCAGCACGTGCCGCACCGAAGCCCGCGAAGCCGCGAACACCACCAGGTCGTGCACGTCCGGGACGGGACCGTGGAGCCCGCTCTGCCACGACGGGGTAGGCGACGGCCACAGCTCGGGCCGCTGGGTCGAGAGCACGACGAGGTCCGCACGCTTGCCCACCTCGAGCGTGCCCAGCAGTGAGCCGTACCCGATGGCCTCGGCGCCCTCGCTGGTCAGCAGGCGAAGCGCGTCGAGGCCGGAATAGCGCTCGGGTCCGTGGCGCTCCTTCTGCAGCAGCGCTGCGAGCCGCGCCTCGGCGAGCGGGTCGAGGCTGTTGTTGCAGGCTGCGCCGTCGGCGCCCAGGCTGACTGGCACTCCGGCCTCGCGTAGGGCGAGCAGGTCGGCGACGCCCGAGCCCAGCTTGAGGTTGGAGCCGGGGCAGTGGCACACCGAGAACGTGCGACCGACCACCCTCTGCAAGTGGCTCGGCAGCAGGTGCACGCCGTGGGCGATGCGCACGTCGCCCTCGAGCAGGCCGAGCTCGTCGAAGTACTCGATCTCGTCGCGGCCGAAGCGATCGCGCACCCGCTCGCCCTCGTCTACCTGTTCGAGCGCGTGTGTGTGCACCGGCCAGCCGCGGGCCGCCGCGAGCTCGCGCACCCCCTGCCACAGCGCGGGCGAGCACGACAAGGCGAAGCGCGGGTTGAGACAGAACCGCAGGCGGCCTGGCCGCCCGTGCCGTTCGGCTCCGCGCGCCCTCGCCTCGAGCTCGTCGCCAAGCGCCTGGGCGGCGCCGAGCTCGCGCTCGGTGTCGCCGGCGAGGCCCGCCGGAAGGCCGTCGCCGTCGTCCATCAGGCACGGTCCGACGAAGCCGCGCAGGCGGGACTCCTCGATGGCGCGCTGGAGGCCCGCGAAACCGGGGCCGATACCGATGTCCTGGATCGTGGTGGTACCGGCCAGCAGGCACTCCGCGGCGCCCAGGAGGCCGCTCCAGTAGGCGCTCTCCTCGTCGTGCGCCGCTTCGAGCGGCCACAGCCGTTCGGTCAGCCAGCGCAGCAGCCGGCGGCTCTCGCCGAGACCGCGGAACAGCGTCTGGCCGAGGTGCAGGTGCCCCTGCACGAAGCCGGGCAGGACCAGATCGCCGTCGAGGCGCAGGCGCGACACGCCGCGAGCAGCGGCATCGCTCACCACGCCGATCGCCGCGATCCGCCCGTGCTCGATCAGGAGATCCCCCTCGATCACAGCGCTGTCGGCGCTCATGGTCACCAGCACGCCGCCGGTGATCAGGAGGCGGTCGGCGGAGTTGGGGAGAGCTGCGGGAGCGGGTGCAGTCATGCGGGATGAAAGACTATCGTTCGGAGGCACTCCAGTCGGCGGCGGCTGCATTCCGAAACCGTATTCGTGCCGATTCGTAGGGACCCTTGAACGACCGATGACGAAACGGTCGGAGGGACACGACCATGTGGACGTTCTTGCTCTGGGTGCTGCTCCTGATCGTGTGCTGGCCGCTGGCTCTGCTGGCGCTGTTGCTGTACCCGGTGGTGTGGCTCGTGCTGCTGCCGTTCCGCATCCTCGGCATCGCGGTCGATGGCGTGCTCGAGCTCCTGTCGGCGATCCTTCGCCTGCCGGCTCGGGTGCTCGGCGGCCCGAAAGCAATCCGCGCCTGAGGGCGCGTCGCAGCCCCGTAACCTCCAAGGCGGCAGGGCGGTCCTTCTTAGCGATCCACTCGCCACGGGAGGATGGGTTGCCATGCCGTCGAGCCTGAAGTACACCCTGCGCAGCCTGCGCCGCCGCCCGGCGCTTGCGTTCGTCGCCGCGATCACCATCGCCCTGGCACTTGCCGGCAACGCCACCATCCTCTCGGTGGTCGATGCGGTGCTGCTCGAACCGCTGCCGTTCCGCGAGCCGGACCGCCTCGTGACGCTCGACGTGAAGTCGACGCAGGGCTTCTACATCTCCACGTCGGTGCCGAACCTGCGCGACTGGCGGGATCGCAGTCGGTCGTTCGACGGCTACGCAGCGGCTGCCCCGTGGAACCTCACCTTGACCGGCATGGGCGCGCCAGAGGTGCTGGAGGCACGCGCGGTGCTGGGCGATCTCTTCGGCGTGCTCGGGCTCGAAGCGATCCGAGGACGCGTGTTGGCCGCGGCAGAGACTGAGCCGGCGTCGGCGCAGCGGGTGGTGGTGCTCGGGCACGGCTTCTGGCAGCAGCGCTTCGGCGGCGACCCGTCGCTCGTCGGCCGAACCCTGACCCTCGGTGGTGTCCCCTATGACGTGGTGGGCATTCTGGGACCAGGCACTGGTTGGCCGTCATCCCAGATCGACCTTTACGTGCCCATGGGCGTGTTCGCCGATCTGCCTTGGGAGGATCGCGACAGCTCCTTTGGCACGCGCGTCGTGGCGCGGTTGCGTAAGGGCGTCTCGGTCGATGCGACGCAGAGAGATCTCGCGCGCGTCACGGCGGAGATCGAGGCGGAGGTGGGCGAGCCAATCGCGCACCCGGAGGTGCGTTCGCTCCACGCCTTCTTTCTTGGAGATCTGCGGCCGCGCGCAATGATCCTGCTCGGCGCGGTGCTGTTCGTGCTGACGATCGCAGTGGCCAACGTAGCCAACTTGCTGCTCGCGCGGGCCGAAGCACGGCGAGGCGAGATCCTCCTGCGGCAGGCGTTGGGAGCTCGCCGCTCGGTGGTGCTGCGCGAGCTGGTGATCGAAAGCCTGCTGCTCTGTCTCGCAGGTGGGCTGGTCGGACTCGGCCTCGCGGCGGCTTTGCAGCGCGTGCTGCGGCCGATCCTCGCCGAGGGCCTTCCAGCGTTGGCCGCGGAGCGACTCGCGATCGACGGCAGCGTCGTCGCGCTGACGCTGGGGCTCGCGACGTGCGCGGGTGTGCTGGCGGGCGCGCTGCCAGCTCTGCGAGGCACTGGGCATAGCCTCTCCGCGGACCTGCGCGAGTCCGGCAGAGGGCTGGTCGGCGGACGCTCACGACTGCGTTCGGCGCTGGTGGTCGGCCAGCTGGCGTTGGCACTGGTTGTCACCGTCGGCGCTGCGCTGGCGCTCCAGAGCCTGTGGGCACTCGCGCACACGGACAAGGGGTTCGACGCTGAGGACGTGCTATCGGCTCGTGTGCCCTTCCCCGACGGCTTCCCGGAGCGGGACGGCTGGCTCGGCTACTACGGCGCGCTCGAGGAACGGGCGGCCGCGATCCCTGGCGTGCGCAGCGCGGCTCTCAGTCTGCTGGTGCCACTGGCGGGCAGGAGCTGGGAGCTTCGCGTGACGCCGGAGGGGCGCTCGCTCGATGATGAGGGTGAGTCGGTGCTCTACGGTGTGGTCTCCGAGCGATACTTCGAGACCCTGGGCGTGCCGCTCCTGCGCGGTCGGGCGTTCGATCGCGGCGACCACAACGAGAGCCCGCCTGTTGTGATCATCGACGTGACCATGGCGGAGAGGTTCTGGCCGGGTGAGGATCCCCTGGGCAAGCGCATCAGCCTGGCCGAGGGCACGCCCGAGGAACCGGTGTGGCGCGCCGTGGTCGGGGTGGCGCCAAACCTTCGGCACTACGAGCTGGCCGAGCCGTCTCGCGTCCAAGCCTACGTGCCGGTGCGCCAGTCGCTCGAGCGCTGGGGCATGGGACTCAGCGTGCTGCTGCGCGCTTCGGTTCCGCCGGAGACCCTGGTGCCGCCGCTACAGGAGGCTCTGGCGGCGATCGCTCCCGAAGTTCCGCTGCACCAGGCGCGGCCCCTGCAGGGCTACGTCGACGATGGGCTCGGGCCGACGCGCTCGCTCGCTGGGCTGTTGGCCAGCTTCTGCGCTCTCTCGTTGCTGCTGTCCGGCGTCGGTATCTTCGCGGTGATGACCTACCTCGTCGTGCGCCGGACGCGCGAGATCGGCATCAGGATCGCGCTCGGCGCGGACCGGGGCCGCGTGCTGCGTCAAGTGACGTGGGAGGGTGTGCGACTCGCGCTGCTCGGCGTCATCGTCGGTCTCGGGATCTCGGCTACGCTCAGCCAACAGCTTTCGGGATTCCTTCACGAGGTCGAGCCGGTCGCCCCGGCCGTGTTTGCCGTGTCGACCGGCAGCCTGCTCGTGGTGGCGCTTCTCGCCGTGCTGCTGCCGGCTCTGCGGGCCGCCTCGATGAATCCGGTGAGAGCTCTCGGGGCCGACGGGTAGCGGAGAACCTGAGGGTAGGGCTCGAGCGCGGGCTCGGCTACTCTTGCCTAGATGACGACGCCACCGATCAGCCCTCGCGAGCGCATTCGCGAGCTGGCGGCGGAGCGCTTGGCGCGCCAGCTCGACTTCGTGATCGAGATCGACCGCCTCAAGACGGTGCTGCGCCGCACCGACATCTCGGACGGCTCGCGGCTCGAGAACTCGGCGGAGCACTCATGGCACATATCGGTGATGGCGCTGCTCCTCGCGGAGTACGCCGGTGAGAGCCTCGACATCACGCGCGTGCTAGAGATGCTGCTGGTGCACGACATCGTCGAGGTCGACGCTGGCGACACATTTTGCTACGACGCGGCCGCCAACCACGATCGCGAGGAGCGCGAGCAGCGCGCGGCGGAGCGCCTGTTCGGTCTGCTGCCGTCAGATCAGGCCGAGCGCTTCCGCGCCCGTTGGGACGAGTTCGAAGCTCGCGCGACACCCGAGGCGAGGTTTGCGGCCGCGCTCGATCGTCTCGAGCCCGTGCTCCTCAACTACGTCACCGCGGGCGGCTCCTGGCGCCGCCATGCCGTGGATGAGGCGCAGGTGCGCATCCGCAATCGCCCGATCGGCGACGGCGCCGCCGAGTTGTGGGACATCGCGTCGCGACTGATCGCCGACGCCGCCGATCGCGGCTGGCTGGGTAGCGGGGAGCGCGAGCGATGAGCGACGTGGGCCAGTCGCGCTACCGCTCCGGGGCGCTCAGGGGCAGGTCGCGAACGCCGAGGTGTCCTGGATCGGCTCGAACGGCGTGTTCAGCGGGTTGAAGTACGTCTTGGTGACGCCGTTGGACATGTCCGAGACGGTCAACGTCACCTTGACGTCGGTGAGCCCGCCCGCGAAGACCCAGAAGCGGCTGTTGATGGTACAGCCCCGAAGCACCTTTATCACCGCTTCGACGTTGGCCTGGTCGAAGAACCAGAAGTAGCCTGTGTCGTCGGTGAGCGGCTCGGCCATCGCGTCGTCGACACTGCCGCCGGCGGTCTCGAAGCGGGCTCGGACGCGGAACCGATCGCCGTTGAGGCAGAGCGTCGAGGCGCTCTCGAAGCAGGTGCCGGGGGTGACGAAGGTGTTCGCGTTGGCCTCGTTCGAGAAGGCCGAGTTGCCGTTGTTGTTGCGCGCGCGGACGCGGTAGGCGCGGAACGAGCCGGGCGGGATGCCGGTCACCAGGAGGCTGGTCGTGTTCGACGACACGGTGCCGATGGTGACGAAGCCGCCCTCGATGCCGCGCTCCTGGATCTCGAAGCTGGTCTCGTTGTTCGAGTTGTCCTTCCAGGTGAGCAGGATCTGCGAAGTGTTCTGCGTCACCGCTGTGAGCTCCGACGGAGCCGCGGGCGTCTGGCCGCCGCCGCCGCCGCCACCACCACCACCACCGCTCGTGGGATAGAGGAACTGGGCGGCGGATCGATCGTCGTCGGCCAGCGTCGGCCCGCGGCCATTGCCACGGATGATCGCGCGCATGATCGCGTCGTCGAGTGCCTTGCTCGAGCCGCAATGGGGGCTGTCGCTGTCGCCGCAGGAGTGGGCGATACCGATCAGGTGACCGAGCTCGTGGGCGACCACCTCGGCGTAGTCCAGCCCCGGGGTGTCCGAGTTGCCGAACAAGAAGTTGCCGGTGCCGTCCTGGAACACGATGTCGGCCTCGACCATGTCGTGGGCGGTGCCGTTGCTCCAGGTATTGAACGCGAAACAGTCGAACGCGGCGAGGGTCACAGCCACCGTGCCGCTGCCGGTGAAGGAGCCGTCGATGTCGTCGAATGGGTCCTCGTTCAGGATCAGATTGCGGTCGTCGAATTGGTTCGCGCTGACCAGGTTGGTGGTCGTGCCGTTGTAGAGCAAGTTTACCCTGGCGCTCGGTACACCGTTCCAGGCCGCGATCGCGTCCTGGATCTCCTGGAACCCGCCGCCGGGGACCCCGGGCTGACCGTTCGCGTCGGCGGTCACCCGGATGCGTCCACCCAGGTCGAACTCGGGCCATCGGATCGGGTTGTTGCCACTGCCGCCGCAACCGGAGGGGAAGGGCTGGGTCGAGCTGCGCGTGAGTGTGAACGCGGATGCGACCTTCGCAGGCAGCTCCGGACTCTCGTCGTAGTAGTCGGGTGCGCGGCGCTGGCCGGCGGCGCGGTCGGTGAGCCAGTTGGCAAACGAGTCGAGACGACGGGGGAGGTGCGAGCGCGCCCGTTCGGCGGCTCGGCGGTCGCCGGCGAGCACGGCCTCGTGGTTTGCCGACAGGTCTCGCACGACGAGGCTCTGGGCGCCGACATCGACCCTGCGGAAGGCGCCCAGCGCGAGGTCGACGATGCCGAACGTGCCTGCTGACTGAGGCCGCAGGAACAGCAGCACCTGCTCGTCGGACGCCAGCCGCGGCGCGCCGATCAGCTCGATCGCCACACCGTCGGCCCGCTGGCCACCGGGCACGCGCACGATGATGTTGCTGGCTGGGACGAAGCCCTTGATCAGGCTCTCGATCTCGACCAGGTAGTCGGTCGCGGGGCGATCTCCCGAGGGGGCCGACTCGATCGCGGCGACCCGCGCGAGCACCACGACCGGTGCCTTGTCGAGCAACTCGTCGTCGGTCGCCATGACGTAAGTCGTGGCGCTCGCGGGAATGGCCGCGAGGCATGCGAGCGCGAATGCGGCCAGGCCGCGGACAGTCGAAGTGGTGGGCATGGGCAGTTGCGAGCCTCGGTGACGGGCAAGGGTAGAGCTGATGCGGCGGCCGATCAACTATGGGATTGTAGCATCGAAAGGCAAAGTCCAAGCCTTCCCGCAACCGCTACCGGAGGAGCGGTCGAAGGCCACGGACCTTAGCACGGAGCGTCGGCCGGACCTCTTCGTCCTTCCCGGCAGTAGGCCGACCCGCGAGTACTACGAGGACGGGCGTGAACGGACCCTCACGTCGCTTCGCTCTTCGAGCTTTGCTCAGGTGGCATCGCCGGCAACGGCGCCCCGGCTGTCTCGACCAGCCGCTCTCTGGTGACCTCTCCGCGCAGGTACGAGTCGCGGAGGGCGGTGCGCTGGATCTTGCCGCTGCTGGTGCGGGGTAGGGTGCCGCGGCGAACCAGCACCAGATCGGCGAGCGGTACGCCCAAGAGGCGGCCGACCGCGCTCGCCACCTCATGGCCGAGCTCGCGGAGGCGCTCGGGGTCCTGCTCGGTGGTCTCGATCACCAGCACGGCCCGTTCGCCACGGACCGATGGCACCGAGAACGCGCCGCTGCGCTCGGCGCCACCGCTGCCGGCCACGCCCTCCGCGACCCACTCGAGCTCGTGCGGCATCAGGTTGTGGCCCTGCAGGATGAGGATCTCCTTCTTGCGACCCGTCAGGTAGAGCTCGCCCTCGTGGTCCCGGAAGCCGAGGTCTCCGGTGTCGAGCCAGCCATCGCGCAGCGTCTCGGCGGTCGCCTCTGCGTCGCCGAGGTACCCGTTCATCACTCCAGGACCTCGTACCCACACCTCGCCGATCGCATGGGACGGCAGGACACCGCCGGCGGGGTCGCGGATCTCGACGCGCGTGTCGCGCACCGGCACGCCGTTGCCCACCACGGCACGGAGCTCCCGCGGTCCCCCCGCCGGCACCTGACAGAGCCTCGGAGCCTTGAGCTCGGCGTTGAGCGTTACGGCCAGGGTCGCCTCGGCGAGGCCGTAGGCGGGGCGAAGCTGCTCTCGGGTGAACCCGGCAGCCTCGAAGCTCGAACTGAAAGCATCCACGGTCTCTGGACGCACTAGCTCGGAGCCGGTTATCGCGTCGCGGAACCCGCGCAGGTCGAGCCCTTCGACGCCTGCCGCACCCACCCGTTCGGCACAGAGCTGGTAGGCGAAATTCGGCGCGGGGGACATCACGCCCTCGAGCCCCGAGATGCGCTCCAGCCAGAGGCGGGGCCTGCCCAGAAAGGTCCGCGGGCTCATCAGGTGTAGGTCGACGCCGCTGGCGAGGGCTTGGAGGAGACAGCCGACGAGACCCATGTCGTGGTAGAGCGGCAACCAGGAGACGATCACGGAGGGCGCCGCTGCTCCGTGCGGCTGCCCGATGCGCTCGGCGCACGCGAGCGCGTTGTGGATCGCGGCTCGGTGGCTCAGCTCCACGGCACGCGGCTGCCCGGTCGAGCCGCTCGTGAGCTGGAGGTACGCGGTGCTCGCTTCGTCGACATCGGACTCCGGCACGGGCGAGGCCGGTGCCGTCGCGACGAGCTGCTCGATCGCGAGGAGGTCCGTGCACAGGGGTGCGTGCAAGGTCTGCTCGGCGAAGCCGGCCTCGAGGATGCGTCGTGTGTCGCGCTGGACCGACTCGGCGCCCACCAGGAATCGCGCTCCGATCCGCTCGCACACCCGCAGGGTCTTCTCGAGTTGCGCGGTAGGGGAGCCCAGCGCGCCCGGCGTGGCGATCGCGCACGGAACCGCGCCGAGGAGCACGGCGCCGAACCAGCAGTCGAGCCACTCCCAGGATGTCGGCAGACAGAGCAGCACGCGGTCCCCGGGCTCGAGGCCGAGCTCGCGGTAGCGGCCTGCCATGAGCTGCGCGGCCCGGTGGAGCTCGGCATACGTGCGGCGATCCTTGTCGCGGCCGCGGTTGTCGACGAGCGTGATGCCGCGGTCGGGAGCGCGCCGCCCGGCGTCGGCGAGCACTCGTCGGAGATCGAGCGGCCGGTCGTGGGCTGTCCCGGGCGACCGTCGAAGAGCGCCTACCGTCATGGGAACTGGAGGTCGTACAGCCGCTTGTACGAGCCGGCGCGCGCGAGTAGCTCGGCGTGGCTGCCCTGCTCGACGATCTGGCCACGCTCCATGACGACGATGCGGTCCGCACGCGTCACGGTCGACAAGCGGTGTGCGATCACCAGCGCTGTGCGGCCTTCCATCAAGTTATAGATCGCGCGCTGCACCAGGAGCTCCGATTCGGTATCCAGGTGCGAGGTCGCTTCGTCGAGGATGAGGATCGGCGCGTCCTTGAGCAGGGCGCGGGCGATGGCGAGGCGCTGGCGCTGGCCGCCCGATAGCTGGAGGCCGCCCTCGCCGATCTGGGTGTCGTAGCCGTGACGCAGCTCGCTGATGAATTCGTCGGCGTAGGCCGCGACCGCCGCCTCGCGGACCCGCTCGGGCGACAGGTCTGCACGACCGTAGGCGATGTTGTTGCGCACCGTGTCGTCGAACAGCATCGTCTCCTGCGTGACGACGCCGATCAGCGAGCGCAGGTTGCGCAACGGCAGGTCGCGAATGTCGACTCCGTCGATCGTGATGCGACCCGCGTCGGGATCGAAGAAGCGTGGCAGCAGGTTCACCACCGTACTCTTGCCTGCCCCGGAAGGTCCCACCAGCGCTACGACCTCGCCGGCGGCGATCTCGAGGTCGAGCTCGCTGAGCACCCGCGTCTCTCCGTAGCCGAAGGTCACGCCCTCGAAGCGGAGGCCTTGGCGCACAGCCTCGATCGGCGCGGCGAGCGGCCGATCGACGATCTCGTCGGGGATCTCGAGCAAGTCACGCACCCGCTGTGCGGAGGCCACGGCCTCCTGGAACACGAGGTTCACCTTGTTGAGTTTGCGAATGGGGTCGTAGAGCACGGTGACAGCCGTCAGGAATGCCAGGAAGAGCGGGACGGTGAGGTCGCCCTGTCGGATCATCTTGCCCGCATAAACGAAGAGCGCGGCACCACCGATCGCCGCTATACCCTCCACGACCGGGCTGGAAGCCGCGGCCAGGAGTTGGGCGCGGAGGTTGATGCGCAGGTAGCGCCGAGAAGCATCGCGGAAGCGTCCGCCCTCGAAGTCCTCCATGCCGAACGCCTTGACCACGCGATGGCTGCGCACTCCCTCGGCCAGCAGCGACGAGAGGTCGGCGAGTCGCTCCTGGCTCCTGTGGCTGGCCCGCCGCATGCTCTTGCCGAAACGCGCGATGGGGTAGATGAAGGCCGGCATGGCGATCAGGCAGAAGGTCGCGAGGCGGAAGTGCACGAGGAACAGGTAGCCGAGACAGACGATCAGCGTGACCGTCTGCTGGAAGAGATCGAGCAGGCGATTGGAAACCGCGACCTGCAGCTTGCCCACGTCGTGGACCACCCGCGAGTAGATCTCGCCGCTGGGATGGGCGGAGTGAAAGCGCAGGGACTGGCGGAGAACCGCTTCGTACAGGTCGTTGCGGATGTCGGTCGTGATCCCGAAGCCGACTCGCTGGAAGGTATAGGTGGAGAAGAACGAGAGGAAGCCGCGCACGAAGAACACCAGCACGAACAGGACCGGCGTCACGGTCAGCGGGTTGAGGTACGGGTTCCCCTCGCGCACGCCGAGCCGATCCTGGAAGGACTGATAGGCGCCGCTCGCTACCGCGGAGATGCGGTCGCGCAGGCGATCGATCCCCCCGAGAGGACCGCTGGCCGCAGGCTCTTCGGCGACCGCGCTCGGCTCCGCTCGCGTCGGGATGCCGCCCAAGCTCGGCCGCTCGCCCTCCGCGAGCAGCACCTCGTCGAACAGGGGGGGAAGCAGCGCGAACATGAGGCCAGACGCCACGCCGAAGAGCAGGAGCGCTAGCGCCGAAGCTGCGATCCACCCGAGATAGCGGCGCGCGTAGCGCCAGAAGAAGGCAGACAGGCTCATCTCCGCGGAATCTATCTCGCGGCTCGGTACACTGAGGTCATCCCAGTGTCGGAACCATCGTCGTACGCTCCAGGAGCACCATGAAGACCGCCGTCATCATCGGCGCCGGCCCCGCCGGGCTCACTGCTGCCTACGAGCTGCTGGAGCATGGCGTGGCCCGGCCCCTGGTGCTCGAGCAGAGCAGCCTGATGGGTGGTATCGCCCGCACGGTCGAGCACCACGGCAACCGCATCGACATCGGCGGCCACCGGTTCTTCTCCAAGTCGGACCGCGTGATGTCCTGGTGGCTCGACAAGATGCCGCTCCAGCGCGGCGCCTCCGGCAAGATGGACCTGAGCTACCAACGGCGGAGCACCACGCTCCATACCGACGGCGACGGGCCCGACCCCGACCAGGTGGACGAGGTGATGCTGGTGCGCGAGCGCCGGTCGCGCATCTACTACCGGCGGCGCTTCTACGACTACCCGATCTCGCTCAGCCCGGGGACGCTCTACAACCTCGGCGCCTGGAGGTCGCTGCGCATCGGACTGTCGTACCTCAAGAGCGCGGCCTTCCCGGAGCGCGAGGAGAAGAACCTCGAGCAGTTCCTGCGCAACCGGTTCGGCGGCGAGCTCTACCGCACCTTCTTCAAGGACTACACCGAGAAGGTGTGGGGTGTGCAGTGCACCGACATCAGCGCCGAGTGGGGGGCGCAGCGGATCAAGGGACTCTCGGTGTGGAAGGCGGTGACGCACTTCGTCGGCAAGCTGCTCCAGCGCGGCGACCGAGGTCTCGCGCAGAAGGGCTCGGAGACCTCGTTGATCGAGCGCTTCCTCTATCCCAAGCTCGGTCCGGGACAGATGTGGGACGTGGTGCGGCGGCTGGTCGAGGAACGCGGCGGGGAGGTGCTGACCGAGCGCAAGGTGGTGGCGGTCCACGCGGACGAGGGCCGGATCGTGGCGGTGACCGCGGAGGACCGGCGTACCGGCGAGCAGACGCGCATCGAAGGCGACGCGTTCTTTTCGACCATGCCCGTCCGCTCGCTGGTGCGCGCGCTCGACTGCCCGGTCCCGGCAGCGGTGCGCGAGGTCAGCGAGGGATTGCTCTACCGCGACTTCATCACCGTCGGACTGCTGGTGCCTCGCCTGCGTATCGAGGACGAGCCAGGGAGCGGAAGGGTCGCCGACAACTGGATCTACATCCAGGAGCCCGAGGTAAAGGTCGGGAGGCTCCAGATCTTCAACAACTGGAGCCCCTACATGGTGGCCGACCCCAACACGGTCTGGCTCGGGCTCGAGTACTTCTGCTACGACACCGACGACCTCTGGCGCATGAGCGACGCCGACCTGCTGCGGCTGGGCGAGGACGAGATGGCCCGGATCGGGGTCATCGAGCGCGGCACGGTCCTCGATGGCGTCGTGCTCCGGATGCCCAAGACCTACCCTGCTTATTTCGGAACGTACGACCGGTTCGACGAGGTGCGCGATTTTCTCGATGGCTTCGAGAATCTCTTCCCGGTCGGCCGCAACGGGATGCACAAGTACAACAACCAGGACCACTCGATGCTCACCGCGATGCTCGCGGTCGAGAACCTCCGCGACGGCCGTACCGACAAGTCGAACCTCTGGGACGTCAACACGGAAGGGGAGTACCACGAGGAGAGGAAGTGAGCCGTGTCGACCGCGCTCGATCGTTCCTTCTCCTCCTGCTCGGGCTCGCCTTGCTCGCGGTCTACGTCGCCCTCGAGCGGGAGTTGCCGCGCGGGCCGCAGGAGTTCGTGGCCTGGCCGCCGCTCGAGCCTCTGCCCTGGGCACCCCTGCGCGGCTTCGCCTTCGAGCAGCTCGCTCGGCACATCTACCGCGCGTTACTACTGGCCCCGGCCGCGCTGCTGCTGGCACTCGTGGTGTCGCGCTTCTTGCCTGCGCGACCACTCGGCCCGCGCTTCGAGCGCGCCCTTGTCGTCTGGGCAGGGGCAGCTTCGCTGGTGCTCGCGGCAGTCTTCCTCTTCGGCGTCGTGGGCGGGCGCGCCCTGCTCGACGACGACCTGACCTACTTCATGCAGGCCGAGCTGCTGGTCGATGGGAAGCTCGCCGAGTCGACAGTGCCGCCGTTTGCCGCCGAGGCGTTCACCATCTGGACACCCCGTGGATTCACCGGCAAGTACCTGTTCGGCGAGCCGCTGGTGCAGACCGCCGGTGCTCGGGTGGGCTTCCCCGCTTTGCTGCACCTGCCCTTGCACCTGCTGGTTCTCATCGCCTGGTATGCCCAGGTGCGGCGAGCAGCGGGAGAGCGTTTGGCGGCCTGGTCCACGGCGCTGCTCGCGCTATCGCCGCTGCTGGTCATCAACACCGCGACAGCGCTCTCCCACACCACGACGCTGGCGGGCGTCGTGGTCGCTGGGCTCGGCTGGAGCCTGGTATCCGACACGACTGCGAGCCGCGGCGAGTGGCTCGGCGGCGCGGCGCTGGTGGGTGCCGGTCTCGGGTGGGCGGCAACGGTGCGGCCACAGGTAGCGATACCGGCGGGCGCAGTGCTCGGTGCGGCGGCCGCCCTCTCGCTGCTGCGCCAGCGGCGCCTCGGCGCGCTGGCGCTGATGGCCGGCACTTCGAGTCTCTTCGGAGCTGCCATCCTCCTCTACAACTGGTGGCTCACCGGCTCGGCCTTCACCTTGCCCTGGTACCTCTACCAGCCGGTCGAGCAGTATGGCTTCGGCCAGGTGCTCGGAGGGACCGACTATGTGCACGACTTCCGCCGCGCGCTCGAGAATCTCGGGGTGATGCTCGTCCGCATGGACTCCTGGTGGCTGGGCTGGCCGCTCGGAATCCTTCTGCTCTTGCTGTGGTGTGTGGTGGACCGGCCGCGCGCCTTCGGGTCCGCCGGGGTGTGGCTCGTGGTAGGCGCGGCCGTGGTGCTGTTCAACCTGGGCTACTACTCGACCGGTGTCTCCTTGACGGGGCCGATCTACCACTTCGAGCTGCTGCTACCGCTCTCGCTCTTGGGTGGTGCCGCGATCGTCGCGGGCCTCGAGCGATGGCCGCGGTGGATGGCGGCGACGCTGTTGATGCAGCTGACGCTCGGCACCGCGACCTACTACCTCGAGACCGGCTCCCGGCTGGCGCGCTATCTCGAGCTCCTGCATCGCGCTCCCGCCGCCGCGCTCGCGGCGGTGGACCGTCCTGCGCTCCTCTTCTACGAGATGTCCTCGACGGAGAACGTCCGTCTCGGCTGGCTGAATGCAGGCTTTCCGTGGCGCTTCCGTTCGGATCGGCACCCGGTGGTCACGTACCCGCGAAGCGGTCCGGCACCGGTGGCTGCGATGCGGCGGCGGTACGCGGACCGTTCGTGCTGGTATCACCGGGTCGACCCGCAGACCCTTCGAGCGGAGACCCTGCGCTGCGAGGAGGCGGAGGATCTCCTGGCGCGACCCCTCGACCTCGAGGGGCCGATGTTGACGCTTCGCTCCACCGCGATGATTCGGGGACTGCTCCGTTAGCCAGCATCGCGCGCTTCGCTCCACGAGCCGCTCGAGCCGTTACTCCTTCGCCTCGCAGATCCGACGCATCGCCTGCGCGGTCTCCTCGTCGGCCGGGAAGAACGACTCGATCGCGAGCTCCGCCAGGGTGATCTCGAGCGCGGTGCCGAAGACCGTGGTCGTGGTCAGGAAGCGCAGCGTGCCCTGCTCGGTCACGAGCTCGAAGGGCACGGCGATGCCGCCCAGGCCGGGCTGGTTTTCCGGACGGTAGGGGCGGGCGCCGGGCGGCACGGGATAGGCTTCGAGCTCCTCGACCAGCGCGACGAGCGTCGCGTCGGCAGAAGTCTCGATCTGTCGCGCGAGCCGAGCCAGGACATGGGCTCGCCACTCGCGGAGGTTGCCGATGCGCGACGCGAGACCCTGGGGGTGGATGCTCAGTCGCAGCACGTTGATCGGCGGCGCCAGCAGCTCCGGATCGACGCCCGACAGCAACCGCGTCGCTGCCGCGTTGGCCGAGACCAGCGTCCAGTGCCGATTGATCGCGATCGCGGGGTGCGGCTCGTGGCCGTGAAGGATCCGCTCGACCGCGCCGCGCGCCGCCTGCAGGCCAGGATCGTCGAGCTCGCGCTCGCGGTAGATCGGCGCATAGCCGGCGGCGATGAACAGCGCGTTGCGCTCGCGTAGCGGGATCTCGAGATGCTCGGAGAGCCGCAGCACCATCTCGCGGCTCGGCGTCGAGCGACCCGACTCTACGAAGCTGAGGTGGCGCTGCGAGATCTCGGCCTCCAGCGCCAGGTCGAGCTGGCTGAGGCGCCGGCGTCGTCGCCAGTCTCGCAGGAGCATGCCCACCGAGGGAATGGTGTCTGACATGGAGGAATCGTAGCGACGCGGTTCGTCCGCGACCATTACCTCGGGCGTAATCGACACGACGCGCGGCATGGGCGAGTCTGCAGCGCGACGGCATCGAGTCTGCGGTGCCGTCGCCACGAAGCACTCGAACGCTTCGCGGATCTCGGAAGGAGCCCATCGATGTCCATGTCCAACTCGCGCGCCTCCCTCTCACTCCGCAGCGTGCTGCTCCTGGATGCCGCGACCTGCGTCGGCATGGGCGGAGCGCTCGTACTCGCATCGCGCCCGCTCGGCACGGCTACCGAGCTACCGATCGCGCTCTTGTTCTGGGCCGGCCTCAGTCTCTTTCCGGTCGCGGCGCTGATGGCCTTCGTCGCGACCCGACCCGTCATCAGCTCGACGGGTGCGTGGCTGCTGATCGGCGGCAACCTTGCCTGGATCGCGGCGAGCGCGCTGCTGCTGGTCAGCGGGTGGGCGAAGCCCAATGCGTTGGGCACGGCCTTCGTCGTCGGCCAAGCGCTCGCGGTGGCGCTGCTCTCTTGGCTCGAGTACGTCGCGCTGCGTGGCGACGGTCGAGCGCTGCAGCCAGCCGGTCGTTGAACTTCCGCGGGAACGCTCTCGGCGTTCGCCGCACCGGGCGCCGGCTCGATCCGTGCGTCAGTGCGACGGCGCCGGAGCGGTGGCGGCGGCAGCCTCGAGCTCCGCGAGCCAGGCCGCGAGACCGAGATCGGCAAGGCGATCGAGGCTTGCTGCGGCTGCGACCAGCAGGCGCACCGGCCGCTGCACTGCGATCTCCACCTCGGCGAGCGCGCCGGACGTATCGGCCAGCACCTCGCCGGCTTCTGCGTGCCACTCGGCGTCCGGCGCCCGGCGGTTCTCGAGGTACTCGAGCGCCGCCAGGGCGAGCGCGGCGAGGCGGGACAGGTTGCGCGACAGCGGGCGCGCCTCGGCGAGCGCGTCGTGTCGCGCCAGCAGCGGATCGAGAGCCACGTGGTTCGCGGCCCAGAGAGACAAGGGCTCGCGCAGCGAGGCGGTCGGGCCAAAGTCCGGGGCGCCGGCGAGCCAGCCTTCGACGTCGTTGCGGAAAGAACGCGCCTGATCGCTCTCCGGGCGCGCGGCGTCGACGAGCCGGTCGAGCGGCGTCTGCTGCGTGTAGTTGCGACTCTGTCCTCTGCGGTAGAGCTTCACCGGTTCGACCACTTCGGCGAGCCGGCGCAGCGGCTCGCTCGCCTCGCCGCCGGCGAGCCGCCGCAGCATCGGCTCGAAGTTGGCGCGGTGGAGCAGACCGCGCTCCTCGAGGCGCGCGCTGGTGATCTCGAGGCGGCGGTACATGTCGCCGATGTCGCGCACTGCGGCGGGCGACCACAGCCGCTCCGCGATCGCCGCGGCGCGCGGCCAGATACGCGAGTCGATGGTCTCGGGTGTCACGAACTCGCTCCACATGCAGGCCTCACCGCCGAGCACCCGCGCGCGCTCCTCTGTCGACAGCTCGAGGCCTTCCGGCAGCGGATCGACGGCGTAGTGGAACGCCGCGGTCTGCATGTGGTCGAGGTACCAGCCCGACGACAGCATGGTCGAGAAGCCACGTCGCGCCGCCGCGGCGAGCGACTCCGCGCCCCGCCACGACTGCACCACGGTCGTGCGCGGCAGGTCCTCGTGCAGCACCTCGTCCCAGCCGATCGCGGCCTTGCCGTGCGCGGCGAGCAGCGCCTCCACCCGCGCGTTGAAGTGGGCCTGCAGCGCCTCGTTGTCGCGCAGCCCGTGCTCGTACAGGTACGTGCGCACGCGGGAGCTCTCGTTCCAGTGGCGCGGCGTGACCTCGTCGCCGCCGATGTGCACGTAGGCGTCGGGGAAGAGCTCGGCCATCTCGCCCAGGAACGCGTCGAGGAAGGTGTAGGTCTCCTCGCGCGAGGGATCCAGCACCGGATCGTGGATGCCCCAGCGGCGCTCGATCTCGTAGGGCCCCGGGAGAGTCGCGAGCTCGGGGTGTCCCACGAGCCATGCTGTGGCGTGACCGGGGATGTCGAACTCCGGCACCACGCGGATCCCACGATCGCGCGCGTAGGCGATGACGTCGCGGATCTGCTCCTGGGTGTAGAACAGCCCGTCCGAGCCGAGCTCGTGGAGGCGCGGGAAGCGGCGGCTCTCGACGCGGAAGCCCTGGTCTTCGGTGAGGTGCCAGTGCAGCACGTTGAGCTTCACGGCCGCCATGCCGTCGAGCGTGCGCTCCACCACCTCGACCGGCATGAAGTGCCGGCAGGCGTCGAGCAGCAGCCCGCGCCACGGGAAGCGAGGGCGGTCCTCGATCGACACCGCCGGCAGAGACGCATCAGCGTCTTCGCCGCGGACGAGCTGGCGCAGCGTTTCGAGACCGTGGAGTGCACCGAGCGAAGTCGCCGCGCGCAGCCGCGCACCGCTCGGACTCACCTCGAGCGAGTACGACTCGTCCTCGCCCACCTGCTGTACGGGAGCGCCTGCCGCCACGCACTCGACCGTGAGTCGGGCGCCGGTCGCCTCACTGGACGGCGCCGGCAGGGCAGCGCCGCTCCGCTGCGAGAACGCCTCGACCAGGCGCGCGAGTCCCGCGCTTACGCGCTCGTCGCAGGGCGGCGCGGTCGCGCTCGTGAAGCTCGCGTCGATCGCGAGCTCGCCGTCGCCGAGGCGCACCGAAACCGGCGCCGGCATGAGGTCGTGGGGCAGCGCCAAGGCGGGCGCCGCCAGCGGCAGGAGGAGGAGAGTCATGGGGACGCGCATGTGCGAAGTCTTCCACGAACGGGATCGGGTCCGCCGCTCGCTCGGGTACGGCGACGCAGCGCCTGAGCAGACTCCTCGAATCGTTCCTGCGGGTGGATCCTCGCTGGAGATCTCGCGCCGCGCCTGCGCTGGCGCCGGCGGGTCGAGGTCGACACGGCATCTTGGGCTCACCGGCGAGCAACACGCCGCGAAGTCGGGACCGGCACGCTGGCTCATGTAACATCGAAGGTAGATCGTCGAGCACACTTTTGGATCGGACCGAGCCTCCAGCCAACGGCGGACCGGCGGCCAGTCGGCGCTGGTCTCGGTCAGCAGCCGCGCCGGCTGCTGCGGAGGGATCGCGCTCGCAGGGATCGTCGTCGGGGGTCTGCTGGGGTGGCAGTATTTCGGTCCTCATTTCGGTCCTCCGATCGTGGGCGAGCTGCGCGAGGTCGGCGCCGCTGAGCGGCTCGCCGGCGAAGAGGAGCCGGTGGCCGACGAGACGCGGCCGGCGGTTCTCGACTCGGGTCAGAGGATCGAAGGCGACTTCTCGATCCGCTCGCTCGACCAAGCGCTGGCCGAGAGCGACGTCGAGGGCGCGATGTCGATCGCGATCGAAACCGATCCGGAGCTGCTCCGGGCGCACCTCGCCGATGGCACTTTCGATCCCAACCTGCGGCTGCGCGGTAGCGGCGACTACTACGAGCTACCGCTCGAGAAGGCCGTTCGCCAGGGAGCTCCAGGAACTGTAGAGATCCTGCTGGCCGCCGTCGCCGACCCGAATGGCCAGGACGCGTCTCGAGGCAGCGCGCTGGACAGCGCGGCCTACCAGGGAGGGGTGGACCTCGTGCGCCGCCTGCTCGAAGCCGGGGCGGATCCGAACCTCGCAGGCGGGGACGACCGCCGCGCGATCGAGATGGCCGCCTTCCAGGGGCACCTCGAGGTGGTGCGGGCCCTGCTCGATGGCGGCGCGGAACTCCACTTCGCGCTCCACTCCGCCAGCCACAGCGGAAACCTCGAGCTGGTCGAGGCGCTTCTCGCTGCGGGAGCCAACGCCCGCGCGTCGACGCAGTTCGGCGAAAGCGCCATGCGCGGCGCCGCCGGCAAGGGCCACCTCGACATCGTCGAGACCCTCCTCGCGGCTGGGACGAAGCCCTGCGAGCTGGCGCTCCGGGAGGCCTCACAGTTCGGTCGCGTCGAGGTGCTGCGCGCGATCGGGCGTGCTGGTGTGCGTTTCGATACTCCGCCCACGCAGTGGGATCCGCTCTACACCGCCGCCTACCACGGGCAGGCAGAGACGGTGCGGGTGCTCGTCGAGCTGGGCGCCTCGCCGTCCGGCTACAGCCTCGACGCGCCGGCCTATCCCGACTATCCGAGGACGGCGCTCGAGGTGGCGCGCCAGGAGGGCCACGCCGAGGTGGTGATCGTGTTGGAGTCGCTCGGAGGCCGCTGAGCCTTCGGCGACCCTGTCCTCAGCCAGCGGCGTCGTAGGCGGCGCGAATCCAGTCCACGAGCTCGGCGTCGACTTCCTCGGGCGAGGCGAGGCGGACCCTGTACTGGCACATGCCCCCCGCAGGCAGCGCCACGAGGCGGTTCCCCGCGTCGAGACCCTTGGCGTTGAGGCCGACCTCGACCTGGGTCTTGGTGGCGGGACCGACCATCGCGAACTGCTTCTTGCGGCGCAGGCTCAGGTAGCTCTTCTTGGGGGCGATCTCGAACGGGCCGAAGCCCTCGATCGCCGCCATCACGCGGTCGTGGATCGGCCGCAACGCCGCCTTGGCGCCCGTGTAGATCTCGTCGACCGCGGCCCCGGCGCTCGCCGCGGGCGCGCTCGAAGCACCGGCCGCGCGCAGGTACAGCGTGACCAGCGTGTTGGCATCACCGTGCCCGAGCCCCAGCTGCTCCTTGGCGGCGGCGCGCAGCTCGCCGTGCTTGCTCGACCCGGTGCTCTTCAACCAGGCATACAGGCCGTCGAGCGACTTGCCGGTCTTCTTCTGGATGTTCTGGAGTTGGGTCGCGAGTGCTTTGTCGAGGTCGGTCATGCAGGATCTTCGCGCTTCGGTGGCAATGGCTTCCGTCAGGCAGGCAGCTCGGCCGGCAGACCGAAGCGCGGGAATAGAGCCGCCGTGTCGAGGAAGGAGTTGATCGCAGCGATTCGGCCGTTCGATATCTCGAGCACCACGAGCGCCCAAGGCCGGTGACCTTGGCCGGACCCGGCCGAGCGGTACTGACCGAAAGCGGGGGAGCCGCACGCTGCCGTGGGAACCAGCCGCGACCCGCGGCACTCCGCGCCTCGCCCGAGCAGCCAGCGGCCGATCGACTCGTGCCCCCGCAGCCACAGCGTGTATGGCGGCATCGACATGGTGGCGTCCTCGTGGAGCAGCTGCGCTAGAGCCTCGACGTCGTAGCGCTCGAAGGCGTCGACGTAGCGGTCGACCAGCGTCGACTCGTCCGCGGTCAGGCTCTCGGCGGTCCCGACGTCCGCGCGGAGGCCGAGAGGGGCCAGGGCGGCTCTGGCGCGCTGGAGCGCGCTGTTGACCGCCACGACTGTGGTCTCGAGACCCTCGGCGATCTCGGCCGCCTGCCAGCCCAACACCTCGGCGAGAAGCAGCACCGCGCGTTGTCGCGGCGGCAGGTGCTGCAGGGCTGCCACGAACGCGAGGCGAATGCTCTGGCGTAGCGAGGCGAGCTCGTGGGGATCGGAGTCCGACGGCAGCGCCATCGCGTCGGGGACGGGCTCGATCCAGTGGGAAGACGGCAGCTCGATGAGCGGCGCATCGACGGTGCCGGCCGACCCAAGCCCGATCGGGCGCGCGCGCCGGCTGCGGGCTTGCAGCGCGTCGAGGCAGACCCGGGTGGCGATACGGTAGAGCCAGGTGCGCAGCGCGGAGCGTCCCTCGAAGCGATCGAGCGCCCGCCAGGCGCGGACCATGGTTTCCTGGACGGCGTCCTCGGCATCGGCCACGGAACCGAGCATCCGGTAGCAGTGGCCGGTCAAGGCGGCGCGGTGCTCCTCGAGCACGGACGCGCTCGCCGGGCCTGGCTGGGTACTCGTGGCTTGCTGCATCGCAGGTGCGCGAGCGCGGGAGCGTCCCGGGCGCGCGTCCGGCGATGGTAACCCTGCACGCCTCGTCGGGCCAGTGTGACCGGATGGTCGTGAGCCGGAGAACCGTCGAGCGCTGCGGTGAGGGCCGCGTGGAGGAGAACCAGGGCAGGGCTTTTGGCAGCGGTGCCGAAATGGCATTCTCAGCCTCGCCACCTCCCTGTTGCCCGCTCGGATTGCGTTGGATCGACTCACGCCCTCCCCAGTCGATGACCGTCCCCTTCGCCGGCCTCTTCGACCCCGCTCGTCACGAGCCGCTCTGCGGCGATCCTTGGGATTCCGCAAGGGTGCGGCTCGCGATCGAGGCGATCGCCGCCGACGCGATCCGCGCTCAGGAGGCGGGGCGCTGGCCGCGGCATCCACTCGATGGCGACGCACCCGTCCACGCGAGGTCCCTGTACTACGGCTCGGCTGGAGTGCTCTGGGCGCTCGCGCTCCTGGCGAGGGCAGGCGCGATTCCGAACGAGCCGCGGTTGCCCGAGTGGGCGGCGGCGCTACCGGACGGCGCGCTCTCGGATCCGGACCAGCGCGACGCGCGGGAGTCTTACTTCGTGGGGGCCGCGGGTGTGCTCCTGGTCGCGCTCCGCGAGTGCGGCGATCAGCGTTTCGACGAGGCTCTCTACGAGCTCCTGACCGGTCATCTCGATCACCCAGCTCGCGAGGCGTTCCTGGGCTCGGCGGGGGCGATGGTCGCGGCCGTGTTCGCGTTCGAGCTCACGAGCGACGAACGTTGGCGGTCTCTCTTCAGGATCGCCGCCGAGAACCTGATCGCGGCGTGGGAGCGGCATCCTGCCGATCGCTTCGACCTCTGGACCCAGGATCTGTACGGGGCGAAGCGGCGCCTCCTCGGAGCGAGCCACGGCTTCGCCGGAAACCTGCACGCGCTCCACCGCGGGTGGGAGCTGCTCGACGAGTCCCAGCGCCTGGCGATCGCGCCTCGTGCCGAGGCTGCACTGGTGGCGACCGCGATCCGCTACGGCGAGCTGGCGAGCTGGCCGATCGCTGCTGGCGGCTCGACCTGCCTGGTCCACTGGTGTCACGGCGCTCCGGGGGTGTTGACCTCCTTTCGGCGCGCGCCCTCGCGACGTTTGGTCGATGAGGCCCTGCTGCACGGGGCTGAGCTGATCTGGCGCGCGGGACCTCTGCGCAAGGGCCCCAATCTCTGTCACGGCGTGGCCGGGAACGGAGAGGCGCTGCTGGCGCTCTACTCGCGCACCGGCGACGAGCTATGGCTCGACCGCGCGCGTCGCTTTGCGATGCACGGCATCCGTCAGGTCGAGGCGGTCAGGGCGCGGTACGGTCGCGGTCGCTACTCGCTGTGGACCGGCGACCTCGGTGTCGCCGTGTACCTCTGGCAGTGCATCGACGGCACCAGCGGCATGCCGTCGCTGGATCTCTGAAGCCGTCGCGCTGGGGCGGTCTACGAGACCAGCACGCCTTGCAGCCCGGTCGACTTCTCGGTCAGCGTGCGCAGCTCATCCGCGATCGCGAGGCTCGAGCGCATGGCGTCGCGGGCCTGACGCTGCAGCTCTTCGGTGACGGCGTACTTCTCGAGCAGGCGACACCCCAGCTCGTGGTGGTGGACTTCCTCGGGCTGGATCACGTCGACGTACAGGTCGGCGGTGATCTGGTCGCCGTTGGCCAGGCACAGCTCGATAAACTGCGCGTTCCGAACTTCGGCGATCGCCTCGCGGGCGAACGGCCCGGCTGCGACCCGCTCGACCGAGCCCTGGAGGCTCGTCAAGTAGGTGTAGAGCGCGCTGTGCTCCTCTACGAGCTCTTCGGGGTCTTCGCCCAGGTCCTCGAGACGCTTGCAGATGAGCTCGTAGTGCCGCATCTCGTCGCTGGCTTGCCGGGCAAACGCCGACTTGACGTCGAGCTCGAGTGTGGAAGGCATCCACAGACCGGCGATCTCCGCCGCCTCGACCTCGCTCTTGAGCGCGAGCCGCAGCAGGGTGGGGATGTCGACGCGGCCGTCGGACTCCGACTCGAGCGCCTCGCGGGCGCCCAAGCGATCGAACAGGCCACGCATCTCGGCCAGCAAACTTGCGACGAAGCTCTCACCAGGGACTGTGCTCACGGGATCGTCCTCCACGAGGTTTCGATGATAACCGCTGCCGGCGGCTCCGGGGCGTTGGTAGTGGCTCAGGGTCGAGCCACTACCGGGGCGTTTTGCCGGTAGGCGAGCGTCCGCTACATTTCGCGGCAGATGTCACGTTCCTGCTGCAGCGACCTCCGCCGTCGAGGCTCCGCCCTCGTCCTGCTCGCCGGCACGCTCTGTGTGGTGTCGGTGGTCTCGGGCAGGCCGCTCCACGCCCAGGTCCGTCTGATCGAGCCGGACGCCGTGCAGGCGTCGAACCTCGGCGACTCCTTCCTCACTTTGAGCGCCGGTGGCTGCGCCGTGCGCTATCGCTCCGGCGGACTCGACCGCGCGCACCACGTGCTGCGGCGGCTCGACCTGATCACCCGCCAGCTCAACGAATGGAGCGCGGTACCGGTGCCGCTCGCGGTCTACCTCCTCGACCGCCCGGGCTGGAGCGACCTCGGAATGCGCGGGGTCTACGGCGTCCCGGAGCGTACCGGACCCAACGCGGTCGCACTGGCGGCGGAAGGTGACCCCGGGACGGTTGGGCTGTGGCGAGAGCTGCTGCAGGCACCAGCGGTGCCGCTGGTGCCCGGCGTTCCGCTGCGCGGCACTCCCGAGGAGGCCGGCACGCTCGCGATCGCCGACGTGCTCCTGCAGATCGAGGCGGCCCGCGGCTTCGTGCAGCGCGCAGGTCTGTTGGGCGAGCGCGCGTGGATCGGCGAGGTCGCGGCTCATGTCGCGGCGCTCTCGCTCTTCGATCGTCACGAGCGCTCGCGGCTGCCCGAGATCGTCGCGTTGTTCCGGCGGATGGAGGAGGCCACGGAGGGCCACGGACCGTTCTCGCTCGAGTCCTTCAGCCCGACGCCCGGTCCGGCGGACGAGGCGGAGCTGAGACGCTGGCTGTGGTACCAGGCCAGGTTCTTCGGGGCTGCGCGGCTGCTGATCGACAAGCACGGCCGCAAGACCGTCGCTCGTCTCCAGAAGCTCTCGGGTCCGCGCGGGGTCCTGGGCGAGTCGGAGCTGCTGGCCGAGTACGACCAGCTCCGCGAGTGGCATCGCAACCTGGGCTCCGGTTTTCCACAGCAGTAACAGGACCCATGGGGGTGAGGGATCCTCGCACCCGCCGATGAACCCCTTCGGTATCTTCGTTCTCGCGACGCTTCTTCTCTCCTTCGCTCTCGACGTCATAGCGCGAGCTCTCGACCTCCGGTCGCAGCGACAGCCGCCGCCGCCCGAGCTGGCGCACCTGTACCCGCCCGACCGCTATCGCGCCGCCCAGGACTACGCGCGCGCGCGCGCCCTCATGTCGGTGACGCTGCGCGCGGTCTCGCTCCCGCTGCTGCTCGCCTTCTGGGGCCTGGGCGGCTTCGGCTGGCTCGACGGGTTGGTGCGTGGTCTCGGCCTGGGTCCGGTGCCGAGCGGGCTGCTCTTCCTGGGCGCCCTGGGCGCCGCGCAGGCCGTGCTCTTGCTGCCCTTCGACGTCTACTCGACGTTCGGCATCGAGCAGCGCTTCGGCTTCAACCGCACCACGGTGCGAACCTTCGTGCTGGATCGCGTGAAGCTCGTCGCGCTCGGGTTGGCGATCGGCGGGCCGCTGCTCGCCGCCGTGCTCGCGCTCTTCGAGTGGCTCGGGCCGCAGGCCTGGTGGCTCTGCTGGGCGCTCTCCGCCGCCGTCTCGGTGGGCTTGCAGACAGTCTACCCGGCGTGGATCCTGCCGCTCTTCCTGCGCTTCGAGCGCCTGCCCGAAGGCGAGCTTCGCGGGACGCTGGCGGACTACGCCAACCGCGTCGGCTTCGCGTTCGCCGACATCTTCGTCGTCGACGGCTCGCGGCGCTCGAGCCGGGCCAACGCCTTCTTCGCCGGTCTCGGCTCGCGTCGGCGCATCGCGCTCTTCGACACGCTGGTGTCGAAGCTCGAGGTGTCGGAGCTACGCGCGGTGCTGGCGCACGAGGTGGCACACAGCCGGCTGCGGCACATCCCGATCGGCACCGCGCTGGGGCTGCTCGAGGGCGGGTTGCTGCTCTTCCTGCTGTCGCGATGCTTGACGTGGTCGGGTCCGACCGAAGCGCTGGGGTTCGCGCAGCCGTCGGTCTATGCTGGATTCGTGGCGTTCGGGTTGCTGGCCACGCCGCTCGAGGGCCTGCTCTCGGTGGTCGGCCTGTGGCTCTCGCGGCGCTTCGAGTACCAGGCCGACCGTTGGGCCGCGGAGACCACGGGAGAGCCGGAGGCGATGGCGGGCGCCCTCGAGAAGCTGGCGCTCGACCACCTCGCTCCGCTCACCCCGCATCCCCTGCGGGTCGCGCTGGAGTACTCGCACCCGCCCCTGCGGGATCGCCTCCGTCCGCTACGCGCGTCGCAGCCCGGCGGCACCGGGGCGGCGGTCGGCGGCGCGGGCTAGCAGCCCGTGGTGGAGCCCCCGTGGGCTGCGTTGGGAGCGCCGTGGGGCCGGATGCTCATGCCGTGCGCGGGGAAGGTCCTTCGCCTGCAGTGGCTCTACCGGCGGCTCGGCGTTGGCGCGCGAGCGGTGGCGATGCTGGGTCACACGCTTCGCGAGCGCAACACCGCAGACGGCCCCACGCCGCCCCCTACCAGAGCCGCGCAGCGGCGACGTCGGTGCAGGCAAGCTGCCC
>DATLFI010000180.1:0-14478 GCA_035524895.1 Thermoanaerobaculia bacterium | reverse complement strand
CCCGCGCATCTACCGCCTCGGCGTCCGGCTGGGGTGGAAGTAGTCGACGTCCTGTAGCGGTCTAGGCTGTCACCCCTAAGAGGGGGTGACAGCCGGACGTCGAAGCGACATCCGAAGGCCGGGAGCTCAGCTCCCGGCCTTCTCTCTTTTCCGCCGCCTGATTCCGCGTGCAGCAAGGCCCGTCTACGGCTACCCTGCTCCGCGCTTTCCTCCCTGCGCTGGCCTGTGCTCGAAGCCTGGCCCCCTGCCGCGGCTAAGATCACCGCTCCCGCGCGCCGAAGCGCCATCCTTCCGGCACCAGTGCCCTCTCCCATGAACCGTCGCCGCATACTCGTCACCAGCGCCTTGCCCTATGCCAACGGGCCGATCCACCTGGGCCACACGGTGGAGACCGTGCAGACGGACATCTGGGTGCGCCTGCAGCGCATGCTGGGCCACGAGTGCCACTACGTCTGCGCCGACGACACCCACGGCACCCCGATCATGCTCAAGGCGGAGGCGGAGGGCGTCTCCCCGGGCGACCTCATCGCCAGAGTCCTCGACGAGCACCGCCGGGACTTCGCGGACTTCGGCATCGGCTTCGACGCGTACCACAGCACGCACTCGGAGGAGAACCGCCGCCACGTCGAACGGATCTATGCACGCCTGGATGCGGGCGGCTATCTCGCGTGGCGACCCGTGCGCCAGTTCTTCGACCCGCAACGGCAGATCTTCCTGCCCGATCGCTACGTCAAGGGACGCTGCCCGCGGTGTGGCACTCCCGACCAGTACGGTGACAGCTGCGACACCTGCGGCGCGACCTACACGCCGCGCGACCTGATCGACCCGGTTTCGTCCCTCTCCGGGGCGCGCCCGGTCGAGAAGGAGTCCGAGCACCTGTTCCTGAAGCTGGGGGCGCTCGAGCCCCGCCTGCGCGAGTGGGCCCACAGCGGACGCCTCCAGCCCGAGGTGGTGAACAAGCTCGACGAGTGGTTCAGCCAGGGTCTCCAGGACTGGGACATCTCGCGCGAAGCGCCCTACTTCGGCTTCGAGATTCCAGACCGGCCCGGCAAGTACTTCTACGTCTGGGTCGATGCCCCGGTCGGGTACATGGCGAGCTTCGAGCGCCTGTGCGCCGAGCGCGGCCTGCGCTTCGACGATTTCTGGGCCGAGGAAGAGGAGGGCACGACCGAGCTCTACCACTTCATCGGCAAGGACATCCTCTACTTCCACTGCCTGTTCTGGCCCGCGATGCTGGCCGGCAGCGGCCACCGGCTGCCGAGCGGCGTGCCCGTGCACGGCTTCCTCACGGTCGACGGCACCAAGATGTCCAAGTCGCGCGGGACCTTCATCACCGCGCGCTCCTACCTCGATCGCCTCCCCGCCGACGCCCTGCGCTACTACTTCGCGGCGAAGCTCGCTGGTGGTCTCGCGGACATCGACCTCAACTTCGAAGACTTCGTCCACCGCGTCAACTCCGACCTCGTGGGCAAGGTGGTCAACATCGCGAGCCGCTGCGCCACGCTGCTCCACCGGCACTGCGACGGCCGGCTGGGCGGCAGCCTCGACGGCGAGGCGCTCTTCGAGACTGCGGCGGCAGCGCGCGACGAGATCGCCGCCGACATCACCGGTCGCGACACCAACCGCGCCGTTCGCCGCATCATGGCGCTGGCCGACGAGGCCAACCGCTACGTCGACGAGCGGCGGCCGTGGCAGATCGCCAAGGAGCCGGGCCGCGAGCGGGAGCTACAGGCGGTTCTCACCACGGGGCTCAACCTCTTTCGTTCCCTCGCGATCTACCTCAAGCCCATCGCGCCCACGATCGGCCGCCGGGCCGAGACCCTGCTCGGCGGGCGTGAGCTAGCCTGGCAGGACGCCGCTTCCCCGCAGCTCGACAGCGCCATCGCCCCCTACGAGCCACTCTTCACCCGCCTCGACCTGCAGGAAGTCCGAGCCATGAGCAAGCCCAACGAAGACCAGCCTGCGCCGGCAGCCACACCGAGCATGGCGCGTCCTGACGCCACGCCCGCGGCCGATGCGGCAGATGCTGCCGACGCAGCCAGCGGGGGCGGAGATCCGAAGGCTGCAAGCGCCCCCGCGCCCGGCGGCGAGCCGATCGCGGCCGAGATCACCATCGACGACTTCGCCAAGGTCGACCTCCGTGTGGCGCGTGTCGTCGAGGCGTCCTACGTCGAGGGTGCCGACAAGCTGCTGCGCCTGCGCCTCGATCTGGGAGGCCTCGAGCGCACCGTGTTCGCCGGAATCCGCTCCGCCTACGACCCAGCGCAGCTCGACGGGAGACTGGTGGTGGTCGTGGCGAACCTCAAGCCGCGCAAGATGCGCTTTGGCATCTCCGAGGGCATGGTGCTGGCCGCCGGCGACGGCGACGGCGTTTTCCTGCTCTCCCCCGACTCCGGCGCAAAGCCCGGGTCGCGCGTCCGCTAGCGGGCGCGACCGAGCAGAGCTCCTGGCAAAGCTCGCTCTTGGCAAAGCTCAGGGCCGGCGAGCCGGTGGGCCGCCGCCGCTGGTCTCGACCCGCACCCGGCTGTCGCCCACCAGCAGGCTGAACAGCGCGCTCACCACGCTCACCACGAGCGCTCCGATCAAGGCCGCCCAGAAGTCGGACACCGAGAACCCGAGTCCGAAGATGCGCGCCCACCACGCGCTGAACTGGAGCATCAGCGCGTTGATCACCAGGGTGAAGAGGCCGAGCGTCAGCAGGATGAGCGGGCAGGTCATCACCTTGAGGACCGTCCCGATGGTCGCGTTGACGATGCCGAAGATCAACGCCACCGCGAGGTAGGTCCCGACGCCGCCAGACACCACGATGCCCGGCACGAGCCAGGCTGCCGCCAGAATCGCGAGAGCGTTGACCACCAAGCGGATGGCGAAGCGGAGCAAGGCGACCTCCCGGATCGGACGCTGAGCCAGAGGATCTGGCTGGGCGTTGCTGACCGATCGTAACGGACTACTCCTTCAGGCTACTCCCGCAGGCCCGGCCGCGACGCTTTCGGCGTCCGAGAGAGGACGGACGTAAGATCAGCACGGGAGTAGGCCACCGCACCCACTTGGAGGTCCCCATGAGGCCACTCGCGTCGTTACGACCGGTGCTGGCGTCGTCGACTCTGATCGCGGCGCTCTGGGACACCGCCGCGCTGCCACCCGCAGCCGCCCAGCAACAGCCGCTGCCCGAGGTGTTCGGCGAGTTCCTCGACGTCAGGGTGGTGAACCTCGAGGTGGTGGTCACCGACCGCTCGGGCGGGCGCGTCCACGGTCTCACCGCCGACGACTTCGTGCTCGTGGTCGACGGGCAGGAAGTAGCGATCGAGTACTTCAGCGAGATCCGCGGAGGTATGGCGCAGTCGGGGGGACACATCGAGTCCCCTCCCGGCGTCGAGCCGGGAGAGGCAATCGGCACCAACTTCCTGGTCTACGTCGACGACAACCACACGCGCAAGGTCGACCGCGACCCGATCGTGCGCGCCCTCATCGACCAGGTCGACGAGCTCGGTCCGCGCGACCGCATGGCAGTGCTGGTGCACCAAGGCACCAGGCTGCAGATGCTGTCGAGCTGGTCTTCCTCGCCCAAGGATCTCGCCGCGGCGCTCGGCCAGCTCCTCGACGGACAGCGCTTCGGCGGTAGCACACGGTCGCCGCTCCAGGTGGCGCGCACGCTCGGGCTGCGGCCCCGAACGTCAAGGCTCGTGGACGTCACGGCCGATGCTCCCGGCGGCGGGTCGGCGGAGGATGCGCTGCTGGTGGAGATGGCAGAGACGCTGCCCGAAGCCTCGTTCCTGGAAGCGTTGGGTGGCGCGCCGCTGCGCCTCGACCTCGAGCTCGCGGTCGCCAGCGCCGTCTCTGCGCTGCGCGGCTTCGCGCAGCCCGAAGGGCGCAAGGTGATGCTGCTGGTCGCCGGACAGTGGCCGCTCGGTGCCTTCCGCAGCGGCACCGCCGGCATCGACATCGTCACCGACCTCGACCTGGTGCGACCTCTGGTCGAGACCGCGAACCTGCTCGCGTACACCGTCTACCCGATCGGCGACCAGGCGAGCACGAACCTCTGGCGCAACACCAGCTCGAGCAGGATCGCAAGCGATACGGGCGGCCAGATGCTGTACCGGCGAGCGGAGCTGCTGCGCGGAGCCGTGGCCGACACGCGCTCCTATTACTTCCTCGGCTTCGTGCCCGAGCTCGTCGCTGACGACGCGCGCCACCGGATACAGGTCGAGGTGCGGCGCTCCGGCCTGAGAACGCGAACCCGCGACAGCTACGTCGACCTGTCGCGCTCCGCCGAGCTGAGCATGATGGCGCAGAGCGCGCTCCTGTTTGGCGAGGAGCTGCCCGCGGGACCCGTGCAGGTGCGCTTCGGTCAGGCGGAGCGAAAGGGTCTGCGCAAGATGATGGTGCCGATCGAGGTGTTGGTGCCGCTCGACGAGCTCACCTTCGTGCGCCAGCGTGACACCGACCACGCCCGGTTCGAGATCCGGCTCGCGGTGATCGACGAGTCGGGCAGCCAGGCAGACATCCCGATCCTGCCGGTGGAGCTCGAAGGGACCTACCGGCCCGGTGAGGTCTACCGGTACACCACCATGTTGCGCATGCGGCGGCGCCCGCACGACATGGCGGTCTCGGTCCACGACGTGTACGGAGCTCGGACGCTCAACGGCGTCGTCTCGATGTCGTATCGGTCGACGCAGGACGACCAGCCGCCATGAACCAGGCGCGTCGCGTCCTCGCGCTGCTCTCGGCGGCGGCGTGCGCGGCGCCCCCGATGGCCGCGCAGGCGCCTGACCCCGCACCGCGTCGCACCACTCCAACCGAGCAGACCGTGGCGAGAGAACCACTCCCAGATCGAGTGGCACCCACATCGAGAGAAAGGAGCCCGGCGCTCGACGCGGCGCTCGATGCGGCCCGCTGGCTCGAAAGCGTGGCGGTGCCAGAGCCTTACGGGCTGCTGTGGGAGCCCGATCCGCGGCAGCCCGCGCTCCCCCACCTCGATCTCTCGCTCTACCACGGCGTGTCCGGTGTCGCCCTGTTCTTCTCCGCGCTCTTCGAAAGCACCGGCGACACGAGCCACCGCCGACTTGCGATGGGGGCCGGCGACACCCTGCTCGAACGGCTCGACGACGACCCGCTCGAGGCGGGGCTCTACAGCGGGGCCGCGGGTATCGGCGCGTCACTGCTCGAGCTCTGGCGCGCGACCGGCGACGCGCGCTTTCGCGACGGCGCCGCGGCGGTCGTCGAGAGCCTGCGCCGCACCGCGCGGCCCGCCGGCGCGGGCGTGGACTGGAACGAGTCCACCGACATTGTCTCGGGCTCAGCCGGGATCGGCCTGTTCCTGCTCGCCGCGGCGGACCGGCTCGGCAGCGCCCCGGCCCGCGAGCTGGCGGCGGCGGCGGGTCGACGGCTGGTCGAGCTCGGTCGCACCGCGCCTGGTGGTCTCCGCTGGGCGATGACGCCGGACTTCCCGCGCACGATGCCGAACTTCTCCCACGGCACCGCAGGAGTCGCCTACTTTCTGGCGACCCTCCACCGCGACACCGTCTCTCCGCCGGCAGACGGCGGCGCATTCCTCGACGCGGCGCTCGCCGGTGCGCGCCATCTCACCACTATCGCCGAGGGCGCCGATGGCGGCGAGAGCGGTGAGCTGTGCCTGATCTACCACCACGAACCCGGCGGCGAGGACCTCCACTACCTGAGCTGGTGCCACGGCCCAGCGGGCACCGCGCGACTCTTCCACCGCCTGCACGAGATCACCGGCGACTCGGAGTGGCGGAACTGGGTCGAGCGATCGGCCCGAGCCGTGCTCGAGAGCGGTATCCCCGAGGCCCGCACTCCGGGCTACTGGAACAACGTCAGCCAGTGCTGCGGCGCCGCGGGCGTGCTCGACTTCTCGTTGAGCCTCTATCGCGCGACCGGCGAAGAGCGCTATCTCGACTTCGCACGCCGGGTCGGCGTCGACATCGTGCAGCGCGGCACCACCGACGCCGGCGGCCTCGCCTGGATCCAGGCCGAGCACCGGCTCCAGCCCGAGCTACTCGTGGCGCAGACCGGCTACATGCAGGGCGCCGCGGGCGTCGGCATGGCACTGCTACGCCTGCACCTGGTCGAGCAAGGTCGCGACGTGGCAGGCAGGCTGCCCGACTCGCCGTGGTGAGCCGAAGCTCGGGCTGCAACGGTCGCGCGACCGCCCCGGGCTGAGCTCCTGTCAGAAAACCGGAGGCGCTCCTGTCAGAAAACGAGTCGCTCGGCGTTCATGCCGCCGCAGCCACCGTGAGCGAACGCCTTGCCGCAGCCGCCGCTGGTGTAGCAGGTGTCGCCGGGGAAGCCATCCGGGTTGATGAGCTTCACCCACTCCTCGGTCTTCTTGCGCACCATGGCGGCGTCGGCGCCCTTCTCGGTGATCAGGTACGCCGACATGCCCCAGATCGCCTTGGCCATGTTGCACGGGCAGCAGCAGGTGTAGGCGGTGTTGTCGGAGCAGCAGGGCGCAGGGATCTGCGAGAGCGCTTCCTTCTTGACCGCCTCCTGAGCCGGCGTCAGCTCGATGGTGCGCTCGTACTCGATGAACTGCTGGGTCTGCTCTTTGACGTCGCCGAACGCCAGCTCGTCGCTGGCGCGGCTCGCGAGTCCGGCGCCGGCTCCGCCGACGAAAGCGACCAATACGAGAACAATGCCGACTAGAAGAGTGCGTTGACGAACCATGGGAAGCCTCACGTGGGTGTGCTGGAAGTGCCTGGGTGCATTGCAAAGAGGCTGCGGTCGGTGCCGCGCCTAGCTGGATTCTATGCCATGGCAGCTTCGAGACCTCGAGCTCCGTCCTATCGGGCCTGTTGGCTCCTCCGCTCCGCGAGCGCAGCCTTCATCTCGCCGATCACCCGCGCCACCACCGGCTCCTCGGCCAGACGCTTGTAGTACTCGCCCAGCTTCGGATGGGCGCCGAACGGGTCGCGATGGAAGAGGCGCGACATGGAGCGCACGTAGAACAGTGCCGGCATCAGCGAGCAGTCGGCGAGTGTCAGCCGGTTGCCCACCGCGTGGCTGGTGTCGCCGAACCAGTGTTCGAGGTGCGTCGAGGCATGCTCGACCAGGCGGAAGCCTTCCGTGATCCGCTCCTCGGAGCGCTCGCCGGAGTTGGCCTGAGCGAAGAGCGCCAACAGACCCGGATAGAGGTAGAGATCGACCAGCCGCATCAGGAGCCGCATGCGTGCCCGGTCGTCGGCGCCGTGCGGACGGAGGCTCGGCTCGGGAAAGCGGTCCTCCAGGTAGTCACAGATCACGGTCGACTCGGGAAGGGTCCAGCCGTCGAGCTGGAGCGCCGGCACCTTGCCGATCGGGTTGATGGCGAGATACGCCGCCGACTTGAGCCCACCCTCCGGCGGCGGCACGACCTGGACCTGTCCCTCGAGCTTCTTCGCGTAGATCGCGAGGCGAACGCAGGCAGCGAACGGCGAGAGGTTCGAGTTGTAGAGCTTCACTGCGCGGATCTCCTTGGATGGCGGATCGCGCCGAGTACGGCGCGCTAAGGATCGCGCCGAAGGTCCGGCGCTTTGAGGGATCGCGCCGAGTACGACGCGCATGCACTCTGTCACTGCTCCCTACCGAGGGGCTATGTCTCCTGCTAGCCGCCGGTGATCCGGACGTCGCCGATGCTGCCCTCGAGCCGCAGGCGCAGGGTCGGGGCATCCGCCGGGAGGGAATCAGAGTCCGGCACCCTCACTCGCTGCTCTCCGAGGGCGACGCGCGCTCGGTCGACCTGGACCCGCACGTTGTCCGGGACGACGACGCTGGCTTCGCCGATGCGGTTCTCGATCCGAATGTCCGCGTCCCCCGCCCACGCTCCAGAGAGGTCGATGCGAGCTTCGCCGATGCTCTGCGAGATCTCGACCACCGCAGGGCTTGCGTTGCCGAGCCCATGCACGCGCAGGTCGCCTATGCTCTTGCCCAGGCGAAACGACTCCATGGGCGCGAGCAGCGGCTCCTCGAACGAGATCTCGTGCTCGCCTGTGCCCGCATCGAGGTCCAAGCGGCGCACCAGCAGACCGCCGAGCTCGATGCGCGTGCTGCCGAGGCCGACCTTGCCGACGAGATCGAACGGCTGCCCGCGCGGCAGGGTGATCGTGATGCGGTTGCGGGGGTTGTTGCCGGCTCCGCGGAAGAGCATGCCGAACATGCCGCCGCGCGGCCGCATCGAAACGCGGTACGTCCAGGTGCCGTCGTCGTGCTCGACGAAGCTCTCCGCCAGCCGGAAGGCATCCTCCTCGTACTCCCCGTCCACCCGGATCGGCTCTCCGGCCGCGCCCGGCACGATCTCGAACTCGCCCACGTCGAGGTCGAGCTCGACGGTCCCGACCTTGCCGGCGAGCACCGGAGATTCGAAGGGCGCGCCGTCTGGCAGGTTCAGGCGACCGCCGGCTCCCAGCTCGCCGCGCTCGATCAGCGCCTCGAGCTCCGGCAGCGTCGGCAGGCGCTGCACGACGTCGCGGCTCTCGATCGGACGCTCGCCGCGGTCGCGACTGACCTGGAGCACGCTGACCAGGGCGAAGACCAGGACCATCGCCACGGCCAGGCCGCCGCAACCCAGGCAACCGATCTTCCAACAACCCGCGCGCTCTTTCGCCTCAGCCATGCGCCCTCCCCTGAGGCACTACGTCGACACCGGCCGCCAGTTTCCCAGAGCCGCGTTCCAGATCCCCCTGGTCCACCCTCCAAGGGCCCGGCCCATGCTCCGCACCCCTCAAACGATCGTCCATCCGCCATCCACCAGGATCGTCTGCCCGGTGACATAAGCGGAAGCATCGGAGGCCAGGAACAACAACACACCCGCGATCTCCCAGGACTCGCCTGGACGACCCATCGGGGTCCGCTTGCGAATCCAGCCCAGGCTGTGCTCGTTGTCGAACATCTGCTCGGTCATCTCCGAGGGGAACCAGCCGGGGCCGATGGCGTTGACCCGCACACCGCGCCGAGCCCACTGCGCCGCCAGCTCGCGGGTGAGGTTGACCACCGCGGCCTTGGTCGCCGCGTAGGAGGCCTGGGGAATCTGCCCGCTCGCCACCACGCCCAGCACCGACGCAACGTTGACGATCACGCCCGACCCCTGCTCCAGCATCACCCTGCCGAAGCGCTGCGAGCAGAGGAACACCCCGGTCAGGTTGACGTCGAGCACGCTCTGCCAGACCTCGAGCGGTTCGAGCTCGGCCGGCGCGGGCGACGAGACCCCGGCGTTGTTCACCAAAACGTCGACGCGGCCAAAGCGCTCGCGGGTCGCCGCGACCAGCCGATCGACGTCAGCCTGCTGTGCCACGTCGCAGCCCACCGCGTGAGCGTCCGCTCCACCAGCACGCAGCTCCTCGGCCAGCCGCTCGATCCGGTCGAGTCGCCGGGCGGCGACCACCACGCTGGCCCCCGCCCCGGCGAGCGCTCGAGCGAAGGTCACGCCGAGCCCCGACGAAGCCCCGGTGACCACCGCCACCTTGCCGCCCAGCGAGAACAGCTCCGTGCCCAGCGTCCGCTCGATGCCGTCCGGTAGGGCCATCTCCGTCCTCCTCCGCGTTGCGACCGCGGCGGAGGATACCGCGACCAGGGCCAGCGGTGCGCGACACTCCGCTGCGGCTGGCGCGGGCGGCGGCGCCCTCTCCCGCGAAGCGGGAGAGGGATGGGGTGAGGGCGCTTGTCGCCAGGACGACTAAGATCGCAACGTTCTCCGCCCTTGCCTCACCTCATGTCTCGCCCCACCCCACGCGACGAAGCGACCACCGCCAGCCTCGAGATCCCCATCGATGCGCAGTCGCGCGCGCTGGCTCACGAGTCCGGCGAGCAGCACCCTCTGGTGCGTGCCTTCGTCGAGCGTTTCCTGCCGCCGCTCTACTGCGAGGTCGACACCGCGATCGCCGCCGGCGACGAGATGTACGGCTTCGCGGTCAACGAGCAGTACCAGCATCGCGGCCTCGCGCTGGTCGCCTACCTGCGCTCCGGGTGGCTCGCCTGGGAGACGCTCGAGCAGGTGCTGCGATGGCGCTTCGGCGAGGCCCATGACGTCGGGCGGCTGCTCGACGTCGCCTCCGGCTTCGGGCGGATGACCCGGTTCCTGGTGGCGGCGATCCCCGAGCAGCGCGTCTACGTCTCGGAGATCAACCCGGCGGCCCTCGATTTCCAGGCCGAGCGCTTCGGCGTAACGCCGCTGCTGTCGAGCGCAGACCCGGCCGCGTTCACGTGCGAACGGCGCTTCGATTGCGTGAACGTGTTCTCGCTCTTCACCCACCTGCCCGAGACGCGCTTCCACGCCTGGCTCGCGCGGCTGTGGGAGCTGGTGTTGCCGGGCGGCGTGCTCGTATTCAGCACCAACGGACCGGTGATCGCTCCCCCCGACCGGCGTCCGGCCGAGGGCGGCATCCGCTTCGACCGCGTCAGCGAGATCGCGGGCCTCTCCCTCGAGGACTACGGTTCGACCTGGGTCGGCGAGGGGTTCGTGCGCCAGGCCGTCGCGACAGCCTGCCCCGGAGCCTCGTCGTGCCTGCGGTTCGACCGTGCACTGTGGGCCTGCCAGGACCTCTGGGTGGTACCGCGAGGCGACAGCGCCCTTGCCGACTCGCAGGCGATGCTCCGACTCGACCTCGAGCCGCTCGCCTGGCTCGACACCGCCTTCCTCGACGCCGCGGACCTGCTGCACGCCCACGGCTGGGCGCTCGACCGCGACCGGCCCGACCAGCCCGTCGCCATCCGCATCGAGGCCGGCGGACAAGAAATCGCCGCCCTCCGCACCTCGCTGCCGCGCCCCGACATCGCCCAGGTCCACGGCAGCGCTGGCGATCACGCTGGCTGGGAGGCGCGCTGCCAGTCATCAGCGCCCGCCGACCCCGACCAGCCTCGCGCCTTCGACCCCAACGCGCCGCTCCTGGTCACCGCCACCGCCGCGTCGGGTCGCACTGCGTTGGTGCACCTGTCCGCGATCGAAGGCGCCGACCTGCGCCAGCGCGCCGCCGGCTCGCTCGAGGAGATCCGCTTCGAGAGTCTCGGCCTGCGCAACACCATCGCCGGCCTCGAGGCGCGCATCGCCGCCATGGAGCAGAGCCGCTTCTGGAAGCTGCGCGACGCGTGGTGGAAGGTGCGACGCGCGGTGGGGCTGGGCGAGCGCTCGGCCTCGCGGACCTAGCGGCCGCCCGCTGGCGGGTACATCGCCGGCGGGCGGTCGAAGTCGACCCGCGCGACCTCGGCCCACGGCACGTACACGGGGCTCTCACCGTCGTCGTCGAAGACCAGCATGCCGGCATTTCCCTCACCGAGATCGCCGTCGCGCTCGAGCTGCAGCTCCTCGCCGCCATGGAGGGTCACCACGGCGCGCTCGGTGGCTGAGGCGTCGCGGCTGGGGAGCACGATCGCGGCGACCAGGCCAAAGAGGATGGAGTAGTCCAGACCCTGCAATGGCGCGTCGAGCGTCTCGATGGTCTCGCTCTCGTCGAGGTCGTACACCAGCCGGCCCGCGAGGCGATGGCCGGCGCGAGTGGTGACGCTGCCGCTGAGCGGGCGCCCCGGCGGGAAGTCGCCGTAGGCGGGGCCGCTGCCGCCGGCGCCGAAGTCGACGCGCTCGAAGGCCTCCCAGGGGACCCGCACCCGGCCGAAGCGCGGGTCGTCGACGAAGATCCCGAAATTGCCGTCGCCGATTTCCCGGGTGCCCGAGAGCTCCAGCTCCCGGCCGTCGAGCAACGTCACCAGAGCGCTGTCGCCCGAGCTGCGCGCGATCGAGCGGATGGTGTCGAAACGCAGGCTGAGCTCACCATCGGCGGTGCGGCCGTCGAGCACGTCGGTGCCGACGCACTCCCTCCGGTCCCACTGGACGAAGCCGGTGAAGTCGCCCTGCCGCGTGCGCACCGTACCGTGCAGCCGCTCGGGGACCGTGTCCAGCCACGCGGTGGGCAGGAGCTCGACGGCACGGATCCGCCGTTCCCGCAGGTCGACGATGCCGCGCCTGCCGTCCCACACTCGCACGCCGTCGGCGACGTCGTCGGCGCCGTAGCGGTCGAGAGCGACCACCGTCCCGCTCTTGAGCGTCACCAGCAGGTCGCGTCCGCGCACGTCGATGCGCGCGATGTCGCCGAACCGCGTCATGAAAGGCCGGCGAAGGTCGACTCGCCGCTCCCGCTGGGCGATCTCGACCCCGAAGACCTCGACCGGGCGGCGCACCATCAGCGCCTCGGTCGGAGCGTGGGCGGCCCACGGGTTCTCCTTCTTGAATCCGTTGAAGTAGTCGCTCCAGAACGCTTCCTCGTTGCCCCCAAAGCGCAGCCGCCCCTCGTAGATGACGCCGTCGGTCGCGGTGATGCGGCCGTAGAGGAAGCCATGATGGGCGCCTTCCTCTAGCGGCGCCCCGGTCGAGGGGTCGATGGCTCGAGAGGTCGCCGCCGCAGGGTCGGCGTCCTGCTCGAGGTCCCGGTGACCGCCGTCCAGGGCGAGCTCGAGGATCCGCCGGCCTGCGCCGAGGGCGAGCAGAACGAGCACGATGGCGAACGCCCCGCCGGCGATCTTGGCTCTCGTCATGGTCGGCTCTCCAGCAGAAGACACACGAGTCTCATGCCGCGTTGCGGTATGCCGGCATTACGCGCGGCGCGCCAGAGACTACGGTGAGCGGGGTGCCTCTGCTTAGAGCGCGTCCTCTGGACCTGCCAAGGACCTGTCGGGGTGCCCCGGGACAAGATCGCCAACTTCACCCTTGACCAGGAGCCTCAGTGTCACCCATCCTCCCGGTTTAGAGTGTCACCCATCCTCCCGGCCGGACACACCGGCCCGGAGCGGATACTGCTCCGGGTGTTCGATGGAATCCAAACTGAGATCGACATCGAGCTGAGGCCAGTAGAGGTGATGAGGCTGAGGCCTCTCGACGTTGACGATGGCCGAAACCTGCGCGTCTCGGAACCAGGGGAACTCGGCGAAAGGCAGGAACAGCTCGCGGTCTCCAAGCAGAACCCAGAAGCCGTGCGCCGAGATGTTCGTGACCTCAACCGTGGAAGTGGCGATCCCAGGCATCGCGGATCTCCTCTCTCCGAGACCGAATGATCTGCTCGACACGGCCCAGGTCGTGGCGACTCAGGCCGTAGTTCTTCGCCAACTCTAGGCTAACGGACTCGGAGATCAGCGGCCGAGGGCGAAGGCGCCAGCCGAGCCCTCGGTACGCTGCAGTCGCGTGTTAGGCGGCCGGACATTTGTCGGCATCGCGCTGTTGGGAATCGGCGCCGCTCTGGCGCCGAACATCGGAGAACTTCTGCCCATCGAGTCGCGTCCGACGCGCGACGCCATTGGCTTTCCACGGCTTGCACAGGAGGCACCCAGCCCGCCGGTTCTTGGGTCGTCTCCGCTTGTGGTGAGCCATAGCAATCTCACCTCCAGTCCTCGGGAGCAATGCCGAATTCTAGCTCCGCCTGCTGCAGGGCGTCCTCGAGGGAAGCGTGCCACTCATCGGCCTCGTAGGGCAGAACTGCGTATGCCTGGCCAGCCGCCGGCGACCACTCAAGGAGGTAGCTGCCCGGCCCAAGCTCAACAACCTCGATCTCGAATCACGATCAGCGACGGTGTGTCGAGCGGTTCCGAGGCACCCGGAGGCAACCAACCAGTGTGGCGCTCGCCACCGAACGTCACGGCTAACGGTCCGCTGGCTGTGCGGCGAGCTCGATGGGCCTTCCCGTTAGCGCCGCATAGAGAACATCGGGATCGAGATCGATGCCGCCGAGCCATTCGATCGTACCCGACTCGGGGTTCACCCGGACTTTGGCAAACTCCGAGACGTCCTCGAGCCGCGCGAAGACGCCGTGAAACTGCAGCCTCCCTGAGAAGTCGAGCTCGCCGGCCGCTCCATCTTCGAAGCGAAGGTAGAGGCGATGGCCGCCGAGGTGCCTCGCTTCCACAATGTCCTTGAGCATTGCGGCTACTCCAGTGGGGCAATGGGATTCAGATCCCGCTGCTCCCGTGCCCGGGTCCAGTTTGCCAGCAGCTCCTCTCGATGAAGAGTTGCCCACTCAACCACGAGGCCCAACGCGCGAGGTGGAAGCCTCCCCTCGAGCAGGCTCGGCTGCTCCACCGCCACGAGCGCCTTGAAGGAGCCGTAGCGCACGTGAAAGTGGGGCGGTGGATGATCGGCGAAGTGCATTGTGATCACGATGCCGAAGAACCGGCTGACTTCAGGCACTCCGAGGCTCCGCAGCGCTTCTCATGGACTTCGATTCTAGCGAATCGTCTCCCAGGTGCGCCCAACGGACCCTGAACTCAGCGGCCGAGGGCGGAGGCGCCAGCAATGCCCTCGGTCCGCAGCAGCCGCGTGGTTAGGCGCCCTCCTTCGGAACGCGCTTCAGTCTAGAGTTGCCGCATGAACGCTACGAGATCCTTCTTCTCCTGATCAGTGAGCTTCGTCTCGAGAATCAAGTTGAAGAACTCCACCGTATCCTCGAGTGTCAGAAGTCTCCCATCGTGCAGGTACGTCGGCGAATCCTTGATGCCGCGCAGGGGGAA
>DATLFI010000179.1:0-2600 GCA_035524895.1 Thermoanaerobaculia bacterium | reverse complement strand
GACCCGCTGCTGCACGCGTTGCTCGCTGAGCTCGAGTCGGTCGCGCTCGAGGAGCAGCTTGCCTCCCGCATCTTTCGCTTCCCCGAGGTCTCGATCGGCTGGCAGCGTCTCGAGGATGGGCCCGCGACCTTCGACGGGCCGGTGGCAGGTGTCGAGCTCGCCCTGCCGCTCTTCGACCGCAACCGGTCGCAGCGCCTCGAGATGGAGGGCCGCCGGCGGGCGCTCGAGGCGCGGATCGCGCAACGCGAACGGGAGATGGCGAGCTCCTGGCAGGCGGCGCTCGAGGTATACGAGCTGCTGCGAGCGCAGGCATCGGCCGCGGCCGGCGTCTCGGGGGACGCGGACAGCGTCGTGACCGGCGCCGCGGCCGGGTTCCGGCTGGGTGAGTCGGACCTTGCCGACTTCCTCGAGGCGCTGCGCGCCGCGCGCGATGCCGAGCTGGACGCGTTGGAGCTGCACGCTGCGGCCCTCGAAGCCCTGCGGCAGCTCGACGGTCTGTACGGCGCCGCCACGACCGCGGACGCATCCCTCTCCCCCACCACGGCGGCCGCCGCCGGCACCCGAGACGAGAAGGAGTGAGCACATGAGCGAGCACACGAGCACCCAGGGCCCCACCTTCGCCGCGACTCTCCTGGCTACTGCGTTTCTGCTCTCCTCTTGCGCGCCGCGGACGGAGACCACGGGAGCCCCGCAGCAGGAGTCGCAACCCGCGATCGAGCCGGAGGAACCAGTCCAGCTCGAGCCCGCCTACCCCGAGGACGTGAGCGCGGAAGGGCTCTCGGCCGCCGACCAGGAGCAGCATCGGGAGCGCGAGCAGCACAGCCACGAGGACGGTACGACCCACACCCACGAGGGCGAGGACCATGACGACGGTGGCCAGGACGACCACGAGCACGGCGACGATGGCCACTCGCACTGACCTCGACGCGGCACCGCTTTGGCCGTGGCTGGCGCTCGGTGCGCTGGCGATCCTCGGGTGCGGCGAGGCCGCGCCGGTCGAGGAGGCCGAGGACTCCTGGTCGGTCACCGCGTGGGGCGAGCTCTACGAGGTCTTCCCCGAGGTCGAGCCGCTGATCGCCGGCTCGAGCGCCACCGCGCACACCCACGTCACCGTGCTCGACGGGTTCACCGCGGTCGAGCAGGGAGCCGTGGAGATCGTGCTGCGCGGCGAAGGACGAGAAGAGGTCTTCCGATCCGACCAGCCTTCGCGTCCCGGCATCTTCAATGTCGAGCTCCGGCCTGAGGTCGAGGGCGAGAGGGAGCTGCTGTTCCGCATCGAGTCGCCGGCCGGACGCGAGGAGATCCGCGGCGGGCGCGTGCGCGTCGGCAGCGCGCAACGACCTGGACGGCCCACCGTGGCGCCGGCGCCGCGCGCCGCCTCGGGCGCGGGCGAGCCGTTCTCGTTCCTCAAGGAGCAGCAGTGGCGCGCCGACTTCGGCACCACCTGGGTCCGCGAGGGCACACTCGCATCCTCGGTCCGCGGCATCGCGCGGGTGCAGACCCCCGCCGGCGGTGAGGCGCGCGTGACCGCGCCGGTCGCTGGCGTGTTGAGCGCCCGGCCTTGGCCCTTCCCGGGGCGCACGGTCGAAGCCGGCGAGTCGATCTTCCGCCTGGTGCCAAACCTCGACGCGGAGCGCTCGCTCTCGGCTCTCGATTCGGCGGCGCGAACGGTCGAGGTCGAGCTCTCGATCGCGCGCGCGAGGCTCCAGCGTCTCGAGGAGCTTTTCGCGGCCGAGGCGACCAGCGTGCGCGAGCTCGAAGAGGGAAGGGGAGCGGTGGCGGTGCTCACGTCGCGGCTCGAGGCGGCGCGGGGTGATCTTGCCGCTGCGCGCGCGGCGAGATCGGGCGTTGGTGGCGAGACGGCGATGGCGTTGGGCTCGCCGCTGAGCGGCGCTGTGGCCGAGGTGACAGCCTCGCCGGGGGCTGCGGTGTCCGCCGGGGAAGCGCTGGCGCGCGTGGTGCGCACCGACCGCGTCTGGATCGAGACGCGCCTGCCACCGAGTGCCGCGGTCGAGCTCCGCGAGCGTGGGGTGGTGGGCCTCGTGGTCGACACCGCGGCCGGGCCGCGCGAGCTCGAAGCTGCCGAGGTGTGGCTCGTCACCGTGGCGCCCGAGGTCGATGCCACGACCGGCACCGTTTCCGTTCTGCTCGAGACGCTCGCGGCGCCATTCCTGGTGCTCGGCTCCACGATGCAGGTCGAGGTACTGCTCGGGGGCGAGCGCGCGGGCGTCGTCGTGCCGGTGTCGGGGCTGGTCGACGACGGCGGCGTCGACGTCGTGTACCTGCAGCTCGCGGGTGAGACGTTCGTGCGCGAGGAGGTGAACGTGGCCTCGCGACAGGGCGACCGAGCTCTGGTCGAGGGCTTGGTGCCAGGACAGCGCCTGGTGGTCCGCGGCGGCGATGCGGTGCGCCGGGCGACGCTGACGGCTTCCGGCGCCGCGGAAGGACACGTCCATTGACTGCGACGGGGGCCGACCGATGACCGTCCTCGAGAGGCTGATCCATTTCTCTCTCCGTCATCGGCTCCTGGTTCTCACGCTGGCCGGCGCGCTCTTGGTCGCCGGTGGCGCCTATGTCGCCACGCTGCCGCTCGACATCTT
>DATLFI010000178.1:0-15300 GCA_035524895.1 Thermoanaerobaculia bacterium | reverse complement strand
GGTGACCCTGCTGCGGCTCCGCGATCGCCGTGGATCGGCCGGCTTCGCAGCGGCCAACCTGGTCTATGGCTGCTACGACCTCCGCCTGACGCCGAGCGCGGAGCGCTGGGGCGACCGCAACCTCGTCCTCTCGACGCCGATCCTGCATTGGTTCGTCGACCACTTCCTCCAGGGGAAGACGACCGACGATCCGGACATTTCACCGCTGCGCGCCGACCTGCGCGAGCTCCCTCCAGCCTTGCTCACCGTGGGCACGCTCGACCCGCTGCTGGACGACTCGCTGTTCCTCCACGCCCGCTGGCGCGCGGCGGGGAACGATTCCGAGCTCGCCGTCTACCCGGGCGGCATCCACACCTTCAACGTCCTTCCGCTGGCACTAGGGCGGGCGGCGAACGCGCGCATCGACCGCTTCCTCGCCGCCCACGTCTCCGCCTGACGGCTCTCCCGGAGGCGCTTCCCCACCTGTGTGATACTCGCCGCCGTCCCTTCTCTCGATTCCCGGAGGTGTCGATGTTCGTCGTTCTGGGCTTCCTCGTCGGCGCGATCGCTTACTTTCTAGTGCGCTGCGTTCTCAGCGGCGTGTATCAGGTGCAACAGAACGAGCGCGCGATCGTCACCAGCTTCGGTCGCGCACAACGTCTCGGTGGTGGCGCTACGAGCATCGAGCTGCCGATGGCAGAGCACCTCGAAGAGGAGCACCGCAACCGCTACCGCTACCCGCAGCTCCGAGTGGTCCAGCCCGGCGGGCCCTACTTCAAGCTGCCATGGCAGAAGGTGCACAAGGTCGACGTGGCGATCCGCACCGTGAACGCCGCCTACGACCCGGAGTCTCCCTCTGCCAACCAAGGCAACACCGTGCTCGAGGCGGTGACCAAGGACCAGCTCAACATCGGCGTCACCGGTCAGATCCGCTATCGCGTCAGCGAACAAAACCTGTACGCCTACCTGTTCGGCGTCAAGAATCCGCTCGCCCACGTGATGGGCTACTTCGTCTCGATCCTTCGGGAGCGCATCGCCAACTTCGAAGCCACTACCCTGAACCCGGTCGAGGCCCTGAAGTCGGCCGACGAAGAGACGCAGCACGTCGAGTTCCGCAGCGTCGGATTCGAAGGGGTGTCGATCAACGATCTGCGCAAGAACCTCAACGACCTCAACGACCAGATGAGCCAGGAGTGCCTGTCGTCCGCCGCGCGCTACGGGATGGTGCTCGACGCGTCGCTGATCACCGGCATCGACCCGCCCGAGGAGATCGAGTCGGCCCTCGCCGCGATCAACACCGCCCACAACGAGGTGTCCTCCGACCTCAGCATCGCGCAGGCCCTCGCCGACCAGAAGATCGAGCAGTCGAAGCGCGCGGTCGAGATCGAGACCATGCGCGCCCAAGCGGAGGTGCAACCGCTGCTGCGGCTCTCCGAGCAGCTCCACCGGCTCAAACAGTCGGGCTCGAGGGTCATCGAGGCCTACCGCCGCAACGCGCGCTTGGCGCTCCTGCCGCGAGCACGCCGCGTGATCACTACCAGCGCCGGCTCGGCTGGCGGCGCGGAGGTGCGGCGATGATCTTCCTCGTCTCCGTCGTCGTCACGTTCATCCTGTGCTTCATCCTGGTCCCGATCCTCTTCGGCATCGTGCGTTTGCTCGGCCTCTACCTCACGGTGGGTGAGTGCCGGTGCAAGGTCTTCACCCTGTTCGGCAAGGTGCTCGGGGTGCTCGACGAGCCTGGGCTCAACTTCCCGGTCCTCCGCTTCGGACCGCGCGCGATGATGGTGCCGTTCTTCGGCAAGGTCTACGAGCTCGACCTGCGACTCGACCAGCGATACCTGCGTAGCCTGCCGGTCAACTCCGAAGAGGGCACGCCGATGGGGATCGGCGTCTGGTACGAGATGAAGGTCGGCAACCCGGTCTCCTACCTGTTCGAGAACACGGATCCCTCGGGCTCGCTACAGGCCAACGTGACCAACGCCACCGTGCGGTCGCTCAGCAACATGGCGTTGGAGCGCATGCTCGAGAACCGGCACACGATGAGCCGCAAGGTGCGCCACGAGGTGTCGCCGCTCTCCGAGAAGTGGGGCTACCAGCTCGGGTCGGTGTACATCCGCAAGGTGCACTTCCGGGACCGTCAGATGATCCACCAGATCGAGCAGAAGGTGACCAACCGGCTGCGCCAGGTGACCTCGGCCATCAATCAGGCCGGTGCCAACCAGGTGGCCGTGATCACGAGCGGCGCCGAGAAGGACGCGGCGGTGGAGTTCGCCCGCGCCCTGGCCGTTCGGCCACAGCTCGTCGGCGAGGCGCTGGCCGAGATCGCCCAGGACCCGGACGTGCTCGAGGCGCTGTTCGAGGTGCTCGAGATCCAGAAGCTGCTCGAGGGCGAGCCCGAGCTGACCCTGATCCCAGACGGGAGCGGACCGCTCCTGCCGCAGCTTCTCGCCGCCCAGGCCTCGACGCCGGCCACAGCCGTGCCGCGACCGCCCCGAGGCTAGCAGCCCGTGGTGGGAGAGGACGACGAGACGAGGGCCATGTCACGGGTGCGCGACCCGGTCGAGTCGTGCGTCGTCAGGCGTCGTGACGCGGGTCACAGTCGCCGTCACCGTCCGCCGAACACGTTGACGAGACGCGAGTACTTGACGATCAGGCTGCGGTCGGGTCGTTGCAACGACAGCCTCGTACCGAAGTCGTCGACCTCGTTGTAGACCACGAACAGCCCGGTGTTGGCGGTTCTCAGCCACGACAGTCGGAGGTTCGTCGAGACGCGGTCGGTGCGGTCGTTGTACTGCACCAGCGACTGGAGCTGCAGGTTGGTACGGAAGGAGTACGACAGGCGAGCTCGGCCGAGGTTGACTTCGAAGTCGCCGCCAGGCAGGTCGATATCGTCGTAGCTCCAGGTGACCTCCGCTGTCAGTCTCTCGCCGCGCCTCAGGCGCAGCGTTCCATCGAACGACAGGCGGTCGCCGCCGAAAAAGCCGCCCGAGATCACTGTGGTCGAGAAGCTCACCGGTGCGCCCTGGTTGGTGTTGCCGACGACCTGGAGCTCGTCGTGCGAGTACTCGCCCGGCGGCACCACGACACCCGGGGATATTTCGAACGGTGTCTTCACGCCTTGTCGCGTGAAGTTGAGCCCCGTGTGGATCTCGTGACCGTTGCGCCATTCCCAGTGGTTGTCGAGGTGCACGTGCTCGGACTCCTGGAACCCGTCGAAATCCCAGTAACCGACGTAGGAGACGTGCGGGCGGAGCTCGTGAAAGCCGAGTAGGCTCTTTGGACGAATGCGCCGCAGCGCGAACCCCGAGGGGCGCCGGAAACCTCGCCGCGACAGGAAGCCGACCTCGGGGTTGAAGCCCTCACCGACCTCGAGAAAACCCACCTGGCCGAGCCACTTCGGAGCCGCCAGGGCGTAGTCGAGCTGGAACGAGTGATCGTCCTCGGAGATGCCCGGCGTCCTGGTGCCCGCGACGAAGCCCGAGAGCGTGTGGTACTCCCCGACGCCCCACTGGCCATCGAGGGCGAAGGCATGGTTGTCGTCTACCGCGTCCGACGCCCCCGGTCGAACGTCGTTGTCTCGCCCCACCCACAGCGCGCCGACCCGAGAGCGATTTCGCAGCTCCCGTGAGACCCTCGCCACGCCGAAGGAGCTCTCGGGCACGGCCGACCCGTCGCGATCCGCGTCGGCGCTGCGCATGGCCAGGAAGCCGAGGTTGGTGCGCCCAGTCTTCCCCGACAGGCGGACGCCACCGTCGATCGGAATCTCCTCCCCCCGAGGCCCGATGCCGATGCGCCGGCTGAAGAACAGCTCGACGATACCCGGCTCTCCCACCGAGAAGAGGCCCGCGTTCTCGAGAAAGAACGGGCGCTTCTCGGGAAAGAAGAGATTGAAGCGATCGAGGTTGATCTGCTGCTCGTCCGCTTCGACCTGCGCGAAGTCGGTGTTGTAGGTGGCATCGAGCGTGAGGCTGGCCGTGACACCGTACTTGGCGTCGAGGCCGAGCTCGAGGTCGGTGTCCGAGCCCTCGCGATCCGCGGCCTCGCGCCCGGTCGCGAGCACGTACGGCACGAGCTGGAGCAGGCGCTGCTGGGGCACCTCGAGACCCTGCAGGCTCCCTGCCGACGACACGCGGTGCAGTCCGAACTGGCGCTCGAGCGGCGACCAGAACGCCGCCTCGTTGCGACGGCGGATGTTGCGCTGGAAGTTGACGCGCCACTGCTGCGCCCGCCCGCCGGGGTAGCGCAACGTGCGGAAGGGGATCGCCATCTCCGCGCTCCAGCCATACTCCGTGATCGTGGCGCGCACCTGCCACGAACCGTCCCAGTTGAGGTTGAAGCCTCCCCCGCCGCTGCCGAATCCCCCCTCTCCCTGGTTGACCACCTGGCCGTCGTACTCGATGCCAGCGGGGTTGGTGCCGAACACGAAGCCGCTCTGGCCATCACCGAAGGTGTCGAGCACGACCTGGAACGAATCCGTCTCCTCGAGCGATGCGTCGCGCCGCGAGTCGGAGATGATGATGCGGCTCGGCTCGCGATCGAGGCACACCACCCCGATCCACAGCGTGTCGGCGGTGTAGCCGATCCGCACCTCGGTGTCTTCGCTCGCCGCCTCGCCGGCGAAGGGCCGGGTCTGCCAGAAGCTCACCGCCCCGGGGATGTCCTGCCACGCCGGGTCCTCGCGCACCAGCCCGTCCTGGGTCGGAGCGATCTTCAGCGGCTGCGCGACCAGCGTAGGCCGCCCGCCAAGCTCCTCGCCGGGGGCTTGGGCGCGCGCGTCGCTCGCGAGCAGCAAGAGCGTGCCTATCCAGGCGAGCAGACACGTCTCGAACACACCGGCCTGCCGGCCGGTCCAGGAACAGGACCGCGAACGCATCGGAGCTCGAAGAGTGAAAAGGGTGTTGGGTTCGGAGGTAATCAGGAGAGGTCGATCTGCTGCGCCAGCGCGAAGTCCTTCTGCGTGATGCCTCCCGCGGAGTGCGTCGAGAGAGTCAGCGTGACCTTGTCGTACCGAATGTCGATGTCCGGATGGTGATCAGCCTCTTCGGCGAGCTGGGCGACATAGTCGACGAAACGTATGGCGGCGACGAAGCTAGGAAACCGATAGGTCCGCCGGATCGCGCTGAGCACATGGTCGTGCTCCCAACCAGGCTGGCCGCTCAACAGCTTCTGTATCCGCTCCGCCTTGATCGGCTGCTCGACTTTGCTTCGCGCCATCGACACCCTCCCGCGACCGACTCTCTACCCGACTGCGGCCACCATTCTGTCACGTCGACCGCGTCGACCGGCTGGTGCGTTCCGTCACAGACCCAGCACCGCTGGGCCCTGCTCGTACACGATGTCGACCGGAATGCCCGCTGATGTCAGCCGCCGCAGATCGGAGCGCAGCTCTTCGCCCTCGCCGCCGTAATGCCTCAGGAACTCCACGACCGCGTCGTAGTCGCCGTCCCCCTGGAGCTGGAGGATCTTGCCGGCGAGCTCGTCGGTGACCTCGCGCAGCCGCTCGAAGTCGACCCGATACCTGCCCTCCGCGTCTCGCGAGAAGGCACCGCGCTCGCGGAAGAAGTTGAACCGCACGAGGTTTGCCACCCCGTGGGCGCTCGAAGAGCCAAAGCGGATGGAACGAAAGATGCTGGCAACGAAGGTCGCCTGGTTCGCGCGCAGGTCGGTGTCCGGCAGCTCGCCGCGCTCGTGCAGCCGAGCGATCATGTGCAGGCCTAGCACGTCAGCTTTCCCTTCCTCGAGCGCGGAGCTCTGGTCGCGCAGCGCCTCGCGCACGGTGCCGCCCCCGTGGATCGTGTTCTTCACGCCCAGGCCATGCGCGACCTCGTGGAACATCGTGTTCGCGAAGAAGGCATCGAAGGTGACGAGCTCCTGCTGATCGGCCGCGACCAGCTCGGCGGCGATCGGGACCAGGATGCGGTCGAACTTGGCGCGCATTGCGTTCTCGAGCTGGAGGCGTCGCGTGCCCTTCGCTAGCTGCACCCGTTCGTCGTTCGGCAGGTTGATCGCGATCGTCTTTGCGCCCGCGTTGGCGTCGCCACCGACATAGACCACGTCGTAGGCGCCCAGGTCCGACTCGGAGCCCGGCAGCTCTCGCTTGTACTCCTCCGGCACCGGCAACCCGCGCTGGAGCTCGGGCAGCAGCGCGGCGTACCGCTCGAGCCGGCGGCTCCACTCCTGATCCTTGACCAGCACGTAGGCCTCTGCCGCCGTCTTGTAGCCGAAGAGCTGATCCTCGTAGTGCTCGATCGGCCCGATCACGACATCGAGAGCGTTGTCCTTCATCTCCATCCAGGCGACGTCGGAGGCGTAGTAGTCGTCGCTGCGCAGCGCCTCGGCGCGCAGCTCGAGAAACCGCCGGAATGCCGGCTCCGGCGTCAGCGCCGCCGCGGCGAGCAGCTTCTCGGCGGCGCGCCCGAGCTCCTCGGCGTACTCCTCGCTGTAGCGGATGGCCTCCAACGATCCGGCGGGGTCGCGTCGCACCACGGTGTACTCGCTACGAAGGCGATCCGCGCGCGCGACGTTGCCAGACGCCACTGCGTCACTCACTGCGGCCTCGAGCTCCTCGCGCGTCATGTCCGGCGGGTAGAAGGCCGCCCCGGGCGGCTTGGGGTCCACCCCGTCGACGAACGGACGGTCCCCGTCGAGCCGGTCCCAGGGGCCGTAGTTGACCCGCGCGAACTCGCGCTGCTCGCCCTGGAGCGAACCGAGCAGCTCGTCGCGATCCCCCCAAGCCTGACGCCAGAACATGTCGTCCATGGCGTCGGCGGCCTCGATCAACAGCGTGACGACCTCGCGCTGTCCTTCGTCGAGCGGGAGGTCGCTGGTGAGGCGAAACGTCGTGTACTTCCCCATCAGCGACGGAGCCTCGTCCGTTGCGACCTCGGGAGTCGCATCCTCCTTTGCCGCGCACCCAGCCGAGAGGGCCAGCACGGTCGCAAGGAGCAGCGAGAGCAGCGGGCAGAGGCGGTTGCGCTGCAGCAGGGGGCTCGGTCCGGATGAGGTCGCTGCCATTGCCATGGTGGGTCTCCTGTGTGTCGCGGTAGCCGAGCGGCGAGATCCGCGCCGGTTGGCCGGTGGGCACCGCGAGCGCGCCCCGCCGTCCCGCCAGCCTATCTCCCGCTCCCAGCGGGCGCCCCGACATATCGCGCGCGAGGCCGGATCAGCCGATCCCGCGAGTACTCCTCCAGCGCGTGGGCGATCCATCCGACGGTGCGTCCCAGAGCGAACACCGCGAACGCGCCACCCGGCCGCAGCCCGAGCTCGGCGGAGAGCCCTGCCAACGCGAAGTCCACATTGGGCCGATCTCCGAGCAGCGACTCGCCCTCGACAGCCAACGCAGCCAAGGCCGCGACCACACGAGACGAGGGAAAGCGCTCCTGCATGAGATCCATCAGTGCGCGACAACGAGGATCGCCTCGCGGGTAGAGCCTGTGGCCGAAACCGGGCACCGGCCCGCCGGCAGCGAGCCTCCGCGCTAGCGCTTCGCGGAGCCGTTCGCGGGGCGGCGCCGCTCGCATTCCCGGACCGACGCCCGCGCCGAGCACCAGCGCCTCCATCTGATCCGAGCACCCGCCATGCCGGAAGCCGCGCAGCGCCGCGAGACCTCCGCACACGGCGTCGTACGGTGACGACCCGGCGGAGGCAATGCAGCGAGCCGTGAAGGACGAGACGTTCAGCTCGTGGTCGGCGAGCAACACCAGCGCAGCGTCGATCACGGGCTGCGCATCGGGGCGGCGGGCCACCCAACCGCGGCGTAGCGCCCCGGCGACACCGTCACGCACCGGATGCTCGAGCCGGCTCACCGCCATGGCCAAGGTACCGAGGATGCGCGCGCCGCACCGGCTCGACCGCTCGGGGCGACGGTCGAAGGCGCCCGGGTCCTCGCTCGCCGCCAGACGCAGCGCTACCTGCAGCGTCTCGCCAGGATGAGCGCCGGCGACTCGTCCGAGGGCCGGGCGCCACGAACGCGGCAACGGCTCGAGGCGCGCCGGAAAGATCTCGCGCCAGGCTTCGGGCCGTCCCAGCCACAGCAACGCCGCGACCTCCTCGATCCGCGAGCTGGTCGCGAGTCCCGTCGCGTCGCGACCGCGGTAGTAATAACGGCCGTCCTCGATCAGCGTCAGCTCCGAGTCGAGCACCGGTCCGCCCCAGTCCAGCGCGCCGCGCACCTGCTCCTCGGGATCCCGGCGGCGTTCCGCCCGGAGCAACAGCCGATCGAGGTCCTCGGCGCTGTACAGGCGCGACCTGCCGTCCGCGCCACGACGCGAGTGCACCAGGCCTCGGCTGACATAGGCGTAGAGCGTGGCCGGCTTCACGCCCAAGCGCTCACAGGCGGCCGAGGACGGCAGCCAACTCTCGGTCCCCGCCGCATCCTGCGCCGACACTGCGCTCATCGCGATACCTCTCCCCCTTACCTCGCAGCGCGCGGACAGCCTCGCCGTCGCGAGCGATAGCGCGAGCGATAGGTAGAGTCTATCGATCAATATAGTACATGTTGACGGAAGTCGCTGCGATCGGCAGGATGCCAACAGCGCCATCGGGAGACCGCAGCGGACGAGCAAGACGTGCAAAGGGAGGACCATCCAAATGAGCACCGCGACCATCCAGGACCTCCGCCCCGGACTCGAGGGCGTGGTGGCAGCGACCACACGACTCAGCGCCATCGACGGCGAGCGCGGGGAGCTGTTGATCGGCGGCATCCCGGTCGAGGAGCTGGCACCGCACGCCAGCTTCGAGGAGGCGGTGCACCTGTTGTGGCATGGCGAGCTTCCGGACCGCGCGTCCCTCGACGGCTTTCGCCGGCGGCTCTCGACGCAGCGCCACCTCCCGGAGGGCGCGCTCGATCTACTCGCCCGAGCCGCCCGCGCCGGTGCCAGCCCGATGGCGGCTCTCGGCCTGGCGCTCGGCCTGGTGCGGCTCGAGACCAGCCACCAGCCGGGCGAGTGGAACGCCGAGACTGCCCAGCGGCTGGTCGCGGCGATCCCGCCACTGGTCGCGGCGTATGGGCGCGTGCGCGCTGGCCAAGACCCCATCGTTCCGCCGGACGGCGCGTCGCACGCCGCCGCGTTCCTCTGGGCGCTCGAAGGTCGGGAGCCCGCACCGGAGCGCGTGCGCGCGCTCGATACCTACCTCGTGACCGTGATCGACCACGGCATGAACGCTTCCACCTTTGCGGCGCGCGTGATCGCGTCCACGCACAGCGACCTGGTGTCGGCGGCGATCGGTGCCCTGGGCGCCCTCGACGGTCCGCTCCACGGCGGGGCGCCGGGTCCAGCGCTCGACATGGTCTTCGAGATCGGCACCATCGAGCGCGCGGAGCCGGAGCTCCGCCGGAGGCTCGAGGCCGGCGAGCGGCTGATGGGCTTCGGCCACCGCGTGTACAAGACCCGGGATCCCCGCGCCGAGGTCCTGTCGGCAGCGGCCGAGCGCCTCGCCCGTAGCGGAGAGGCAAAGGAGCTCAACGACCTGGCGCGCGCGGTCGAGGCCGTGGCCCTGCGGCTGCTGGCCGAGCTCAAGCCGGGTCGCCGCCTCTACACCAACGTCGAGTTCTACACCGCGCTGGTGCTCCACGGCGTCGGCCTGCGCCAGGAGCTCTTCACTCCGCTGTTCGCCGCATCGCGGATGGCCGGTTGGATGGCACACTGTCGCGAGCAGCTCGCCGAGGGGCGACTGCTGCGCCCGAGCTCGGTGTACGTCGGCCCGCGCAAGGGGTGGGTGGCTCTAGAAGAGCGGGCTTGACCAGACTCATCCACTCTCTCCCTGCCCCACTGCCCGCTCCCGCGGCATCGGCCGCTCCGGCACGTCCTCGAGCAGCCCGCCGTGGCCGAGCCGTGCGATCTCCTCGCGCTCGAGACGCTCCCCCAGCAGCAGTCGCGGCAGGAGCAGGTCGACGATGTTGAGCTTCGGGCTGCGAGCGCAGCCGGGGGCACCCAGCACGGGAACGCCGCCCAGATAGCCCAGCATCAAGAGGTTGCCCGGGTCCACCGGCGCGCCGAAGCACACCACTTCGCCGCCGGCCAGGCGCAAGGCGCGCGGAGCGATGTCGTCGCCGTCCTGGATCGCGGTCTCGCCGGCGAGCACGATGAGCTCGAGGCCGACACGGGCGTGGTCGGCGATGGTCGCGGCCAAGCTCTCTTCGCCGCCATCCTCGTCGAGCGGCGCGTGGTCCACGCGCGCGAGCTCCGAGCCGAGCGCCTCCAGCCGCGTCCGAAGTGCGGAGGCGAAGCCGGCGACCGTCCTCTCGCCTCCGCCGGTCGAGGTAGAGACCACCAGCCCGACCCTACGTGGCGTCAACGCGTCGACCCACAACAGCGGACCTTCCTCGCGGCCGATGCGCTCGACCTCCTCGACCGTCGCGCTTGCGACCGCGTACGGCAAGATCTTGGTCGTGCCGACCATCCTCCCTGCGCGCACCGCCGTCCCCGTGCGCAACGTGGCCAGAGTGATCCCCTCGCACCGGTTGCACCGCTCCAGGCCACCGACGTTCACGCGCACCACCCCGAGCGCCGCCGCCATCACGTTCACGCGCCCCGTGGCAGGACCGCGCAGCTCGACACCACGCCCCACCACCGCCGCCGTGACCCGTCTCGCCGCTTCGTCCTCCCCGACGTCGTCCTGGTCGAGCCAGGCGACATAAACGGTCCGACGCCCCAGGGAGCCGAGCAGATCCAGGTCGCCGCGATCCAGCGGCTTTCCTTTGCGCAGCAGGCGCCGCCCCCCAGGGGCGACCACGTTGTGCCCGAGGATGCGACCCAGGGCGCGATCGAGCGGCACCGCGAGAAAGCGCATCGGCGGATTGTGTCAGCAGCACCTGCGCGGCACCGTGCGCGGCGCCGCGCCCGGGGGCCTCAGCGCTTCAGAGCCATCGCCAGCCCATCGCCGATCGGCACCAGAGCGAGCACGATCCTCGGATCGCCGCTCAGCGCAGCGTTGAAGGCGCGAATCGCTTCGGTGTCGGCATCGCGCTCGTTCGGATCGGCGACCTTTCCGCTCCACAGCACGTTGTCGACGAGCACCAGACCACCCGGGCGCAGGAGGCGCAACGCTCGCTCGTAGTACCCGCCATACGACGGCTTGTCGGCATCGATGAACGCCAGGTCGAAGGTTTCCTCCTCACCCTGCGCGATCAACTCCTCCAGCGTCTCGAGCGCCGGTCGCAAGCGCAGGTCGATCCGCGCGCTCACGCCCGCTTCCTCCCAGTAGCGGCGCGCGATGTCGGTCCACTCGCGACTCACGTCGCAGGTGAGCACCTTGCCCGCTTCCGGCAGCGCGAGCGCCATCGACAGGGCGCTGTAGCCGGTGAAGGTGCCGACCTCGAGGACACGCCGCGCCCCGATCAGCCGCACCAACAGCCCCATGAGCTGGCCTTGCTCCGGCGAGATCTGCATCCTCGCCTGCGGCAGCTCCGCCGTGACCTCGCGCAGGCGCCGCTGCGTCGCGGTCTCCTTCACCGCCACCGAAACGAGATAGCGCTGCAACTCATCGCTGAGACCCAGCGTGGTCAGGGACACGGCGCGTTCCTCCCGCGCGGAGGTTACAACCCAGAGCCGGGCTTCCCGCCGGCGGCCCGCAGAGGGAGGGGGCGTCAGGGTCGAATTCTGCTTGCTCTTGGCGATTCGTCCGACCGTTCGGTAGGCTTGCCCTCCTCAGCTCACGCTCGGTCCGGAGTACGTCCATGGACATGTCGTTCAAGCCCGAGGACCTCGAGTTTCGCGAAGAGGTGCGTGCCTGGGTCCGCGAGGCCATGCCCGTCGCCCTCGCGGCCAAGGCAGCGCACGGGATCCCCGCGTCGCACGAGGAGACACGGCAGTGGCATCGGCTGCTCCACGAGAAGGGCTGGGTCGCCCCGCACTGGCCACAGGAGCACGGCGGTACCGGCTGGGACGTCACGCGACGCTTCTTGTTCCAGGAGGAGATGGTGCGCTCCAATGCGCCGCGCCTCTCGCCCTTCGGCCTCGGGATGGTGGGTCCGCTCCTCATCCAGTACGGCGACGACGAGCAGAAGACGCGCTTCCTGCCGCCGATCCTCTCCGGCGACGAGCTGTGGTGTCAGGGCTACTCGGAGCCCAACGCCGGCTCGGATCTCGCGAGCCTGAAGCTGCGAGCCGACCGTGACGGCGATCACTACGTGCTCAACGGCCAGAAGACCTGGACCAGCGCGGCGCAGTACGCCGACTGGATCTTCCTGCTCGCACGCACCGGCTCGACCGGGAAGAAGCAGGAGGGCATCTCGTTCTTGCTGGCCGACCTCAAGAACACGCCGGGGATCACCATCACGCCGTTCCTGACGCTGGGCGGCACGCCGGCGTTCAGCGACACCTACTTCGATGGCGCCCGCGTGCCGGTGCACAACCGTGTCGGATCCGAGGGCGGCGGGTGGACCATGGCCAAAGCGCTGCTCGGCCACGAGCGCACCGGCATCGGCGGCGTCGGCGAGTCCGCCCGCTGGCTGAAGCTCGTCGAGCAGATCGCGCGCGCCACCCCGCTCGGGCGGGACACGCTATGGGACGACCAGCAGCTACGCCTGCGGCTCGCCCGTCTCGAGCTGCGCCACCGCGCGCTGACCATGGCCAACTACCGCACCCTCGCAGCCGCGCAGCTCGGACGCGCTCCGGGACCCGAGAGCTCGATTCTCAAGCTCGCCGGGACCGAGCTGTTGCAGCGCATCACCGAGCTCGCCATGGACACCCTCGGCCACGCCGCGCAGGGCTGGTTCGACGCGCCCGAAGGCGTCCTCGCCGAGAACGAACGGTGGCTCGCCAGCGAGTTCTGCTACCTGCGCGCGTGCACCATCTACGGCGGCACCAACGAGATCCAGAAGAACATCATCGCCAAGAACATCCTGCAGCTCCCGGGCACCTGATCCCATGAACTTCGATCTCTCCAAAGAACAGCGGATGATCCGCGACGCCGTGGCGGCGTTCGTGCGCGACGAGTCTCCGGTCGAGCGCTTTCGGCGCCAACGAGAAACGGATCGCGGCTGGGATCCCGACACCTGGCGCCAGATGGGCGACTACGGCTGGCTCGCCATCGCCCTGCCGGAGGAGCACGGCGGCATCGGCGGCACCTTCGTGGATGTCGCGCTGGTGCTGGAGCAGCTCGGGCGAGGCCTTGTGCCGGAGCCCTTCATTCCCTCCGTGGTGCTCGCCGGGAGCCTGATCGAGCGTCGCGGCAACGACGCCCAGAAGCGCTGTTTCCTTCCGGCGCTCGGGGAAGGCAAGATCTCGCTCGCCCTGGCCTACGCCGAGCGCCAGAGCCGCTACGACCTGGCCGACTGCCTTACGCGGGCCGAGCCGGCCGACGGCGGGTTCCGTCTCCAAGGCGAGAAGGTATGGGTGCTCAACGGCCACGCCGCCGACTGGATCGTGGTCGCCGCCCGCACCGCCGGCGACCAGCTCGACGCCGAAGGGATCTCGCTCTTCCTGGTGCCCGGCGATGCCCCCGGCCTTGCTCGCACCCCGGTCCGCGGCATCGACGGCCAACGCAGCGCCCTCCTCCGCTTCGACAACGTCGAGCTCGGTCCCGATGCCCCGCTCGGCGAGGTCGGAAACGCCCTCCCCGACCTCGAGTGGGCGATCGACCGCGGCGCCGCCGCCGCCTGCGCCGAAGGCCAGGGCCTGCTGCGTGAGCTCTTCGACCGCACCGTCGAGTACCTCAAGCAGCGCGAGCAGTTCGGCGTCAAGATCGGCGCCTTCCAGGCGCTCCAGCACCGCGCCGCCGACATGTTCGCCGAGGTCGAGCTCTGCTACGGCACCATGATCCTCGCCGCGCTCCAGGCTGACGCCCCCGACCCGGCACTCCGCCGCGCCGAGATCTCCGCCGCGAAGCTGCAGCTCACCGACGGCGGCTGGTTCGTGCAGTCGCAGGCGATCCAGCTCCACGGCGGCGTCGGCGTCACCGACGAGCAGGACATCGGGCTGTTCTTCAAGCGGTTGCGGGTGCTGCAGGGGCTGTTTGGGGACGCCGACTCGCACGTCGCGCGGCACGCAGGGCTGGGGCGGGTCGGTTAGGGCTTCCGTTCCGACACGCATCCGGGGCGGCGGGTGACGCGAAGGCGCCTGGTGTACTCTCGACTTCCCAGCGACGCCGATCGGCGAAGGATCGACGATGAGCAAATCCACGGCTGACCACGCAGCGCTGGGTGCCGTGCGCGACCCGCAGACCGTGACGCCCACCGGCGAGCCGGTGGGCGAGCGTATCGCCGGCGTCGAGCTGCGCGCGGCGGTCACCCACCTCGACGATCGCGGCGAGATCTGCGAGATCTTCGATCCGGCCTGGGGTGTCCACCCGGCGCCCCTGGTCTACGTCTACCAGACGATGGTTCGACCGGGGAAGACCAAGGGGTGGGTCGTTCACCAGGAGCAGGACGACCGGATGTTCGTCTCGCTCGGGACCCTGCGGATCGTCCTCTACGACGCGCGCGAAGGCTCACCGACCCACGGCCGGGTCAACGAGCTGTTTGTCTCCGAGCGCAACCGCGCCCTGCTGGTGATCCCGTGCGGCGTCTTCCATGCGGTACAGAACATCGGCGCAACGGACGCTTACTTCGTCAACCTGCCGACGCGGGCCTACGACCACGGCGCGCCGGACAAGTACCGCTTGCCGATCGATACCAGCCGCATTCCTTTCTCGCTCGCCCCGCGCGAAGGCGGCTGACGTGTCGTTGCGATGGTGGCGACGGCGGCGCCCCCGAGCGCCTCGCGTCAGCGTCGTCATCGCGACCTACAACTGGAGCAGCGTGCTGCGGCACGCGATCGCCTGCGTGCTCGAGCAGAGCTTCGGCGACCTTGAGCTGCTCGTGATCGGCGACGGCTGCGACGACGATTCGGACGAGGTCGTGGCGTCGTTCGACGACCGCCGCGTGCTCTGGCACAACCTCGAGCACAACTCCGGCAGCCAGTCGGCGCCGAACAACGCGGGGATCGCGATGGCGCGCGGCGAGTACGTCGCCTACCTTGGTCACGACGATCTCTGGCTCCCCGACCACCTTGCGCTACTCGTCGACCGGCTGGACTGCACGGGCGCCGACCTCGGCTTCACCATCGCGTCCCTGGTCCTACCGGGTGGCGGGCGATGGGTCTCCGGCCTGCTCGACGGTGACTACGACGAGCGCGACTTCGTGGTGCCGTCGAGCCTGATGCATCGCCGCGAGGCGGCCGCCCGCATCGGACCGTGGCCCGACTACCGTGAGATCGAGCTGCCTCCCGACATCGAGTGGCAGCAGCGCGCTCTCGCGCTCGGACTACGCTTCGCAGGAGTCCCCCGCCTGAGCGTGGTCAAGTTCTCGTCGGCTTTGCGCCGAGACAGCTACATCGAGCG
>DATLFI010000177.1:0-10377 GCA_035524895.1 Thermoanaerobaculia bacterium | reverse complement strand
TCGCCGCGGACCTCGACCAGCTGCGGCACCGACACGACTGGGTGATCACCTCGGGCGGCGTCGGACCTACGCACGATGACGTCACGATCGAAGCGGTGGCCCGGTGCTTCGAGCGCTCCATCGTGCGTTCTCCACAGCTCGAGTCCAAGATCCGCCAGCTCGTTGGAGAGCGCCTCAAGCTTGCTCACCTGCGCATGGCGGATGTTCCCGAAGGTTCGGAGTTGCTGGTCAGTGACGACGTGCCGTGGCCTACCATCCTGGTCGGAAACGTGTTCGTGATGCCCGGCCTGCCGCGCATCTTCGAGGCCAAGCTACCGTCGCTGCGGGCGCGCATCGGCACGGGGCAGCCGTTCCTGAGCCGGGCGGTATACACCCACTGTCGCGAGAGCGAGATCGCGGACGTGCTGCGGCAGATCGCCGACCTGCACCGTGACGTCTCGATCGGCAGCTACCCGGTGATCGGCGAGAGCTACAACGTCCGCTTGACGTTCGATGGCAAGGACGGTGCCGCAATCGATCGCGCCGTCTCCGCCCTGTTGGCGCAGCTGCCGCCCGAAGCCATCGTCCACCCCTGAGCCAGCCCCAATCCCGAGACGGCCAACCCGCCGCCGGAGACTCAGCGGCCCTCGAATTCGGGAGGGCGCTTCTCCTGGATGGCGCGGATTCCCTCGAGTGCGTCAACAGTCCCGAAAGTCATAGCCTGCGCATCGGCCTCGAGGCCCAGAGCATCCTCGATGTCGCGCGAGAAGGTGCCGCGCAGCGTGCGCTTGACCGCGCGCACCGCCACCGGGCCGCTGGTCGCGATCTCCATCGCGAGCGTTTCGACCACGGCGTCGAAGTCCTCGCTGGCGACCTGGTTCACCAGACCCCACGCGAGCGCCTGCTGGGCATCGATCAGCCTTCCGGTGTAGAGCAGGTCGGCAGCGCGCGCCGGACCCACCAGGCGCGGCAACGTCCACGTCGCCGCCATCCCGGGATGGATGCCGAGTCGAACGAACGTCATTCCGACCTTCGCCGACGCGTGCATCACGCGCAGGTCGCAGCCGAGCGCGAAGCAGAGCCCGGCCCCTACGGCGTGACCGTTGATCGCAGCGATCGTCGGCACCTCGAGCCGGCGTACCGAGAGATACGCGCGGTAGAAGTTCCGCCCGCCGCCCAGCCCGCGACCTTCTCGCTCGCCTCCGCCGCGAGCAGCCACCGCTTCCTGCTCGAGCGCCTGGAGGCTGCCGCCGCCGCTGAAGGCCTTCCCGGCGCCGCGCACCACCACCACACGCACTTCGGGAGCCGCGTTGAGCTCGTCGACCGCGGCCGCCATCTCCTGCCCCATCTCGGGGGTCATGGCATTGCGCGTCTCGGGCCGGTTCAGGGTCAGGCGTGCGATGCCGTCCTGGCGCTCGAGAAGGAGGTTCTGGTAGCTCACGGAGCGATCTCCTGGGGTAGGACCGGTGGGGCCTTTGCGTCGAGTCGGTCCGCAGGACTCGGGCACAGGATGGTACGAGCCGTGGAAGGCGCGATCTGGAGCACTGCGCTACGATCTGCGGTGCAAAGGATCGCACATCATGATCACCTTTACCGAGCTCGCCAAGAAACAGATCCTCATGGCCATCGAGGACGAGCAGGCCACCGGCCTGGCGCTGCGCATCGCGGTCACGGGGCTCGCGAAGGGCGGCTTCCAATATCGCATGGACCTGGTCGAAGAGAGCGAGCAAGACCCGCGCGACCTGGTCGAGGACCTCGGCGAGTTCCGCGTGCTGATGGACCCAGACAGCGCGCCGAAACTCGAGGGCGTGACCGTGGACTTCGTGCAGCGACTGCAGGAGACCGGGTTCAAGTTCGACAACCCCAACTCCCCTTGGAGCAGCCCCACTGCCGCCGAGGTGCAGCGAGTCATCGAGGACCGCATCAATCCCCAGATCGCCTCCCACGGCGGCTTCGTGACACTCCTCGACGTGAAGGACGACACCGCCTACGTATCGATGGGCGGAGGCTGCCAGGGCTGCGGCATGGCCGACGTGACGCTCAAGCAGGGAATCGAGACGATGATCCTCGAGTCGGTGCCCGAGATCCGCCGCGTGCTCGACACCACCGACCACGCCGCCGGTACGAATCCCTACTACGCCGGCAGAGGTTGAGCGAGCGGCTCGCGCCTAGTCCGCGAACAGCTCGGGGAAGCGCCGGCGGTCCGTCTCCCGCATCATCTCGTAGACCCTAGCGACGATGTCCTCGCGGTTGGGCTTGGAGAAGTAGTCGCCGTCCGAGCCGTAAGCTGGCCGGCAAGGCATCGCCGTAAGCGTTCTGGGCTGGCCGTCGAGCCAGTGGTAGCCCTGCTGTTCCTCGAGGACGTGGGTCATCAGGTACGCGGCGGCCCCGCCCGGGACGTCCTCGTCGAGCACCAACAGTCGATGCGTCCTGCGCAGCGACTCTCCCACCATGCCGCGGCGATCGAAGGGCAGGAGGCACTGTGCGTCGATCACCTCGCACGAGATACCGACCGCCTCGAGGTCGCCCGCGGCCTCCATCGCGATCGCGCACAGCGCGCCGTAGGTCAGCACGGTGACATCGGTTCCCGGGCGCAGCAGCTCCGGCACCCCGAGCGGCGTCGTCACCTCGGACAGGTTTTGGGGCAGACGCTCCTTGCGGCGGTACGCATTGAGCACCTCGACCACCAAACCGCAGTCGTCGGAGCGCAGGAGCGTGTTGTAGAACCCGATGGCGCGGACCGCGTTGCGTGGCACGCAGACGTAGATGCCCCGGCAGAGGTGAATGATCCCCGCCATCGGCGAGCCCGAGTGCCAGATGCCCTCGAGGCGGTGGCCGCGTGTGCGCAGGATCACGGGCGCCGCTTGGCCTCCGACCGTCCGCCAGCGGAGCGTCGCCAGGTCGTCGGACATGATCTGCAGCGCGTAGAGCACGTAGTCGAGGTACTGGATCTCGGCGATCGGTCGCAGGCCGCGCAGCGCCAGCCCGACCGCCTGGCCCACAATGGTGGCCTCGCGTATGCCGGTGTCGGCGATTCGCAGCTCGCCGTACTTCTCCTGCAGGTGCGCGAAACCCTGGTTGACATCACCTAGACGGCCTATGTCCTCGCCCAGGGCGACCAGCTCGGGGTGCCGGGCGAACGCGGCATCGAACCCAGCGTTGAGGATCTCGAAGGCGCTCAGCAGCTGCGGATCCTCGCCGTAGCGTGCGGCGCCCTCCTCCACCTCCAGCGCCGAGCGCGGCGTCTCGCTGTAGAGATGCGAGCCGTAACGCTGCCGATTCTCTCGAAGCCGATCCGCCCGCCACGCGACCAGCCGCGCCCGGGATGGTCCTTCGCCTTCGCGGGTGGCCACCAGCGCGCGTTGCGCGGCAGCCATCAGGTCGCGACGCAAGAAGCTCGTTCGTTTGGACAGCGCCTGAGCCAGAGCCTCGACCGTCTCCCGCCCGACGTGCCGCGGCTCGCCGTCGCACTCCTCCGCAAGCTCCCCGAGCAGCCCCGACAGCGCCTCGCGCTCTCGCTCCATGGGGGCTCGCATCGCCTGCCAGGCCCGGTCTCTGGCCTCCCGCACCGCCGACCGCTCCTCGTCGTCGATCGCCTGGAGCTCGTCGTCGGTGGCAAGGCCCTCGGCGACCATCCACTGCCGCATCTTGCGCAGGCAGTCGAACTCCCGCTCCCACTCGAGCCGCTGCGGCGACTTGTAGCGCTCGTGGCTGCCAGAGGTCGAGTGACCGAGAGGCTGGGTCAGCTCGGTGACGTGGATCAGGGCCGGGACGTGCTCTCGACGGCACACTTCGGTCGCCCGCAGGTACGTCTGGCAGAGCTCCGAGTAGTCCCAGCCGGGAACGGCGTAGAGGTCGAATCCTGGGCGGCCGTGCTCCTCGCGCTGGAATCCTCGGAGTGCCTCCGAGACACTGTTCTTGGTCATCTGGTACCGGTTCGGTACCGAGATCCCGTAGCCGTCGTCCCAGATCGAGAGCACCACTGGCACCTGCAGCACCCCGATCGCATTGACTGACTCCCAGAACAGGCCCTCGGCGCAGCTCGCGTTGCCGATGGTCCCGAAGGCGACCTCGTTCCCTTGATCCGAGAAGCGCCGGCCAGGCTCTTGCAGGGACTCGACCTGGCGGTAGAGCTTCGAGGCGTAGCCCAGCCCAACCAGTTTGGGCATCTGAGACGCCGTGGGCGAGAGGTCCGCAGCCGAGTTGTAGCGCGTGGTCTGGTCCACCCAGTTGCCATGCTCGTCGACCAGGCGAGTCGCGAAATGTCCCGTCATCGCTCGGCCACCGAATGCCGGCTCGGCCTCGAGATCCGCGTGCGCGTAGAGCTGGGCGAATAGCTCCTGGACACTGAGCAGGCCCAAAGCCATCATGAAGGTCTGGTCGCGGTAGTAGCCGGACCGGTGGTCGCCCCGACGAAAGGCGTAGGCCATCGCGAGCTGCGCGACCTCCTTGCCGTCGCCGAAGATGCCGAACTTCGCGCGGCCCGAGAGCACCTCCTGACGGCCCAGGACGCTGGCGTGCCGACTGCGTACCCCCACCCGGAAGTCGCGCAGCACGGCCTCACGGCGGAATCGTTCGGCGCCGGAATCGCGGACGGAGGTCTCGAAGGGGCTGGTCAGGGTCATCCGCTCGAGCGCACCGGAGACAGGGGAAGAGAGTCCGCCATCGGAGTTTTCCTTCGCTGGCGGATGGTATCAGCGTCGCTCGAATCGGGACGGCGCGACGGAGTGGTCCGCCCGGGAAGTGGCCATCAGGAGGACTTTGTGAAACAATTCACAAGCGACGACGCTGGTCGCTGCGGGAGCTCACCAGCGCAATCGCAAGCGGCCGCGCCTGGGACCCAGCTCCGGCGACTCTGGCATTCGACAGGGTGCTCACGTGGCTCGCAGCGAGTAAGCGCTACTGCACGCAGCCGCCAGCGGAGGAGGCGAGGCATCCTCCAGGAGCCTCGACGCGGCGCGGGCAATCGCTCAGCCAGGAATGGAGCGCATGGCACTACACAGATTCAAGCGCGGTCTCGACCTGCCGCTCCGCGGGGAGCCTTCGGAAACGGTCGACGACGCGCCGGCGCCCTCCCACGTGGCGCTGTTGGCAGACGACTACCCCGGCATGAAGCCGGGGATGCACGTAGAGGACGGCGACGCCGTGCGTCTCGGGCAGCTCCTGTTCGAGGACAAGAAGGAGCCCTCCGTTCGCTACACCGCGCCCGGTTCGGGCACCGTGATAGCGATCCATCGTGGCGCCAAGCGCGCGCTGCGGTCGGTCGTGATCCGGCTCGACCAGCGCGACCGCGGCGACGGTGACGACAGCGTTTCGTTCTCGTCGTTCACCGGCAGTCACCCGTCGAGCCTGAAACGCGACGACGTGCGCTCGCTCCTCGTGGAATCCGGGCTGTGGACGGCACTTCGCGGACGCCCATTCGGACGCGTCGCGTCGCCGGAAGCGACGCCGCGCTCCATCTTCGTCACCGCGCTCGATACCCAGCCGCTCGCCCCCAACCTGCGCCACGCGCTCGAGGGGCGAGAGTCGGATCTCGAGCGTGGCCTGCAGGCTCTGGCCAAGCTGACGGACGGATCCGTCTTCCTGTGTCGCGCGCCAGGCAGCCCGATCGCGGCGCCCACCGGCTCGCAGTTTCGTGTCGAGGAGTTCGTGGGTCCGCATCCCGCAGGCCTGCCCGGCACCCATATCCACAGCCTGGATCCCGCCAGCCGATCCCGATTGGTCTGGTACATCGGCCTGCAGGACGTGCTCGCGGTCGGGAAGCTGTTCGGTACCGGCAAGCTCGACCTCCGGCGCGTGATCTCGTTCGGCGGACCGTCGGTGAAGAGTCCCCGCCACCTGCGCACCAGGGTCGGGGCCTCCATCGACGACCTCGCCGCCGGCAACTTGCACGCAGGCCCCTCCGGTAACGGCTCGGCACCAGCCAGCGCCCATGGAGGAGCTTCCCTTCCTAGGCATCGTGTGATCTCGGGCTCCGTGCTGTCAGGCCGTGCCGCCCAGGGCGAGGTGCTGGGCTACCTCGGCCGCTACCACCAGCAGATCTCCGCCGTGCCAGAGGACGCCAGCCGGCGCTTCCTCGGGTGGCTCGCGCCGGGCAGCGACGAGTTCTCGGTGACGAACCTGTTCCTCTCCCGGCTGCTCCCCCGCCGGCGGTTCGAGCTCACCACCTCGACGCATGGCTCGCCCCGCGCGATCGTGCCGCTCGGGCTCTACGAAAAGGTCATGCCGCTCGATCTGATGCCGACGTTTCTACTCAAGGCGCTGGTGGTCGACGACGTCGAGCGCGCCGAGGAGCTCGGCTGTCTCGAGCTGGAAGAGGAAGACCTCGCGCTCTGTACCTTCGTGTGCCCGGGAAAGATCGACTACGGCAGCCACCTGCGCCGCCTGCTGACCACCATCGAGAAGGAAGGCTGACGTGCTGCGCAAGCTGCTCGACCGCCAGGCCAAGCTGTTCGAAAAGGGCGGTCGCCTGGAGAAGCTGCACCCGTTGTGGGAGGCGCAGGACAGCTTCCTCTACACGCCGGGCACCACCACTTCCGGCCCGTCGCACGTGCGCGACGCGGTCGACCTCAAGCGCATCATGGTCACCGTGGTGGTCGCGCTGGTGCCCTGCGTCCTCATGGCGATGTGGAACACCGGTCGCCAGACCCACCTCGCGATCCAGGGAGGCGCCCTGCCGCTCGAGACCTGGCAGACCACGGCCATGGAGCGTCTCGGCCTGGCTTTCGATCCGACGAGCCTGTGGGCGTGCGCCGTCCACGGCGCTCTCTACTTCCTGCCGATCCTCGTGGTCACTTTCGCGGTCGGCGGTGGGCTCGAAGCGCTGTTCGCGATCGTGCGCCGGCACGAGATCAACGAGGGCTTCCTGGTCACCGGCATGCTCTTCCCGCTGGTACTCCCCGCGACCACACCGCTGTGGCAGGTCGCCCTCGGCATCGCCTTCGGCGTGGTGTTCGGCAAGGAGGTCTTCGGCGGCACCGGGATGAACATCCTCAACCCGGCCCTTACCGCGCGAGCATTCCTGTTCTTTGCCTACCCGGCGCAGATCTCGGGCGACTCGGTATGGGTCGCGGCTCGCACCTCGCCCGACGGGTACAGCGGCGCCACGCTCCTGGCGCGGGCAGCTACGGGCGGCTTCGACGTGTTGCGCACCGCCGACAGTTCCAACGGCGCAACCGTCGCCGACGAGGCTACGAGGCAATCGTCGGAAGCCATGCATGCTGGAGTTTCATGGCTCCAGACCTTCTTCGGAGACGTCGCCGGCTCGATGGGCGAGACCTCGATGCTCGCCTGCCTGATCGGGGCGTTGGTGCTGATCGTGACCGGTGTCGGGTCGTGGCGGATCATGGCCGGCGCCACGCTCGGCACGGTGGGCATCACCCTGATTCTCAACCTGTTCGCCAACTACAGCGACAATGGACTGCTCCAGATTCCATTCTGGTGGCACATGGCGCTCGGCGGCTGGGCCTTCGGTGCCGTCTTCATGGCCACCGACCCCGTGAGCGCCGCCCAGACCAACACCGGGCGATACATCTACGGCTTCCTGATCGGCGTTCTCGCCATCCTGATTCGTGTCGTCAATCCGGCGTATCCCGAAGGCATGATGCTCGCGATCCTGTTCATGAATCTGTTCTCGGCCCTGATCGACCACTACGTGGTCCGGGCCAACGTCAAGCGGAGACAGGCGCGCTATGCGGCATAGCACCGTTTACACCGTGCTCTTCGCCGCCGCCATATGCGTGGTTTGCGGCATCCTGGTTTCGACCGCGGCCGTCAGCCTGGCAGAGCGCCAAGAGATCAACCGGGCGCTCGACCGCCAGCAGAAGGTGCTCGAAGCCGCAGGCCTCGTGATGCCCGGCCAGTCGCTCACCGCGGAGCAGGTCGCCGAGTTCTTCGAGAACATCGAAACCCGCATCCTCGACATCGAGACCGGACGGCTCGACCCGACGATCGATACCCAGACGTACGACTACCGCAAGGCCGCTCTCGACCCGGCGCAGAACATGCGGGCGCCGCCGAACAACGCCGGGGTCGAACGCATCGCCAAAGCGATGCCGGCCTACTTCCTGCGCGACTCCAACGGCGAGATCGACATGCTGGTGCTGCCGATCCAGGGCCTCGGCCTGTGGAGCACGCTCTATGGCTTCCTCGCGATCGACGCCGACGGCAACACCATTCGCGGCATCACCTACTACCAGCACGCCGAGACCCCTGGTCTCGGCGGCGAGGTGGACAACCCGCGCTGGAAGGCCCTGTGGCCAGGGCGCCAGATCTACGACGATGGCGAACCGAGGATCGAGGTGATCAAGGGAACCGCCGGCCCTCCCGCCCAGGACCCCTACCGCGTCGACGGGCTGAGCGGCGCCACGATCACCGCCCGCGGCGTGACCCACATGCTGCATCTCTGGCTTGGTCCGGAAGTGTACGGTCCGTTCCTCCAGCGCTTCGCGAGCGGCGAGGTAGCCGCCGACCTGGCCGCGACGCCACCATCGACACGACCCAACGCACCGGAGGCTTGACCATGGCGATCCAATCTCGCGCCGCGGTCCTCGACCCACTCTTCAGCAACAACCCGATCGCGCTCCAGGTGCTCGGCATCTGCTCCGCGCTCGCGGTCACCACCAAGCTGGAGACGGCCCTGGTGATGTCGGTCGCGGTGATCGCGGTGATGACCGCGTCGAACTTCACCATCAGCGTGCTGCGCAACCAGATCCCGAGCAGCATCCGCATCATCGTCCAGCTCGTGGTCATCGCCTCCCTGGTGATCGTGGTCGATCAGCTGCTCAAGGCGTTCCTGTTCGAGATCAGCAAACAGCTCTCGGTCTTCGTCGGGCTGATCATCACCAACTGCATCATCATGGGACGCGCCGAAGCCTTCGCGATGCAGAACCCACCCGGTCTGAGCCTGCTCGACGGGCTCGGCAACGGGCTCGGCTACAGCGCGGTCCTGATCGTCACGGCGATCCTGCGGGAGCTGTTCGGCTCCGGCAAGCTGATGGGCTACAGCATCCTGCCCTTGGTATCCGAGGGTGGTTGGTACAACCCCAACGGCATGATGCTCCTGTCGCCGGCCGCGTTCTTCATCATCGCCATCCTGATCTGGCTGCTGCGGACTTGGAAGCCCGAGCAAGTCGAGAAGGCCTGAGGGGAGCGCACCATGCTCGAGCACTACCTGAGCCTCGCCATCAAGGCGATCTTCGTCGAGAACATGGCCCTGGCGTTCTTCCTGGGCATGTGCTCCTTCATCGCCGTCTCCAAGCGCGTCGAAACCGCCATCGGCCTCGGCATCGCGGTGATCTTCGTGCTCACCGTCACGGTGCCGGCCAACTACCTGGTCCAGAACTACCTTCTGGAACAGGGAGCGCTGGCCTGGATCCACCCGGGCCTGGCGAAGTACGACCTCTCGTTCCTCGGCTTGCTCGCCTTCATCGGCACCATCGCCGCAATGGTGCAACTCGTCGAGATGACAACCGACCGCTTCTTCCCGAAGCTCCACGCGACGCTAGGCATCTTCCTGCCCTTGATCGCGGTCAACTGCGCGATCCTCGGCGGCGCGCTGTTCATGGTCGAGCGCGATTACGACCTGCCCGAGAGCGTGGTGTACGGCTTCGGCTCCGGCGTGGGTTGGGCGCTCGCCATCGTGGCGCTCGCCTCGATTCGCGAGCGCCTGCGCTACAGCAACGTTCCCGCCGGCCTCCGCGGCCTCGGCATCACGTTCCTCCTCACCGGGCTGATGGCGATCGGGTTCATGGCGTTCGGCGGGATCCAGCTGTGATGGCAAGGACCCCTGCCAACCGAAGAAGAGTCGCGATACGCCGAATGGCCTCCATTCCGTCCGAGAGAATCCTCCGATGAGCACCATCGCCCTCGGTGTCGCCATGTTCACCATCGTGATTCTCTCGCTGGTGACGATCCTGATGTTGGCCAAGCGCAAGCTGGTGGCCAGCGGCAGCGTCGACATCCTGATCAACGACGACCCCGACCACACGCTGCACACCTCCACCGGCGGATCGTTGCTGGCCACGCTCGCGGACAACAAGATCTTCATCCCGTCGGCGTGCGGCGGCCAGGGCACCTGTGGCGTCTGTAAGGTCAAGGTGCTCGACGGGGGCGGCGCCATGCTGCCCACGGAGACCGGCTTCATCTCGCGCGGTGAGGCTCGGGAAGGTGTGCGGCTGTCCTGCCAAGTCAAGGTCAAGCAGGACATGAAGATCGAGGTGCCGCACGAGGTGTTCGGCGTGCGGAAGTGGGAGTGCGTGACGCGCTCGAACCGCAACGTCGCCACCTTCATCAAGGAGCTCATCCTAGAGCTGCCGGAGGGGGACGAGGTGCCATTCCGCGCCGGCGGGTACATCCAGATCGAGTGTCCGCCGCACCAGGTCGAGTACCGCAACTTCG
>DATLFI010000176.1:0-2855 GCA_035524895.1 Thermoanaerobaculia bacterium | reverse complement strand
CTGGTCGACACCGGCAGCCGCATGGACGACGTGATCTTCGAGGAGTTCAAGGGCACCGGCAACTGCGAGCTCCACCTCGACCGCAAGCTGGTCGACAAGCGCGTCTTCCCGTCGATCGACATCCAGAAGTCGGGCACCCGCAAGGAGGAGCTGCTGATGAAGGCCGACGAGCTGCATCGGGTGTGGGTGCTGCGCAAGGTGCTCAACCCGCTGTCGACCGTCGAGGCGATGGAGCTGCTGCTCGACAAGCTGAAGAAGACCAAGGCGAACGAGGAGTTCCTCAACGCGATGTCGCGCTAGAGCCGCGTCCATGCACCAGCTTCGCGTCGGCATCGTCGACTTCCTGAACAGCCGTCCCCTCGCCTGGGGGTTCCTCGAGGGCCGCCACGGCGACCTCATCACCGCCACCTACCATCCGCCCGCCACCGTCGCCCAGCGGCTGGCCGAGGGCAGCCTCGACGCCGGATTGATCCCCTCGATCGAGGTGCCGCGGATCGGCGGCCTCGACGTCGTCCCCGGCCTCTGCGTCTCCGCCACCCACGAGGTGAGGAGCGTGCTGCTCGTCTCGCGGCGGCCGCTCGCCGACGTGCGGCGGATCGCGCTCGACGCCAACAGCCGCACCTCGGCCGCGCTCACCCGCATCCTCGCCGCCGAGCGCTGGGGCATCGACCCGGACTACGTCGAGGCGCGTCCCAACGTCGAGGCGATGCTCGCCGACGCCGACGCGGCGCTGCTGATCGGCGACCCGGCGCTCCAGGTCGACCGCGAGCGCTACCTGGTGGTCGATCTCGCCGCCGAGTGGCAGGCGCTGACCGGGCTGCCGTTCGTCTTCGCGGTGTGGGCGGTGCGGCCCGAGGCGGCGGCGCGCGTGCCCGACCTCGGCGCGGTCTTCGCCGACAGCCTGCGCTTCGGCCTCGATCACCTCGACGACATCGTCGCCCGCGCCGCGTCCGAGCTGTCGCTCCCCGCCCACCTGGTGCGCACCTACCTGACCGAGAACCTCGGCTACGTCCTCGGCGAGCCCGAGCGCGCCGGCCTCGACGAGTTCTGGCGCCGCGCCCGGGTGCACGGGCTGATCGACGACCCGGTGCCGGCGGCGGTCCCCGCGCCAGCGGCCGGTTGACGGTTGGCGAACGTCCGGCCGGCAGGGACGCCGGCCGCTACGACGTCGTCCGCGCCGTAGATACCATGCAGTCTGGGCGGTGTGTGTGGGGGTGAAAGAGAAGGCCGCTGCTGTCTAGACTTCGCTTCTCACGTCTCAGGTTAACGAAAGGAGCGAGCCATGGAGACAGCAGCGGCGAGAGCGGAGCATAGCCTGAAGGTGTCGATCGAGCTGAGCCTGGAGCGGTGGAAGGTGTTGTCGGCGGTGCATGGTGGGGGCAGGCAGCGAGAGAAGTCGATCCCTGGGGGGGACCTGGTGGCGCTGCACGAGGAGCTGGTTCGGGCCAGGCAGAAGCACGGGTTGCCGGCGGGAGCGGCGGTGTACAGCTGCTACGAGGCGGGACGCGACGGGCACTGGTTGCACCGTCACCTGGTGGCGATGGGGGTGGAAAACGTGGTGGTGGATCCGGCGAGTCTGCCGCGTAGCGGGCGCAAGCGTCGGGCCAAGACGGACCGCCTCGATGGCCGGGTGTTGCTTGGTTGTCTGATCCGCTTCCTCGAGGGGGAGCGGGAGGTGTGGTGCGTGGTGCGGGTGCCCTCGGTGGAGGAGGAGGACCAGCGGCACCTGCATCGCGAGCTCGAGGTGCTGAAGCGGGAGCGCGGGAGCCACCGCAATCGGCTGCGCGGTTTGCTGGTGCTGCACGGGGTGCGGCTGGAGCCGGGCAGGGAGTTTCTCGCCCGGCTGGCGGCTGCCCGCCAGTGGGATGGCAGCGCGCTGCCGCCCCAGCTCGTGGTGCGTATGCAGCGGGAGTACGCGCGACTGCGGCAGGTCGAGGAGCAGATCGCTGCTTTGGTGCATCTGTGCCGACAGTTGCTGCGGGAGTCGCAGGAGCCGGCGGTGGCGATGGTGCGCCAGCTGATGCAGCTGAAGAGCGTGGGCGAGGCCAGTGCCTGGGTGCTGGTGTTCGAGTTCTTCGCCTGGCGGCAATTCCGCAACCGCCGGCAGGTGGGGAAGCTCGCCGGGATGACCGGGACGCCGCGGCAGAGCGGAGAGATGGACCGCGACGCGGGTCTGGACAAGTCGGGCAATCCTCGGGTGCGCCGGATGATGGTGGAGCTGGGGTGGTGCTGGTTGCGTTGGCAGCCCCAGAGCCGCTTGAGTCTGTGGTTTCACGAACGCTTCGGGCGCGGAGGGAAGCGCTCGCGGAAGGTGGGCATCGTCGCTCTGGGCCGCAAACTGCTGGTGGCGCTGTGGCGCTACTTGGAGCAAGGGATCGTGCCTGACGGCGCCGTGCTCAAGGCCGCCTGAACGGACTCGACACGAAACGGAAGCCGTCGCACAGAATCGATAGAGCTGGGAGTGGAGTCCGAGTCGATGATCGAGGTTGGTTGCAGCGAGCCCGGGGCGGCCGCGGGCCGCCGGATGGCGAGCCGTTACCGTAGATGGGGCCGCTGCCTCGAGCTTCCACCGATTCGCCACGAAGCGAATCAGGAATCAGGTGACGGGCCGCAGGGTCCGCACGAATAGAAGGGTGCGCGCGGTCCACCGGACCCGCCGACCCGGGGAAGCGCCAACTCTCTCCTCGACCGACGAACCACCTGAGCACCTCAAGGGAGGAAGAGCCAAAGACGAACAGCGACCACGAGAACCCGAAGCGGGTCTTGACAACCGGCCTCATAGAAGCGGCCGCCCTCCGTGGCGGCCGAAACCCACCCAACGCTATCCTGCCGCCATGCGCACCTGGCACGGCATC
>DATLFI010000175.1:0-11433 GCA_035524895.1 Thermoanaerobaculia bacterium | reverse complement strand
GAAACCACGCGGGACTCTGACTACCGTCCTCTTTGCTGTAGAGGAAATGTAGACACTCTCAGGTTTTCGCGAGCGGGCCTTAGCAGTAGTCGATTGCCGGCTCTTGCTAGCCGCGCAAGCCGATGTTGGCTTTGCGGCAGTCGGACCCAACGAAGAATGAAATTTAAGACTTTCACACGTTGTCCGTTGAGTCCGGGTGGGCATCGTTATGCCCTTCCCGGATCTGGAACGACAGACGAAACCCGAAGTGCATTGTCGGTGTGCATGGCCGTCTCCTCTCGGAGCCAGCCCGCTGGATTCACGACACGCTGGTGAAGTTGTCAAAGAGCGCGTCGAATCTTAGCAGGAATGCCGGCGTCTAAGAAGTGCCGGCGTGGAGGTGTCAGCCACTTCCGCTGGGATCGAACGGCGGACCGCGCATCGCGCGTGCGGCGGAAGGCACCATTCGGGGAACACCGCGTCGAGGGTGCTGACCTGCCGGCTTTCTTCGGGCCACTTCAAAGTTGGGAGATGGCCTCATCCTGGCAGGTAGTTGCCCGTATCTTGAACTCGGCTCCGGCGGCGCAGAGGTATCAGCGAATTGCTCCGAGGAGGATGGCGGCCGTTACCGCGCGGGCGGTTGGAGGTGCCCTTCGAGGACCGCGCCGAGCTCGCGGCCAGGGATTGGTCGCCTCGGCAGCACGTTAGGCAGCCGCGGAGGCGGGTATCTCGTTTTCCCAGGCACACCTCTCCCGCTACCCGTGGCTCGGGTGGACGGAAGAGTTTGGCTTTGTTGCTGGATCGCTAGCGGTCAGCCGACTACACGGCGAACGCCGGACCGGCTCTCGCGCCCACCGGCGGCCCTCGCAGTCGACGCGCGGGCGGGAAGGTGAACTCGGGGAACTCGACGTCGAGCACGCAGCACTCGCGCAACTGCCGCGACGCCTCTAGGAAGGCGCGGAGGACTTCGCGGTAGCGCGCGCGCCATTCCTTTCGGTCCTCTCGACAGGAGGCGAGGAAGAGCGGAGCGGGAGTGCGCTTTGCTGGAGCGGGCGTGGCGAGGGGATCCAACCGACGGGAGATAGGGGGTCAAAGCTCTCGTCAGGCGCAAGCCGCGGCGGTGAGCGGGCCGCCGTCGAGAGGCCCCGCGCTCCGAGATAGGGGGTCAAAGCTTTCGTCAGGCGCAAGCCGCGGCGGTGAGCGGGCCTCCGTCGAGAGGCCCGGCCAACGTCCCATATGCGCGCCGGGCGTGAGCCCTCAGAACCCCCCACGCCGCTCGAAGGCCGCGCTTGACCCGCGTTTCCCGCTCTAGCCCGGCCGCAGGACGGACCCCGCCGCTCGACGCTGCCGCGCCGGGGGGCAAGACACAGGGCTGTGTGGTCCGGGGGACGCGAGAAGGGGCCTAGGGCGGCGCCGTCATCGGCAGGGCGAAGCGGGAGCCGAGGGCGAGCGGCGGCAGGAAGGCGCCGGGTGGGAACGCGTCGAGGGCGGTGCGATCGCCGCAGAGGAACCGGCGGGAGGCCTGGTAGTAGGCGTTGATCCAGTCGCGCAGGAGCTGGTGGAGCTGGCGACGTTCGGAGCGCGAGGCGGCGTGGCAGAGCGGCCGGGGCGACCGCTTGGTCGATGCGGGCCGATGCTCGGGGTCCTGGCAGTGGATGCGGTCGATCGAGCGGGAGTCGACGGTAGCCGTGCGCTCCTGGTGCTCCAGGAGGATGTCGTCGACAAGCTCGGCGATGGCCTTCCGGTAGGCCTCGTCGTCGAGATGGGCCCAGCAGGGCAGCTTGGCGAGGTGGAGGACCTCGAGCTGCTCGAAGTCGCCTTCGCGCACCGCAGCTCTGCGCCCTATGCGCCGCGCCTTGCGCAAGGCCGAGTAGAGCGCGGTGCGATCGACCCAGGGTCCGGCCATCTGGAACCTGCCCGCCAGGAGCTCGCGAACACAGTGGATGCCTGGCCAGTCCTGGGGTCGCCGCACGAGACCCTCCTTGACGCCGTGGCTGAGGAGGTAGCGCAGTCTCGCGACCTGAGCGGCAGGCTCGTCGGAAACCACGACGAGGCTGTAGCGCCTGCGGAAGATGCCGCCGTTCCAATTACGCAGGCGCCCGACCTCGCGGGAGATGTTGGCGGCAGCGAACTGGCAGAAGCGCATGAGCGCGTGCTCGGAGTCGGGAACCACCAGGATATGCAGGTGGTTGCTTAACACCACCACGGCGCAGACGGTCAGCCCGAAGAGGCGCTGGGCGCGGGCGAGCACGCCCACGACCAGGTCGTTGAGGCGACCGTCGGGAGTGAGCAGGAAGCGGGCCTGGAAGGTCTTGAGCGTGACCTCGTGGAGGAGACCCGGAAGGATGGTTCTCGGCATTCGCGCCATACCTGGTGGAGACGCGATCTGGAGGCATAAGTGCGCACACGGATCAAGGCCGGTCTCGAAATGTACGGCCAACCGACGGGCCGCCCCGACCTCCGCTCTCGGAGCTCAACCGAGCGACCGCCGCCGTTTCTCGCGGTAAGCCGCCGGCGCCTCACCGGTGAGCCGGCGGAAGAAGCGCCCGAAGTACGAGGGGTCGTCGAAGCCGAGACCGAGCCCCACGTCACACGCCGGGCGATCCGAGAACAGCAGCCGGCGCTTGGCTTCCGCGAGCACCCGTTGGTGCGCCACCTCGCTCGCGCTGATCCCGAGGTGCCGCCGGACGAGATGGTTGAGATGTCCCGGCGAGGTGTCGAGCTCGGCCGCCAGCTCACACACCCGAAGCAGCCTGGGCGGCGTACGCTCCAGCCGCCGCAGCAACGCGAGCACCTTGGGGTGCGCCGAACTGCCGGCGGTGCCCTCGCTGCGCGCCTCGAGCCAGCGGTTGAGGGTCACCAGCACCTCGTAGAGCACGGCGCGCAGCAGGTGCGGGGAGTCGCCCTGGAGGCTTCCGAGCTCGGTGCGCATGCGCTCGAGGCGTTCGATCAGCCAGCTCGCCCTTCGCGGCTCGAGGCGGAAGCCGGAGTCGTCGCGACTGCGCTGGAAGAACAGGAGGCGATGCAGGAAGAGCGGATCGTTGAAGAAGTCCTCCACGAAGTCGCCGGGGAAGAAGAGACAGATTCCGGCGACGCCGCGCGCCTCCCACCGTCGCACCTGGCCGGGTGAAGTGAAGTAGAGACGGTTCGCCCCTACGCGGTGCTCGCGGTCGTCGATCCACAGGCTCCCGCGCCCCCGGGTGACCAGCAGCACGTCGTAGAACCAGAGCCGGTGCGCTCCGCCGCCCGAGAAGAAGTCGACCAGTCGATCGACCCAATCGACATCGATCAGGAGCTCCGTGCCGTACTTCGCGCGCTCGAACTCGACCTCGCGAATGTCCGTTCCGCGGGCGCTGGCCATGACCGTATTACGTCGAAAAGTGCCAGATGGCCCTCGATCCGTTCCTTTCGGGCCGCGAGCCTCGGGCGCTAGGTTCTTCGTGGCGCTTCTGACCGCCGAGTCGAGGAACCAACCATGACGACATCCGAGAACCCCGCCAGCGCCTTCTTCGAGCGACCCATCCCATCGGCCGCCTCGTCGCTCGGGGGACCGCACCGCCGGCTGTCGGCCTCCGCTGCTGCGGCGGGCGCCGCGCTCGCCCTCGCACTCGTCTTCGCCGCCGGTGACGCGGCCGCCGCGCAGCAGCCGCGCGCCCTGCCTTTCGACCAGGGCTGGCGCCTCCTGGGCGACGCCGCCGCCGTCGAGGTGCACGACGGACGTCGGGCGCTGCGACTGGGAAACGGCCGCGCCATTCTCCAGGAGGCGGACTTCGGCGATGGCACGATCGAGCTCGAAGTGCAGGTCTCGGGCCTGCGCTCCTTCGTATTCGTGCAGTTGCGCCTGGAGAGCCCAGAAGAGTACGAGGACTTCTACCTGCGACCCCACAAATCGACCCTGCCCGATGCGCTCCAGTACTCGCCGGTGTTCCGCGACGAGGGGAGCTGGCAGCTTTTTCATGGCCCGGGCGGCACCGCCCCGGCCGCGCTACCGGCGAACGAGTGGGTCCGACTGCGCATCGTGCTCGAGGGGCGCCGCGCGGCGCTCTTCGTGGGCGACGCCCAGGAGCCCCAGCTCCTCGTGCACCGCCTCGCGCGTCCACCGCGCCGCGGCGGGATCGGGCTGCGCGGCTTTCTGCCTGCCGGCACCGCGGCTCCCTTCGCGGCGCGGTTCGCGAACGTGCGGATCTCACCGAGCGTCGGCTATGACTTCCCGCCCGCGCCGATCGCAGAGACTCCCCGAGGACTCCTCACCCGCTGGAGCGTGTCGCCCCCCCTCGACGAGCCGGAGGGGGCGGCGGTCCTTGCGCTACCCGAGAGTCTGGCGCAGGGCCCCTGGCGAACCATCGAAGCCGAGCCGAACGGAGTCGTGCTCCTCGGCCGCCACGTCGAGCGCCCAGAAGGCTCCTCGAGCTCGACCGTGCTCGCACGCGTTCGCCTGCGCGCAGGCGCCGACACGGTGCAGCGCCTCGACCTCGGCTGGAGCGACGCCGTGACCGTGTTCCTGAACGGCGCGCCGTTCTTCCATCGCGACGACTCCTATAGCTACGACCAACCGCGCCGCGACGGTCTGATCGGGCTCGACCAGGGCACGTTCTTCCTGCCGTTGCGGCGCGGCGACAACGAGGTGATCCTCGCCCTCAGCGACCGCTTCGGGGGCTGGGGTGTCATGGGCCGGCTCGAACCGGCGGGCGGGGTCGAGATCGTGGAGCCGTAGCCGTCGGGCGCCTCGGCAGGTCGGAGACGAGCGCCTGGTGCCCGCGAGTCACGCCGAGAGGGACCCATCGGCCGAGGTACGAGGTACGAGGTACGGAGGTACGGGGTCACACATTGGAGGTACAGGTACGCAGGTAGGTAGGTACGGGGTCTAGGTACGGGGTCAGAGCATTCGTCGGGACTAGGCTGCTCCCGCGAGCGAGCAAGCACTGACCGCGCCCTCGGCGGCGAGGAGGTATCAGCTACTTCCCGAACGAAACTCCCGTTCGCCGGCCGGAGCTCCCGTGCCTGCACCGCCGCAAACTGATCGCTGATTCCACGGCAATTCGATCACCGGTTCCAGGCGAATCTGATCGCTGATTCCAGGGAATCCGATCAGTGGCCGGGTCCGGCGGTGGTCCGGTGGGGGCTCTCCGAACGGTCCACGTACCCTGCCTCCGAAAGGAGGAGAGCGTGGCCAGGGAGAGAACCCCGATGCGGAAGATCCGCGAAGTATTGAGGCTGAAGTGGCTTGGGCGGTCGCACCGCGAGATCGCGCTCAGCTGCGTGATCGGGTACGGCACGGTGGGCCGGCGGCGGAGAGGTGTCAGCGGAAGTGCGCCAGGCAAAGCCTGGAGGAGGGGGAAGCGATGCAAGCGTGAGCCGAGCAGAGCGGAAACCTCTTCATCGTGAAGCCCAGCAGGTGAGAGTCCTGCCCGGCAGAGGTTTAGATAGATAGATAGATAGGGGGTCAAAGCTCTCGTCAGGCGCAAGCCGCGGCGGTGAGCGGGCGCCGTCGAGAGGCACGGCCAACGTCCCGTATGCGCGCTGGGCGTGAGCCCGCAGAACCTCCACGCTGCTCTAGGGCCGCGGTTGCCCCGCGTTTTCCAGCTCGAGCCCGGCCGCAGGACGGACCCCGCCGCTCGGCGCTGCCGCGCGGGTGGGAAGACACAGGGCTTTGTGGTCCGGGGGACGCGAGAAGGGGCCTAGGGCGGCGCCGTCATCGGAAGCGCGAAGCGGGAGCCGAGGGCGAGAGGCGGTAGGAAGGCGCCAGGTGGAAACGCGTCGAGGGCGGTGCGATCGCCGCCGAGGAAGCGACGGGAGGCCTGGTAGTAGGCGTTGATCCAGTCGCGCAGGAGCTGGTGGAGCTGGCGACGTTCGGAGCGCGAGGCCGCATGGCAGAGCGGCCGGGGCGATCGCTTGGTGGATGCGGACCGATGCTCGGGGTCCCAGATAGGGGGTCCAGATAGGGGGTCAAAGCTCTCGTCAGGCGCAAGCCGCGGCACTTCCACGCCTACTACCAAGACAAAGCGGCGGTGTACTCGATCGACCCGGTCGAACGGCTCAGCGGCGACCTTCCCATCGTGCAAGACCGCCTGGTTCTCGCATGGGCGGAGATCCACGGCGAGGAGCTGCTCGCGGCTTGGGCCGCTCTCCAAGAGGGGCGCAAACCCACGAAGATCGCTCCGCTACGATAGAGGACTCGTCATGGAACACCCGATCCACAGAGTCGTCCGCTTCGAGCTCGTCGGGCCGTTCACGCTCGATGTGCACTTCGGCGACGGCACCACGCAGCGCATCGACTTCGAGCCGGTTCTGCGTGGCGAGCTCTACGGACCCCTATCCTCTCCCGCCTTCTTCGCGCGCGTCGCTTTGGATCCCGAAGCCGGTACGCTGGTGTGGCCGAACGATGCGGACTTCGACCCTGCGATCCTGCACGACTGGCCGACCCGAGGGGCCGCGCTCGCTGCGCTAGCCAGCCGTTGGTCCCCTCCCGTTCGAGCCGAACGGCCGGCCGGCTGACCCAGGGCGACGTCCCCGCCAAGCCTGTCCGAGGAGGTGTCAGCTACTTCCGGAGGGAGGCGACGCAGACCGATGACAACCACGGAGGACTCGGGCGTGGGTCGACGTCGCCGATCCCGCGTCACGCTGGGCCGCGGGGCGTTGGCCGCGGCCTCGGTGCTCGGCATGCTGCTCGCCGCCGAGCTCGTCTACCGCGTCGACGCTGCACGCTTCCGGGCCGAGGTGCTCGCCGGCCGCGACCGTGCCGACCTGGTCACCACCGCGGCGCCGTCACCGCTGTACTACCGGCTCCTGCCCGACGTACCCGGCTTCACCAACTCCGCCGGCTTTCGCGATCTCGAACGCGCAACGGTGAAGTCGCCCGGCCTCGTGCGGATCGTGGTGGTCGGCGACTCGGTGACCATGCAGGGAGGCCTGCCGTTCGAGCAGCTCTACGTGCAGCGGCTGCAGCAACGCTTCGACCAAGAGCTGCCGGGCCGCGTCGAGCTGCTCGACTTCGGCGTCACGGGCTACAACGTCGAGCAGGAATCGGCGCTGCTCGAGCGCGAGGTGCTCGCCTACGCGCCCGACATCGTGCTCTGGCAGCTCCACGACAATGACGCCCAGCGCACGCTTTCGGCGCAGCTCGCCAAGTACTGGCACCGGCCCAGGAGCTACCTGCTGAACGAGATCGCGGAAAAGTGGGCGCACCAGCGATGCAAGCGCGCTGTTTCGCGCAGCGGCGAGCAGCCCGCAGGCCGAGAGGAGCGCGATCTGCTGTGCCGGTGGCCGGTGGTGATCGGAGCCCTCGACCGCGCGGCGGAGCTGCTGCGCGAGCGAGGCGCTCCCCTGATCGTGTTCCTGTATCCGCGCTGGCCGGCGGGCGACGACTGGGCGAGCTACGGCGCGGTCGGCCGAGAGCGTCACCGCCTGTTGGTCGAGGAGCTCGAACGGATGGGCGCCACCGCGGTCGATCTGCTGCCGGTGCTCGAGCGCCTCGATCCAGGCCCGCTGCGCGTGGACACGTCTGATCCCTGGCACCCCAACGCCGCCGGCCACCAGGTGATCGCCGACGCGATCTACCCGTCGCTGCGCGAGGCTGTGGAGCTGCGCGGCGCGCGCTGAGTCGACAGCGCTAGCACCCCCGACGACCTGCCCGCCCAACAGGATCGAGGACCCGCGCGCAGGTAGGTACGGGGTCAAAGCCTTAGTCAGATCGGACCACGAAGATCTGGCGAATCCTCTGACCCCACAGCCATGACGATGGTCGGCTCCTCGTCGTCGAGAATGGCACGCAGGGCCGGTCAGTCAGAAACGGAAACAGAAACGGTGTCAAAGCTTTCGTCAGGCGCAAGCCGCGGCGGTGAGCGGGCCACCGCCGAGAGGCTCCGGGCGAGTTACGGGGTCAGAGCATTCGTCAGGAGCAGGTCGACAGCCTCGCCACCTATTCACTGGCATGGGATCGCCGAGGTCTGCGTGTCGGTGACGTACTTCCGCCCTAGCGGGTTCGAGTAGCTGTAACTCCGCCCGGTCTGCGTGTCGCGCACGCGGACCTCCACGCCTTGGTCTGTGACACCGGCGAGAAAAACCCACCACTGGCCGTTGAGCGGGCAGCCGTTCAGTACCTTGCCCAGGATCTCGATGTTGCTGCCGTCGCCGTAGTGACCCAGGACCGAGCTGTCGGTGTAGCGGATCAGCCGGATCGGGCCGGAGTTCCCGTTCTGGTCCTGGAAGCTGGCGCTCAGTTCGAACCGGTTGCCGACGAGGCACTCGACTCCGTTGGCTACCTGACAGGGCGACGTGTTGCCACCTCCGCCGGACGGACTTAGGAAGGGAGCCAGCGCCGGAAAATAGGCTGAGAAGCGACCGTCCCACTCGAGGTCGGTGAGCCGTCCGTCGCACGGCTCGTCGACGTTCGGTCCGCAGCCACCGGAGAGGTCGCCGACCACTTGGAGTTGCGCGTTCACCATCGCAGCGCCGGAGCTGCCTCCGAAGGTCGCGCCCTGGCCGCCGAGCGGGTCGGTAGCGATGAACCTGTTTGTGTTGTTGCCGCAGCTGAGAGCCGGATTCGGATGCTGGAGCACGGTCGCCGACGAGTAGGCCTGATTCAGCCCGAGCGGGTGAGAGATGCGATGGAGGAGGGCTCCGTTCGCAGGCGGTGTCGTCGTCCATCCGAGGAGAATGCGATTCGCCGGAATGGACGAAAGGCGGATGAGCGTGTAGTCGCCGTTCGCGCTCGTGGCCAGCAGTTGCCCACCGCTGGATCGTTGAAGGGATCCGAGGTTCGGCGTCGAGCCACCGCACGTCGCCGACTTGTAATCCCAGAACGACTCGAGTGTGTTGGTGGCCGATTGGTTGGCAAGGCAATGGTTGGCCGTCAACAGGTTCGGCGTCCCGTCCTGGAGGGTGTTGTTGAGCAGACTTCCCGTACAGACGAAGCCCTCACCACCCTTCACGAACTGGAGGTGGGCGACAGCGCGCCGCAGACTAGCGACGTCGGACAGCGTGGAGCCGGTGACGCAAGTGGCATCGATGGCGCACGAAATATCAGGAGCTGTCGCAAAGCTGACCCTGCCCGTCGCATCGAGTCGGAACACCTCCAGCACTTCGTCGATCTCGAAGGACCAGGTCTCGTCGCGCGCAGCTTCCGGCAGGTGGAGCTCGAGAATGAGCGACGGTCCCTCGACCGAGGGAGTCCAGATCCCGTCGATTGGGTCTGGGGTCACGAGGACCGGACCAATCACCTCAGCGAGGGAGTTGTACACCCACATCCTCGTCCCCGGCGGCAGCACGGCGGCTTCTAAGTGCGCCCGCAGTCGCCAGGCCTCCTCTACCTCGATCCTGCCTATCCAACGCACACCGCCATCGGGGTCGACGCTGATGGCCTCTCCCTCGCCGAGCGACGCCGAGGCGTTGGGGGAGCTGGGTTCGATTCGAACCACGCGAGGCGGGATGCCGCGCCGAAAGCCATTGCGGACGGGAAGCAACCCCGCGGCGTTTGCCGCCTCGAGGCGCTCGATCTCGCGCATGGCTTGCTGCCGCGCGCTCGAGAGCGACGCGAGGCTCGCTTCGAGCTCGAGACCGGCCCAACTGGGTGCTTCGCGAACGGTCGCGGCTTGGCCCCCGGTGAGGACCAACGGGCCTAGGGATGCGTCCTGTGCCACCGCCGCTGTGGTCAAGAAAAGGAACGAAGCAAGATAAGACGCGACGCTCCGGAGTCGGTACATGCCTGCCCCCTTCTCCCGGTCCTGGGCCATTCGATGAACCGCAGCACTCTCCCGCTACTCGCGAGCTTCCTTCGACGGCTGCGACGCTCCGTCGTCGCGACCCAAGTCCTGGGCCGCGGCTCGGCGGCTGGCTATCTACTGGTCGGATCGCTGGCGGGCTCTGCTGGTAAGAGTAACGAAGGATGTGGGTGAGCGCCGGACACGAAGCCCGGCGGTGCAGGGGTGTCACACACTGGAGGCTGCCTCGACAAGGGTAGAGATCTCCTGGGCGCGCGGTGCGCGGCGCGCGGGCGGCGGTGCGGACTGCGACCCGCTGAAGCGAGATACGGGGTCGAGGCGCGAGCGGATACGGAGCGGATACGGGGTCAGGCATGCCGACACGGGATCACCTCGTCTCCTTCCGCAACGGCTCTCAGGTCATGCTGAAGGGACTGCCGCTGGCGACCGAGCTGGGTTACCGCCGGGATTGCTTCGTTCGTGCACCCCGACAGCGCGGGCCGGGGTGTCGGCACCGCGATGTACGAGTTCGCGCTCGCGAGGATGCAGGAGGCGGGCATGCGGGTCGCCACGGTCGGCACCGGCGGCGATCCGAGCCACGCGCCGGCGCGGCGTGCGTACGAGAAGGCGGGCTTCGACCGGGAGATCCCGAGCGTCTGGATGTACCGCCCCCTCTGACTTCGAACGTCTCCATGGTCCGCCACACGAGCTCCTGAAGCGCGCAGTTTCAGAACCTCACGGTGACCAAGGTAGCGTCGTCGAGAAGAACTCTCGGCCTCTCGAGGGCCTCGAACGGTGTCGAGGCGGAGTATCGACGAAACCCAGCGGCGCCGCCCAGAGCGTTCCATCCCCCATCCGTCGCAGCGACGAGAAGAGCACCCGGATTCGGTCGCAAGAGCGCCGCCTGGGCCTCGGCCTCGCCGGTGCCGAGGAAGCGCTTGCTGGTCTCTGAAGGCGCTGGTCCGGGTGATACAGATAGAGGTGACTCCCTCGCTGGTGGGACTCGACGAACCCAGAGCGCTTCAGAGCGGCGATCAGCTCGCGCGCTCTGAGGGAGGGCAGTCGGCTCATGCCGGGACCGGCTCGTCCACAACGACTCTCGAGACGAGGGGTTCGCGAGGCTCTCCCTCTACCGGTATCGGCTTCCCGAGTTTGCGGAGGGCCTCGAGGTAGCCGGCGATCGCTTCCTCGGCCATCGCCAGGGCCTCTTCGTAGGTGTCGCCCTCGGTCACGCAGCCAGGAAGCGCGGGCACGGTGACCGTGTAACCGCCCTCCTCGGCCGGCTCGAAGCGAACGATGTACGCGAGCTTTGCCATACGCCTCGCGATCCTATCGCCCTCTCGCGCCCGCAGCGACGAGGTTGGGGACCGGCGGCGTGGAGGTATCAGCTACCTGCTGTCCGCCGCTAGGGAATCGCGCCGCCGCTGTTCAGCTTGATCGCGGTCCAGCGAGGCAGCCTTTATCCGCACGCTGACCCGGCTCTCGGAGGTACAGGTACGGAGGTACGGGGTCAAAGCCTTAGTCAGATCGATCGGGCCTCAGGGATCTGGCTGCGTCTCGCCAGGTTGCTCGCCGGCATGGAGCGGGCTTGGATCCTCGACGAGGGCGAGGCGCAGCGGTTGATCTCGGCCGGCGCTATCCCCCATCCGGTGGGCCACCAGCTCGAGCCGCCGAGGACCCTCCTGGTGATCGAGCCGTGGCAGCTCGAGACGATCCGAGACGCACCCGAGGTGCCCGTGTGGGACACGGCCACGAT
>DATLFI010000174.1:0-2380 GCA_035524895.1 Thermoanaerobaculia bacterium | reverse complement strand
GTCGACTTCGCGCCGAGAGTCGTGGGGGTAACCAGGAGAATCTAAACCTGGGGATCGTTCGTCGGTTCCAGGTGCCCCTCCCTCCCCTCGATCTCCAGCGCCGCTTCGCAGCCATCGTCGAAGCCATCGAGCGGCAGAAGGCACGCCTGCGCGCCCACCTCGCCGAGCTCGACACGCTGTTCGCGTCGCTCCAGGCGCGCGCGTTTCGCGGCGAGCTGTAGATCGAGTAGCGAAGAGCCGCTGCCATGAAGGTGTCGGCGAACTTCTCGTTCCTGGTGCAGGAGTTCCCGCACGTCGCGGAGAGCGCGGCTTACGCCGAGTGGCAGGTCTGGGGCGACCCGCGGGCGTCTTGCTTCCATGCGCGGCACGCGCTGGAGCGGCTGGTGGCTCGTGTGTACAAGGTCGACAAGGCGCTCAGCCCGCCGAAGGTGACGAACCTCGACGGGTATCTGCACGACCCGCAGTTCCGCGAGCTGGTGCCGGAGGCGGTGTGGCAGAAGGCGGAGTACGTCCGGCTCGAGGCGAACGCGGCGGTGCACGGCAAGAGGGCGCCGGCGGCGGAGACGGCGCTCGCGGTGGTGCAGGAGCTGTTCCACGTCGCGTACTGGGCGGGGCGAACGTACCTGCGGAAGGGTGCGGAGCAGCTCCAGGGGCTGACGTTCGACGCGTCGTTGGTGCCGAAGGTGGCGGCCGTCGGTACTCCGGTGGCTGTCGCGGAGCTCGAGGCGATGGCCGCGGCGCGGGACGCCGCGGAAGCGGCGAAGCGGGAGCTCGAGAGCGAGCTGGAGCGGCTGCGGGTCGAGATCGCGGCGATCAAGGCGGAGAACGCGAAGGTCCCCGAGACCCACGACTGGGACGAGGCCGAGACGCGGCGGCGGATCATCGACCTCGAGCTCGCGCGCGCGGGGTGGAAGCTCGACCGGGCCAGGGACTGCGAGGTCGAGGTCACCGGGATGCCGAACCCCGGCGGCAAGGGCTGGGCGGACTACGTGTTGTGGGGCGACGACGGGAAGCCGCTTGGTGTGGTCGAGGCGAAGAAGACGATGGCCGAGCCCGATGCGGGCCGGCAGCAGGCGAAGCTCTACGCCGACTGCTTGGAGGCGAAGCACGGGCAGCGGCCGGTGATCTTCTACTCGAACGGCTACCGCACCTGGCTGTGGGACGACACGGCGTACCCGCCGCGCCGGGTCGAAGGGTTCTACACCCAGGACGAGCTGGCGACGCTGGTGCTGCGGCGCAGCCAGAAGCGGCAGCTCGACGTGGCCGATGTGAAGGACGCCATCGTCGAGCGCTACTACCAGAAGCGAGCGATCGGCAGCATCGCGGCGCAGTTCGCGCAGGGCCGGCGCAAGGCGCTGCTGGTGATGGCGACCGGCACCGGCAAGACGCGGACCTCGATTGCGCTGGTGGATCTCCTGCAGCGCTCGGGGTGGGTGAAGCGGGCGCTGTTTCTGGCCGATCGACTGTCGCTGGTGAACCAGACCGTCGCCGCGTTCAAGGCGCATCTGCCGGAGTCGAGCCCGGTGAACCTGGTCACGGAGAAGGACAAGACGGGCCGCGTCTACGTCTCGACCTATCCCACGATGATGGGGCTGATCGACCAGTCGAGAGACGGCGCGGCGCGGTTCGGACCAGGGCACTTCGACCTGGTGATCATCGACGAGGCGCACCGCTCGGTGTACGAGAAGTACCGGGCGATCTTCCGCTACTTCGATGCGCTGCTGGTCGGTCTCACCGCGACGCCGCGCGAGCAGGTCGACAAGAACACTTACGACCTCTTCGACCTCGAGCCGGGACATCCCACCGACGCCTACGAGCTCGAGACCGCGGTGCGCGACGAGTTCCTGGTGCCGCCGAAGGTGCAGCGGGTCGACCTGAAGTTCCCGCGCGAGGGCATCGACTACGACTCGCTGAGCGACGAGGAGAAGGCGCTGTGGGAGAGCCTCGACTGGGGTGACGAGGCCGAGGAGGTGGGCCTGCCCGACCGGGTCGACGCGGCGGCGATCAACTCTTGGCTGTTCAACCGCGACACCGTCGACAAGGTGCTCCAGCACCTGATGGAGCACGGGCACAAGGTCGAGAGTGGCGACCGGCTGGCGAAGACCATCCTGTTCGCGCGCAACCACGAGCACGCCCGGTTCGTCGAGGAGCGCTTCGACCACCACTACCCTGAGCACAAGGGCCACTTCGCGCGCGTGATCGACCACTACGCGAAATACCCGCAGAGCCTGATCGACGACTTCTCGCAGAAGGACAAGGCGCCGCACCTCGCGATCTCGGTCGACATGCTCGACACCGGCATTGACGTGCCGGAGGTGGTGAATCTCGTCTTCTTCAAGCTCGTGCGTTCGAAGACCAAGTTCTGGCAGATGATGGGCCG
>DATLFI010000173.1:0-6617 GCA_035524895.1 Thermoanaerobaculia bacterium | reverse complement strand
CGTACCGGCAGTCACGCCGATCGATCGCGACACCGCGTCCAGACTCTCGCCACGAAGCACCCGCAGCACCGACTCGCGCTTGCGTCGTGACGAGAACCGTCCCCCCTCGGCGCGCGACGCGGGCTCTCCTACGCTCGCCCTGCGGGCTCGCTCCGGAGAGCCCGCAGCTGAACCTGACTTCTTCCTTGGCATCTGTTCCCCCTTGGGGGATTCTTCCCCCAATCAGATGTCCAAGGAAACCGTGGGGCGCAGGACGCCTATGAGGCCCCGGTCGTCGTCAAGGGGTAGAGGGCTTCTGAGGAGCTCCGGGTTCCTTCCGGTTCTCCGAGTTCGCTCGCAACTCGCGCCCGAGTCGAGTCTCGCAGTCAGTGCAGGCGGTGCCTGCAGCATCGCGCTCGCAGTGTCTGCGCGAGATCTTCGGGGGGATGCCCCGGTCTCTGTTGAAAGCCGGCGAGCGAAGACGGCTCGGTTGAAGATCATGCCACGGCCTTCGTAGCGGCCTGTTCGTCGAGGTTCGCAAGGGCGAGCTCGAGAGCTCCCAGATGGCGATGACCCTTGATGCGGCGGAAGCGAGCCTCCGCTTCGCACAGGGCCAAGGCGACCCAGCGCAACTTCATGTCGCCGCCACGCCAGCGCTTGACGTTGCGCGTCGTGCGCCGGATCGAGCCGATCGTGTTCTCGATCGCGTTGGTCGAAGAGAGCAGCCGGCGCAGGACCTCCGGCAGCTTCAACCGCAGAACGGTGAGGGTCTCCTCCAGACCCTCGCGCAGGCTGGCCGCGGCGCCGCTGTGGCCCTCGCGATCGAGCCAGCGAGCGAGCTGGTCGAGGCGACGCTTGGCCAGCGCGAAGGTCGCGCTCCTGTAGGCCTCCACCATCAGGCGCTCGACCCGAGCCTGGAGCTCCTTGGGCAGGTGATCGCGGACGTTGCGACGCTTGTGAAGTTTATGCCGACGTCGGCATAAACTCCACTATGCCGACCTCCGGATTATGCCGACGTGTGTGTGGAATCCGGCTTCCGAAGGCGTAATCCCCATGGCGAGGTCGGCATAATCACGACGAGCTGACGGACAGGGCAGGCTCTCCTCTCCATCGTCCGAAGGGAGGAGTTGCTGATGACTGATCCGTCCCGAGTCCGGGTTACCGGTCCGCTCGATCCGTTCGCGGCAGGCTTCGCCAGCGAGCTCTCGCGGCAGGGCTACACGTCAAACGCCGCTCGCTTACAGATGCAGCTGATGGCTCACCTGAGCCGCTGGCTGGCGGACAGGGAGCTCGATCCGCGTGGTCTCTGCGCCGTCGAGGTAGAGCGGTTCCTAGCCGATCGTCGAGCCGCCGGCTACACCAATCATCGGACGTGCAAGGGGATACGCCCGGTGCTCAGCTACCTGCGTCAGCTGGGAGTGGCTCCGACACCGCCACCGTCCGTGCCGAATGGACCTCTGGACCTGGCGCTCGAGCGCTACCGCCACTACCTCACCGTCGAACGCGGCCTGACACGCTCCACGGTTCGTGGCTACCTCGACGCAGTCCGACCCTTCCTGTGTTGCAGGGTCTCGTCGGACGGCGTGGGTCTCGACCTCGATCATCTGAGCGCGCGCGACGTCACTGCCTTCGTGGTGGCCCGCTGCTCACGTCAGGGTCGTGGCGCGGCGAAGTTGACCGTGACTGCGTTGCGATCGCTGCTCGGCTTCCTCCATATCGAGGGTGCCATAGAGCGACCGCTGGCCGTGGCGGTGCCGTCCGTCGCCGGGTGGAGACTGGCCCGGCTACCGAAAGGACTCGAGCCTGCCCAGGTACGGAGCCTTCTCGCCTCCTGCGACCGCCGCACACGAAACGGGCGTCGCGACTTCGCGATCATGACCATGCTTGTTCGTCTCGGGTTGCGTGCGGGCGAAGTCATCGCCCTCGCGCTCGACGATATCGATTGGCGAGCGGGCGAGATCATCGTGCACGGCAAGGGCAATCGTGCCGAGCGCCTGCCGTTGCCCATCGACGTCGGGGAAGCGATGGCGGCCTATCTGCGCCGTGGCCGCCCCGCGAGCGCCGAGGGCCGCAAGGTCTTCGTGCGGGTCAGGGCTCCCCATCGCGCTCTCAGTACCGGCGGGGTTACGCAGATCGTCGTCGCCGCCGCTCGACGCGCCGGCTTGGGGCAGATCTGTGCCCACCGTCTGCGCCACACCGCGGCCACCCAGCTGCTGCGCGCCGGCGCCTCGCTGCCCGAGATCGGCCAGCTCCTGCGTCATCGCCGCGCCCTGACGACGGCGATTTACGCCAAGGTCGACCGGTCAGCTCTGCGGACGATCGCTCGCCGCTGGCCGGGAGGTGTCGCATGAGCCCACTGCGCCAAGCCCTCGTCGACTACTTGGCCGTGCGTCGTGCCCTCGGCTACAAGCTCGAGCGGGCCGAGAAGCTCCTAGCTCAATTCCTTTCCTACCTTGAGGATCTTGGTGAGGAGCGGCTGCGGACCGAGGCCGCCCTCGCCTGGGCGACACTACCCACCGGTGCTCATCGGAGCTGGTCGTCGTACCGGCTGTCCGTCGTTCGCGGCTTCGCTGCTCACCTACGCACGATCGACCCGGCCACCGAGGTGCCGCCCACAGACCTGCTGCCGTGGCGACCGTGCCGGGCGACGCCCTATCTCTACTCGGATCAGGACGTTGCCGCACTGATCTCGGCGGCCGCGACGCTGCGCACACCGCATCGGGTGGCGACCTACCGGACCCTGATCGGCCTACTGGCGGTCACCGGGATGCGGGTCGGAGAAGCAATCGGGCTCGACTGCGGCGACTTCGACCCCATCAATGGCCTGGTCATCGTCCGCAAGGGTAAGTTCGGCAAGTCTCGCGAGCTGCCGTTGCATTCGAGTGCCGTGGACGCTCTGCGCCACTACCTGCGCCGATGCGACCGGCCCCGTGCGGCGGCGAACACATCAGCGCTGCTCGTCTCCACAGCGGGCACGCGGCTCCTTTACTGCAATGTCCAGTGCACCTTCCGCCAGCTCGTCTGCCGATCCGGCCTCGAGCTCCGCTCGACTTCGTGCCGGCCCAGACTCCACGATCTTCGCCACAGCTTCGCCGTACACACCGTTCTTGACGGCTACCGCAGCAGTGGTGACATGGGAGCCCGGCTCCCACTGCTGTCGACCTACCTCGGCCACGTCGATCCCGGTCAGACGTATTGGTACCTCTCGGCCGCTCCGGAGTTGCTGGAGCTGGCTGCCGGTCGCCTCGAGCGCCACCTCGGAGGCGCCTCATGAGCGCGCTGACCACGACGTTGCAGGCGTTCTTCACCGACCGGCTCCTACGCCAGCGCCAGGCCAGCCCTCACACCGTTGCCGCCTACCGAGACACCTTGCGCTTGCTAGTGCTCTTTGCCGCCGAGCTTCGGAGAGTCGAGCCCTCGAAGCTGGACATCGATGACCTCGATGCCCCGCTCGTCGGCGCTTTCCTCGATCATCTCGAGCAGCAACGGGGAAACGGCGTGCGCACCCGTAATGCCCGGCTCGCCGCGATCCGCTCCCTGTTTCGTTACATTGCCCTTCGCCACCCCGAGCACGCAGCCGTGACCGAGCGCGTGCTCGGCATTCCTCCGAAGCGCTTCGAGCGAAACCTCGTCACCTTCCTCACGGAGGCGGAGCTCGACGCCCTGCTCGCCGCTCCCGACCCGTCGACCTGGACTGGCCGTCGCGACCGCGCCCTACTCGGGCTGGCGGCGCAGACAGGGCTGCGAGTCTCCGAGCTGACCGGGCTTCGGTGCTCCGATGTTCATCTCGGTGTCGGTGCCCACGTCAGCTGCTTGGGCAAGGGACGCAAGCAGCGGATCACGCCGCTCACCGCCGCTATGGTCGCCGTCCTTCGCGTCTGGCGCGCCGAGCGTGCTGGTCAACCGGCAGAGCCGCTCTTCGCGACCCGCACCGGCAGGGTCCTCAGCCGGGACGCTCTCGAGCACCGCCTCGCCAAGCACGTGGCGAGTGCCGCCCGCGTCTGTCCATCTCTGCGACAGAAGAAGGTCACCGCGCACGTGCTGCGCCACACCGCCGCGATGCGGCTGCTACAGGCCGGTGTCGACACCTCGGTGATTGCACTATGGCTGGGCCACGAGCAGGTCGAGACCACCCAGATCTATCTCCATGCAGACCTCGCCCTCAAAGAACGCGCCCTCGCGAGGACTACTCCTGCGCACACTATGCCCGGCCGCTACCGGCCCCGCGACACGCTTCTTGCCTTTCTCGAGGCGCTCTGATTATGCCGACCTCGCCATGGTGATCACGCCCTCGGAAGCTGGACTCCACACACACGTCGGCATAATCCGGAGGTCGGCATAGTGGGCGTGGCAGCGCTGGACGCAGATCGCGTCGCCGAAGACCGAGCGCACCGCCTTGCGCAACCCCTTGCCACCGTCGAGCACGACCAGGAAGCGCTCCGGAAGGTGCAGGCGCCGCTCCAGAAGCTCCTGCAGCAAACTCACACAGACCGCCGCGTTCTCCGTCGCGCCCTCGCGCAAGCCGAGCACCCGCTTGGTGCCGTCTCCGGCGATGCCGAGCGCCACCACCAAAGTGTGGCCCGCGACGTCCAATCCATCGAGCATCAGGATCAGCGGCTGGAAGTCGGAGAGGTCCCGCTTCAACCACTCGTCCAGCAGGCGCCGTGTCCCCGCCACCAGGCGCCGCTGGACCGCACTCTTGCTCGTCGCGCGCTGCGGCACCGACTCCTCGAGCGCTTCCAGGCTCCGACCGTAGCCTCGCTGCGAGACGCCGACCAACGTCTGTTCGATGACACGTGCCGTGAACGGGTCCTCGTCCTGGAAGGTCCGCACCGAGGGCAGCGCCACCTCACCACCGGTGCGTCGGCGCACCCGCGGCCGCTCCAAGGCGACCTTGCGACCACCGAGAACGAACTCGCTTGGCGTCGAGCCCCAGCGGTACGCCTCGCGCTCGGCATTGCGCCGGCGCTTCGGCCCCACTACCTGCTCGACCTCGCCCGCCAGCTGGTGGCGCAGCGCCTCGACCCCGGCAACGTGGAACAGCTCCAGCAGGCCCTGCCGGGTCGCCTCGATCCCCTCGACCATCGGTCGGAGCAGTGTCTTCAGCCCTTCGCTGACTCCGACCGCTCGACCCCCTTGCCACACCACCCGCTTCTTTGCTCTCTTCTTCATGACGGCTCCTTGGCCCCTGGCGGGGCCGGTTTCTCGACAAACCCGATTCTTGATCAGGTCCGCCGAGGAGCCGTCTTCAACTCATCGGTCTTTCAACAGCTGGCGGGGCAACCCCGATCTTCGGAGCGTTGAACGGCAAGCTCGTGGGCTACTACGGCTACGACGGAGTGATCGGCAACTGGGAAAGCTTGCGGCGCTTCTACGCCGGCATTCTCAGGATCCTTCGCAAGTAGCTGGGGCGTCGAAGTTAGCGCGGTCGGATGTCGTGGCATCGCTTTCAGGCGCTGGTGCAGTACCATGGCCTCGAACAAACCCGGATCACGGAACACCGCCGTCGCCAGATGGAGCTCGCGACGTGCTGATTGCGGATGCGAGAACGACTGAAGAGCCCAGTGCGGGAAAACCGCCCGCCGGGATCTGTGCGGGGGTCGTCGGGTAACTGACGGTCCTACCGCGACAGGCGCCAGGACAAGCGTTGCTCGACATCGACCAGGTCATACTCTGGCTTCGACAGTCAGGCGAGACTGAAGCCGCGGCTCTGCTAGAGCGGGCGGAGCAGGAACCACATTGGGTCGATACAGCCTTCGAGCTGCATGGCGACCGTGAGTGGGACGTCTATGACATCGACTTGAAAGTACCCGCTGACGTCCTTCGGACGCTCGATTCACTTCCGGCGCCGTGCGCGAAGATTGAGGCCGCCTACCAGGAACTCGCCCACTCAGTCGGTTGCATCGTACGAGCAGTCAACTGGTTCCCTCGTTTGCCCGACCCAGTCGAGGCCGCCTCGGTTGTGGAGCTGCAAACAATCGATGCCCCGCATGTTCGCGAGCTCTGGCGCAAGGCGGTGTCTCGTGTGCCGACAGATCCTGACGGTGCAGTCACCTCAGCACGGTCGCTGCTTGAGGGCGTCTGTAAGCACGTCCTCTTCGACCTCGGGGTCGCCTACTCACCTAACGCCGACCTTCCCCAACTCCTCGACTTGGTGATGCAGAGGCTCCGGCTGTCGCCCCGACATCAAACGGACAAGCGTCTGAAGCAGGCACTCGGCAACGTCCAAGCCGTGGTTGGGGCAGTGGCTGCCCTGCGCGGCCAACTCGGCGATGCGCACGCCAAGGCCCCCGGCATACCCGGGGCCACCGTGGAGCAGGCCGAACTTGCCGTCAACCTCGCCGGTGCAGTGTCACTGTTTATCGCTCGCGAGCGTTCCATCCACATAGCGCAGTCTGGCGCCTAACAAATTCGTGTTTGGACTCCTCTGTCAAGTACCGATCTCAGTTCACCTCCTGATCGTCGACGCTTGCCTCGGAGTGTTCGGCGTTCTGACAGGTAGGTCTCGACTGCAGTCGTGTTTTCGGCCTCTGTGATTAGAGCCGTCGTGGCTCCGGGCCAAGATGGAGAGTCGGAGCGTGTCAACGATTTTGAGACAGCGACGGTTCGCATTTATTGAGCCTCGGCAGCGAGCGTCG
>DATLFI010000172.1:0-3481 GCA_035524895.1 Thermoanaerobaculia bacterium | reverse complement strand
TTCACGATGCACGTGCACGGCAACGGCCACAACGCGCGGAGCTGGCTGCTGGCCCTGTCGTGCGGCCTGGCCGGTCGGCGTGCGCGCGGGAGGGTGCTGACCCTGCACTCGGGTCTCACACCTGGCTTCCTGGCGTCGGGCTCTGGAGGAGCGCGGACCCTGGTCCGGCTGGTGCTTCGTTCCTACGACCGCGTGCTCTGCGTCAACGACTCGATCCGCGGCGCGCTCGCCGCGCTCGGCGGCAGCCGGCCCCAGCTCGAGACCGTGCCCGCATACCTGCCCGCACCGGGAGGCGACCAGGCGGCAATGCCAGAGGCCATTGGGTCATGGCTGGCAACGCGCGAGCCGGTGCTGTCCACCGCGATGTTCTTTCGGCCGGAGTACGCGGTCGAGCTGCTCCTGGGTGCCCTCGAGCGACTCAAGGTCCGCTACCCCACGATCGGGTGTCTGATCCTCGGTGGTGGCGAGGCGCCCGGACCTGTTCGTCAGCTCCTGTCGGAGCGCGGTCTCGAGCAGGAGGTGCTGCTCGCGGGCGATGTCGAGCACGGCCTCTGCCTGAAGCTGATCTCGCGCTCCGACCTCTTCGTCCGTGCCACCCTCGCGGACGGCGACGCGAGCTCGGTGCGCGAAGCGCTCGCGCTCGGCGTGCCGGTGGTCGCCAGCGACGTGGGGCACCGCCCTCCCGGTGTCGTGCTGTTCCCGACAGGCGATCTCGAACGGCTGGTGTCAACCATCGGTCTTGGCCTGGCGCCAGCTCGACCAACCGCGCCGACCGCAGCGTCGCCGCCTCGTGGCGTCCTGACGGACCTCCTCCAGACCTACCGCGAGGTGAGCGCGCAATGAGCCCGCGAGCTGTACCGTGGAGCAAGCTGCAGCGCTTGCGCGGCATGGGAAGCGCGGAGATCGCGCACCGCGCGCAGGAGTGCATGCGCCGCGAGGTCGAGCGGGTCACTCGAGGCTTCCACGCAGCCGAGGAGAGCGATCGACGCTTCTTGCGCCGCCTGCCTCCCGATCGCCCGGCGTTCCTCCCCTACCTGCAGCGGGACGTTGCCCCGCGCTTCTACGTCGCCCACGACACCGACTCGCGCGTCGAGCTGATCGGAGCCCTCGAAAACTGCTTCCCGGACCTGCCGTCGCGGATCGAGGCCGAGGCCAACGAGCTGTGCTCCCACCGCTTCGAGGTCCTGGGACACGGCGTGATCGACCACGGAGCAGAGATCGACTGGCACCGCGACCCGGTGACTGGCGCCCGATGGCCACGGCACTTCTGGGCGGACTACGACCTCGTCGGCAGCGATGCGCCAGGCGATCCGAAGCGGGTGCACGAAGCGAACCGGCACCAACACCTGACGCGCCTGGCGAAGGCCTATTTCGTGCTGGGTGGCGAACGGTATGCACGCGAAGTGGTCGAGCAGATGCTGGGATGGATCGACCAGAACCCACGCGCGACTGGTGTGCACTGGCACTCCAGCCTAGAGATTGCCCTGCGCGCCATCTCCTGGATGTGGGCGCTGCTGCTGATCCTGCCGTCCCGATCGCTCGACGAAGCCGCGGCTCGCCGCATCGGCAAGTCCCTGTTCGCGCAGCTCGACCATGTCTCTGACTACCCTTCTCTGTACTCCAGCCCCAACACCCACTGGATCGGCGAGGCGACCGCGCTCGTGCTGGCAGGCCTGCTCTTCGCGGATTGCGACCGCGGCCGCACCTGGCTCGAGCGGGGGACGCGCTGGCTCGGCAGCGCCGTCGAGCATCAGGTGGGCGACGACGGCGTGCACGGCGAGTTGTCGAGCTGCTATCACTGCTACGCGCTCGACTTCTGCCTGCAGGCGCTGGTGCTGGCTCGGCGCAACCAACTGCCCTTCTCTCCCGCGGTGGAGCGCCGCGTCGAGGCGATGCTCGAGTTCGTCGCGCACGTGACTCGACCCGATGGCTCCCTGCCCCTGCTCGGTGACGACGACGGCGGCAGGGCCCTCGCCCTGGAGCGTACCGACTACCGAGACCCTGGCGACCTGCTGTGCACTGGAGCGGTTCACTTCGGCCGAGCGGACTACAAGGGGCCGGCGGGTGCCTACCGCGAGACCACGCTGTGGCTGCTCGGCACGGAAGGCCTCCGCAACTGGGAGGCACTTCCCGCCGCGGTGCCCGAGAGCCTCCGAGCTTCCTTCCCGGACGCCGGGTACTTCGTGCAGCGGTCGGGCTGGGGGTCGTCTGACAGCCACCTGGTGTTCGACTGCGGCGGGCTCGGGAACCTGGGCGGCGGCCACGGTCACGCGGACGCCCTGTCGTTGACCCTCTACTCGGGCGGCCACGAGCTCCTCGTCGACCCCGGCACTTTCTTGTACAACGGCGACGCGGACCAGCGCGACCTGTTTCGCACCACCGGCGCCCACAACACGGCCGTGGTCGACGAGCGCCCGCAGTCGCAGCCCGGCGGCACGTTCCGGTGGACCAGCAAGGCTACGGCGTCTCTCCTCGACAACCTGCGCTGTGGCGGAATCGACTACTTGGCGGGCGAGCACGACGGCTACGCCCGAGGTGTCGACCGGGTGATCCACCGCCGGCGCCTGCTCTTCGTGAGGCCGGAGTACTGGATCGTGCTCGACGAATTCCGCGGGGACGAGGTCGAGCACGACTTCGAGCTCGTCTACCACCTGGCCCCCGACGCCGAGATCTCCGGACCCGCCATCCAGTCTTGCCCGACCAGATCGACGAGCCCGACGAACACAGAGGCCAGGGTCGACGCGGTCACAGGCGCGTGCCGCCTCGGTATGTTCTTCCACGCCTCGGGTCCGCTGTCGGTGACCGCGCTTCGCGGTGGCACCGAAGCGAAGGCAGACTGGGCCTCGCACCGCTACGGGGAGCGGCGACCGGCGCCGGTCGTCGTGGCCCGGCTTCGTGCTCGCCCGCCGGCCTCGGTGATCACGCTGCTGTTGCCCGATTCCGCGCACTGTTCGGCGAGCGACTGGCAACCTCGGGCGCTCCCCGCTCGCGCGAGAGAGCCCGGCACGGCTCGACCCCTCGCGGTGCGCATGCCGTTGCCGTCGGGCGCCGAGGACGTCGTGATCCTCTCGCCCCACGGCACCGAGGTGGAGGCCGGCCCTTACCGGGCTCGAGCAGAGCTGGTGTTCGCACGACGCGATGGAGAACGGATCGAGCGCCTCTTCGCGCCACGTGCGGAGAGCTTCACCCTGGCCGGCGACAGTGTGCTCGCAACCCCAGCAACCAAACCCTTCCACCGCGTCGGGTCAGAAACCTCGACACTGCGGATCGTCCGAGACCGCGAATCGGCTCCAGGAGAACTGTCATGTGCGGTATAGCGGGAATCCTCGAGCGCGACCGCTCCGCTCGCGTCCAGTCGCGACTTCTCGATGCCATGTCTGCCAGCCTGTGGCACCGAGGACCCGACGACGAGGGCACCTACATCGACGGCAATGTCGGGCTCGCCCATCGCCGGCTCAGCATCATCGACCTCGCCACCGGC
>DATLFI010000171.1:0-6248 GCA_035524895.1 Thermoanaerobaculia bacterium | reverse complement strand
CCTGGCTCGTCGCACCGTGGGAGGAGGAGGACCTGAACGCCGCGGTCGAGTGTGCTCGCTGGGTCGTGCGACGGATACGAGCCCAGGTCTTCTGGCCTCCCGGTCCGCCTCCACGCTGGGACGATGGCGTAGCCGGCATCGTCGGCGATCGCTATCCGTCTCGTTACCGCGCGGTCCCCGCGCGCACCCCCGCGGTCCTCGCGGGCTCCCGCGCGGGCCCCGCGCGTTCCAGCGCCGGCGCAGCCGGACCGGGCGGCGGGGAGCCATGAGCGCGCGGCTCCCACATCGGTTGGTGCGCGCTTCGGCGGGAACCGGAAAGACCTACCGCCTCACGTTGCGCTTCCTGGAGCTCCTGTTGGAGGGAGCGTCTGCCGAGCGGATCCTCGCCACCACCTTCACGCGCAAGGCGGCGGGCGAGATCCTGGAGCGATTGTTGTTGCGCCTGGCCGAGGCTTCCCGTGACTCTGGAGCTGCCGCGCGGCTGGCCGCGGAGGTCGCGTATCCCGGAGCGAGCCACTCCGGTCCGGTCGACCAGCGGACGCTCCGCGATCTGCTCGAGCGGCTGTGCGGATCGTTGCACCGGCTGCAGGTGTCGACGCTGGACGCGTTCTTCCACCGCGCCACGGCTCTGTTCCGGCACGAGCTCCGGCTGCCTCGGTTCGCGCGGATCGCCTCTGTTGCGGATCCGATGCTCGAGCCGCTCCGCCTGCGCGCGCTGCAGGCGGCGCTATCGGCGACCTCGGCCGAGGACCTCGACACGCTCGTCGAGCTGCTCGGCAGGCTCTACCGGGGCGACGCCCAGCGCTCGGTGGTGCGCGCGCTGGATCTCCTGGTGCTCGAGGTCTACGAGGCCTATCGCGGCGCGCGCGATGCCTCGGCCTGGTCCCGGCTCGAGGTGGTTGGCGAGCTGCTCGAACCGGGTGTCCTCGTCAAGGACATCGACCGGGCGCGAGGTGCCGCGGCGTCGACGTCCGAGGCGCTCCGGCGCGCGATCGAGTCGGATCTGGAGGCGGCCGCCCGCGGCGACTGGCTCGACTTCCTGACCGGCGGGGTAGCCGAGAAGATCCTGGAGGAGCCGAACGCGCCCACCTATCGCAGGGCGCGGGTCCCGGCGCCTGTCGTCAACGCGTACCGGCCGCTCTTGGACCACGGGGGCAGGGTGCTGCTGAGGCGGATCGCCGACCAGACCAGCGCGACACACCACCTCCTGGCCGCCTTCGAGGTCCCGTTCCGCGAGCTGCGACGGCGCGCGGGCATCGTCCTCTACTCGGAGCTCGTGGAGCGCCTCCAGGTCCTGTTCGCCGCCGACTTCCGCGAGGCGCCCGAAGGGGGAGAGCCGATGCTGCTCGACCTGTTCTTCCGCCTCGACGGCGCGGTGCACCACCTGCTCCTCGACGAGCTACAGGACACCAGCCTCGAGCAATGGCAGGCGATCACGCCGCTGGTCGAGGAGCTGCTGGCTTATGGCGACGGCAGCCGTAGCGTGTTCGGTGTCGGCGATCCCAAGCAATCGATCTACGGCTGGCGCGGCGGCTGCGCCGAGCTGTTCGGCGAGCTCGAGGCCCGCATGCTCGCGGGCGCTGGAGAAGTCGAAACGCTCACCGCGAGCTGGCGCAGCTCCCCGAGCGTGCTCGCGGCGACCAATCTCGTGTTCGGCGCGCTGGCGGACAACCCGGCGCTGTCCGGGGAGGCCGAACAGGCGGCAGCCAGGCGGTTCGCGGCGGCGTTCGACGTCCAGGTCTCAGCCCATCCGCAGCGTCCCGGCTACGTCGTGCTGGCGACCTCGGGGGAGTGGGAGGGACTGTTCGCTGCGGATGATCCGCCCGTGTCCGGCGAGGCGATGGCGGAGGCCGAGTCGATGCCCGAGGACGGCGAGACCCAGGGCGAGATCGCCACCCGCCCGCTCGGACATCTCGACTACGTCGCCCACCGGGTGCGGGCGTTGGTCGATCGACTGCGTGGGGGGTCGCACGAGTCTTTGCCCACGGTGGGCGTGCTCTGTCTGACCAACCGTACCGTCCGCGAGCTGCGCGGCAGGTTGGAGGATCTGGGGCTCGACGCCAGCGGGGAAGGCGCCGGTCCGATCGACGACGATCCCGCGGTCACTGCGGTGCTCGCGGCGCTGCGGCTCGCCGAGCATCCCGGTGCGACCGCGGCGGCGTACCAGGTCGCCAGCGGCCCGCTCGGTCCCGTGGTAGGTCTTCGCGATTGGCGCCGTCCCGAGGAGGCATCGCGCGGGATGCGGCGTGAGCTGGCGGCGAGCGGCTCTCGCAGCACGGTGGCGCGCTGGCTCCGAGAGCTCGCCGGCGTGTGCGACGAGCGCAACGCTCGCCGGCTGCAGCAGCTCACCGAGCTCTTACCGCCGCTAGCCAGCGATGGTCCGGGTCCGGGTGAGCTCGCCAGGCGCATCGAGGGCAGCCTGGTGGAGGAGCCGGTCCCGGCGATGGTGCGGGTGATGACCGTCCACTAGGCGAAGGGACTCGAGTTCGACATCGTGGTGCTGGGCGAGCTCGAGCGCCGCATCGGCGATCTCGCCAGTCCCCTCCTGGACGTGATGCGCCTTGCGCCGGCGGGGCCGGTTGCCGAAGTTCATCGTGCCACCAACAAGACCATTCGCGGCCTCAGCGAGCAGCTCATAGTCGCTCGACGACAGGAGGTCGAGCGGCGCGTGCTCGACGACCTCGGCGTGCTCTACGTCGCCTTGACCCGAGCTCGCTTCGAGCTGCACCTCCTGATCCAGCCACGGTCCGAGAAGGGCGCAGGGGCGCGGACTTTCGCCGCGCTGCTGGCGGATGCCTTGCGGGGCAACGGCGCCGGCGATGCGTGCGGCGGCACGGTTTTGTGGGAGCTGGGAGAGCCGCTCGATCCGGCCGAGCTGGCTGGTCACCGGCGCGAGGAGCCAGGGCCCGAGGAGCAGGCGGGGATGGCCACCGCCGGCGCTCGCGTCGCCGCGGCTGGCGAGGCGCAGAGGACCGAGTCGGCGCCGGCGCTCGCGGCGACCGAGGCCAGGCGGGCACCGCGGCGCCGACTCCCCGTCCTGATTCCCTCGGAGCTGGGCGCGCCGCAGCAGGTCCTCGCCTCTGACCTGCTCTCCGATCTGCTCTCTGGCCTACCTCGCGGCGAGCCTCCCGTCCCGGCGTTGCGCGGCAGGGTCTTCCACCTTTGGCTGGCCGGGATCGAGTGGCTCGATCGTGGCGCTACGCGGCCCGACGACGCCGAGCTGATACGCGCCGCACGGGCCATGGATCCGGCTGCGTCCGAGACTCGACTGCGCGCGATGCTGGCTGAGCTCCTGCGCCTGGTCGAGGCGGAGCCTCTGTGCTCCATCCTGTCGCGACCGCCAGCGGGCGGGCCCGGCGAGTCGGTGGAGGTCTGGCGAGAGCGCGCGTACCTGGTAGAACGGGAGGGCACGCTGATTCGCGGGGTGTTCGATCGTGCCGTGGTGCACTCGCGCCGCGGCGTGCCGGTCGCGGCGCAGCTCTTCGAGTGGAAGACGGAGCCGCTTGGCGCGGCTGGTTCCTCTGAAGCGGCGGAGTCTCTGCGCTCGCGGCATCGAGCACAGCTCGAGGCCTACCGGCAGGCATTAGGCACGATGCTCGGGCTGCTCGACACGAGCGTGGACGCTCGTGTCGTCTACCTGTCGCCGTCGTCGCCCGCCGGTGGCGTGCCGAGCGGCTCGCGTGCCTGGTAGGCGGAAGGGTTCTCGCCGGCTGCAGCCGGCCTCAGGTCGACGGTGTCGCCTGCCGAGGTTGCGGCCTTGCCGGGAGGTAGAGGCGGCCTCGTGCGCGGGCGGCTGGCGCCGCGGAAGGCTTGCCGCAGCACCTTCGCCTGCTGGCCCGTGAGCTGCTTGAAGTTCCGTTGCAGCGTCCGGGCGTCCCGATAGCCGGTGCGCACGGCAATCTCGGCGATCGGCAGGTCCGTGTCGATCAGCAGCTCGAGCGCCTTCGAGACGCGCAGCGCGTTCACCCAGCGGACGAAGGTGATCCCGACTCGCCGGTGGAAGTACTGCGAGAAGTAGGTGTACTCCAATCCGGCGATCTCGGCGGCCAGCCCGAGTGGGAAGGGCTGGTCGGGGTGCTGCCGTAGGAACTCCTGCACTCGTCGTAACGCGGGATCTCCCCAGAACGCGTGGGCATCGACACCCAACGCGCTGAAGGAAATCCTCGCGCCGCGGTCGTCCAGGACGAACGCCTCTCGCTTGCTCACCGATTTGCCCCTCTCCGGTCTTGTATGATAGCCGTGCGACCGGCAGTAGTTGCGACACGGTTTGTGGCATTTGCGTCGAGTTTTACGAGGTTGGACACCGAGCCAGGCGGGTTCGAGCTTTTCCTGGGGAATGGCGGCTCTCCTGTTCCATCCCGAGGCTTTTGCCGTCTCAACTAGGTAATGGCGGGCACGCGCGCCGATCGGTCGGTCGTTGCTGCTGCGCGCATGGGAGTCATCGCCCGGAGGAATTCGTCGTGATCATCATGAGAAGCCACGGCCCGTCGCGCGCGTTGCTCCAGAGCCGCGGCGTCCTGTCCTGTCTGCTCTCCGGTCTGGCCCTGCTCCTCTCGGCCGGTCTCGCGGGTGCGGAGGTCCACGAGGTGCTCCTGGTGTCGAGCACCTTTCAGCCGGCGGACCTCACGATCCAGGTCGGCGACAGCGTCCGGTTCCGAAACATGGACACCGCGATGGCGCACAACGTGAGAGCGGACGACAGCAGCTTTCGCTGCGCCAACGGCTGCGATACCGGAGTCAATCCCGACACCGAATACGACCCGGGAGCGCCTTCCGACTCGCCGGGCGATCCCACCGCCGGTGGTTGGGAATTCACGCGCACCTTCTCGACGAGCGGGCAGGTCCCCTATCACTGCGAGGTGCACGGCGCGGCGGGGGGAGTGGGGATGTCGGGGCGGATCGTCGTCCAGAGCGGAGGCGGGGGGACCGGTAGCGCCGGCCAGGTGCGGTTCACCAGCGATCGCTTCACCGTGAGCGAGAGCGGTGGGGTCGCGACCGTGTCGGTGGAACGGGTCGGCGGCACCGCCGGCGCGGTCGAGGTGACGATATCGACGGGTGGCGGCACCGCCTCCCCTGGAGTCGACTACCAGCCGGTCTCGCAGGCCGTGAGCTGGGCCGACGGCGCTGGCGGAACGCGCTCGATCGAGATTCCGATCCTCGACGACCAGGTTGCCGAAGGGACCGAGACCGTCGGCCTGTCGTTGTCGAACCCCACCGGCGGCCTGACCCTCGGTGCGCCCGCCACGGCGGAGCTCAGGATTCTCGATGACGACGGGCCAGGCGGCGGCGGCAACGCCGGGACGCTGCGGTTCGAGGTCACCCGACTCTGGACCTTCGAGGACGCCGGCGAGCTCGTCATCCGCGTCCTCCGCGAGGGAGGTGCGAGCGGAGTCGTCTCGGCCACGGTCACCATCGCCGAAGGCAGCGCGACACCCGGACCCGACTTCACCGGCGGCACCGGCACCCTCAGCTGGGGCAACGGAGATTCGAGCTCGAAGTCGATCGTGCTCGTTCCGGTCGACGATGGGCCGGGCGAGGGTACCGAGAAGGTGACGCTCCAGCTCGGTTCCGTTACGGGTGGCGCGGCGCTCGGCGGCGCATCGACCGCGACGGTGTTCCTGCTCGAACGACCAGCGGCCTGTGCCTCCCGCGAGCACGGCTTGTGCCTCGGCGGGCGGTTCGTCGCGGAGATCGCGTTCTCCGGCGCGGCCGGAGAATACGGGCGCGCTGTCGCCGTCACCCTGACCGCCGATTCCGGGTACTTCACCTTCTTCGACCAGGCCAACGTGGAGGCGGTGGTCAAGGTCCTCGCTGCCTGCCCGATCAACGGCCACTTCTGGGTGTTCGGCGCCGGGCTCACCGATGTCGAGGCCGACCTGAGCGTGGTCGACACGGCCACCGGCGAGGCCGTCGTGTACAGCAACCCGGCAGGCACGGCGTTTCGTCCGATCACGGACGTGGAGGCGTTCGCTACCTGTCCGTGAGGTCGCGCTGTCCGTAAGGTCGCGCGCGTCGACGCTGCAGGCGAGGCCGCCGGCCCGGCTAGCAGCCCGTGGTGAAACCCGCGTGGAGCTGCGCGCGGGGATCTGCGACCGCTGGCAAGGCGCGGCCGACGAACGCGATGCGGTGACATCGTGCAGGAGGCCCAACGCAGTCGGGGTCTCGAAACCCCCGCGCCCCACGGGTGGGTGCAAGCAAGCTGCCCCGGGCAGCTTGCCTGCACCGACGTCGCCGCTGCGCGGCTCTGG
>DATLFI010000170.1:0-6833 GCA_035524895.1 Thermoanaerobaculia bacterium | reverse complement strand
GTGGTGCGCATCTCGGGGCCTGATCTCGCCGAGCGGCTGCCCGTCGACGACACCCAGCGGCGCCTGGCTTCGACACCAGGAACGCCCGGCGCGAGATACGAGATCGCCAGGGAGGCGCTCGAGGGTGAAGCGTTGCCGCCGACCGCACCGCCGACGCCGGAGCACCTCGCATCGGACGCCTTCGTGCAGGCGACGCACCCGAGGCTACGAGCCGCGGCCGCCGAGATCCTCGCCGGCGCCGACCAGGACTTCGACCAGGACGCCGCCCAGGATGACTGGGTGCGGGCTCTCGTCCTCACCGACTGGGTGTTCGAGAACGTGGACAAGGTCCCGACCCTCGGCATCCCCTCGGCGCTCGACGTGCTCGAGCACCGCCGCGGCGACTGCAACGAGCACACGGTGCTGTACACCGCCCTCGCTCGCGCCGCCGGCATCCCCACTCGCATCGCGATCGGTCTGGTGTGGAGCGACGACCTCGAGGGCTTCTACTACCACGCCTGGCCCGAGGTCTTCGCCGGCGGGCGCTGGACCTGGACCGATCCCACTCTTGGTCAACACGGCGCCGACGCCACCCACCTCAAGCTGCTGGAGGGTGGTGTGGAGAGCTGGCCGCAGCTCCTGCCCTTCCTGGGCAAGCTGGAGGTGCATGTGGAAACGGTGCGGTGAAGGGCAAGATGAGCGCGATCCAAACGATAGGCCTCACGAAACGCTATGGCGCGACCCTGGCCGTCGACCGCCTGGATCTCGCGGTGCCCGCCGGGGAGCTGTTCTGCTTCCTTGGACCGAACGGCGCGGGCAAGACCACGACGATCAAGATGCTCGTGGGCCTCGCGCGGCCTACCGAGGGAGTCGCCAGCATCGGCGGCTTCGACGTGCAACGGCAGCCGCTCGAGGCCAAGAGGCTGCTCGGTTACATCCCGGACATGCCCCACCTCTACGACAAGCTCACCGGTCGCGAGATGCTGCGGCTGGTGGCGGGGCTCTACCGCATGCCGGCAGCGGCGGCGGCGGAGCTGATCCCACAGCAGCTCGAGCTGTTCGAGATCGCGCACGTCGCCGACAGGCCGATCGAGGGCTACAGCCACGGCATGAGGCAGAAGCTGTCGTTCGCCGCCTGCTTCCTGCACCAGCCGAGCGTGGTGGTGATCGACGAGCCGTGGGTGGGGCTCGATCCTCAGAGCATCCGTCGCATCCGCGACGACCTGCGCCGGCGAGCCCGAGAAGGCCTGACCGTCCTGCTGTCGACGCACAGCCTGGCGCTCGCCGAGCAGCTCGCCGACCGCGTCGGCATCCTCCATCGGGGCAGAATGCTCGCCGTCGGCACGCTGGACGAGATACGAGGTCACGCCGGAGGCGGCGCCTCGCTGGAAGACGTCTTCCTCGTGCTCACCTCGAGCGAAGACGACCCCGCGGCGCCGCCCCTGACGCGAGAGAACCCATGACGGCACCAAGCCCCCTCGCAGCGCTGCTGCGTGCCCAGGTCGTGATGGGGCGCCGCTGGGTCGCCTCGATGCGCTCCGAGTCGCGGCTCAAGGTGGTGTTCGTGGCGGCTTCGGCGGCCGTCGTGTGGGCCGGGGTCTTCCTGTTCGCCTACGGTCTGCTCGAGTTGCTCGAGCGATTCGGGCGCGACCTGCTGGGCAACGTCGGCACGGTGAGCGCGGTGCGCCTGACCGACCTGGTGCTGCAGCGGCTGCTATCGGCCTTCGCGCTCACGGTGCTGGTGCTGCTCCTGCTGTCGAATGCCCTCGCAGCGTTCGCCGCGCTCTACCGTTCCCGCGAGGTGGCGTTCCTTCTCCAGACGCCGATCCCGATCTCGACGCTGTTCCTCTCGCGCTTCGTCGAGGTGGTGACCTTCAGCTCCTGGGCGCTCGGTTTCCTGGGCGCGCCGGCGCTGCTCGCGTACGGGATGCAACGCGGAGTTCCCTGGGGCTTCTATCTGGCGCTTCCCGTGTTCTTCGTGCCGTTCGTGGTGATTCCCGCGGCCGGCGGCTCCATCGCCGCGATGGCTCTGGTGCGCCTGTTGGGCGGTATCAGGCGGGGGCCGCTCTTGCTCGGGGCGCTGACCCTCGGCGGGTTGTTACTGGCGCTCTTCCGCGCGCGGCTGGCGCTCCCGGACCTGTCGCAGGCGGAGACGCTCCGCACGATCCTCGACGTGCTCGGTAGAACCCGCACGCCTTGGCTGCCGAGCTCGTGGCTCGCCGACGGGCTGTTCGCGGCGGCCGGTGGCAGGCTCGGCGAGGCCATTTTCTATCTACTCCTGCTGGTCGCGAACGCGGCCCTCCTGGCGTGGCTCGCCACGGCGACGGCGGAGGCGCTGTTCTTCCGCGGCTGGAGCGCCCGAACCGACCCATCCGGTCTCGGTCGCGCCGCTCGAGCTGCCGGAGTCGGCGGTGGCCGTTCTGCACTGGAGACAATGCTCGGCCCGCTGCCCGAGCCTGCCAGGAGCCTCGTGATCAAGGACCTCCGCCTGTTCTGGCGCGACCCGGCGCAGTGGTCGCAGTTCGTCATCTTCTTCGGGCTGATGGCGTTGTACGTCGCCAACATGCGGCATCGCGGGTCGGAGCTGGCCGAGGGTTGGCGGAGCTGGATCACGATCCTCAACACCAGCGCCACCATGCTGATCCTCGCCACGCTGACCACGCGCTTCGTCTTCCCGCTGGTGAGCCTCGAGGGCCGCAGGTTCTGGATCCTCGGCCTCGCGCCCCTGACACGACGCTTCCTGGTGGCGCAGAAGTTCTGGCTCGCTGTCGCCGCGACGTCCACCCTAACCATCGGTCTGGCCCTGCTGTCGGGCCTGCGACTCCGGCTCGCGCCCGGCGAGCTGGCCTTCTCGCTGTTCGCCATCGTGGCCACGACCGTCGCGCTCTGCGGCCTCTCGGTCGGCCTCGGCGCGCTCTATCCGAACCTGGTCGAGGAAAGCCCTTCCCGCATCGTCTCCGGGCTCGGCGGTACGCTGAACTTCATCCTGAGCTTCCTGCTCGTCGCCGCGATCGCAGCCGCCCAAGCCTTCATGGCGCAATGGCGACGCCTGCATCCCGACGACGGCCCCATGGTGATGCTCGGCGCCGCCGGCTTCATCCTCGCGCTCACCGCGCTCGCCACGTGGCTGCCCCTGCGAGCTGGAGTGCGGAACCTCGAGAGCCTGGAGTTGTAGCAGGATATTGGAGAACCGCGCCGAGGATAGGCTCGACACTCCCGAGACAGACAGCCACGGCCAGAATCCGGAGTCCAGCATGCCCCGACCGCGTCGTACCCCCTTTGTCCTCGCCCTCGCCCTCGCCACGTCTTGCTTCACGCTCGCGGCGATCGCCGTCGGGCCCGCGCACGCACAGCGAACCCTGCTCCACGCCGGTTCAGTCCTGGACGTCGAGACCGGGCGCCTGCTCGAGCGCCGCACGCTCGTGATCGAGAACGGTCGAATCGTGGAAGTAACGGAGGGCTTCTCGAGCGCCGGCGACGGCGACAAGATCGTGGACCTACGCGGCCACACGTTGCTGCCCGGGTTGATGGACATGCACGTCCACCTGACGTCGGAGTCCTCTCCCGGGAGCTACGCCGAGGACATCCGCCTGAACGCTCCGGACTTCGCGTTGCGCGGCGTGGTCTACGCGCGGCGTACCCTCGAGGCAGGCTTCACCACCGTGCGCGATCTCGGCGGCGATCCGACAGCGATCAAGGCCCTGCGCGATGCCATCGACCAGGGCTGGATCCCCGGACCCAAGGTCTATGCGGCCACTTCGAGCCTCGCCTCCACCGGCGGCCACGGCGACCCGACCAACGGACTGCGCGCCGAGCTCACCGGTGACCCCGGGGCGGCGATCGGCATCGTCAACGGCGTCGAGGACGCGCGCAAGGCGGTGCGCCAGCGCTACAAGGAAGGCGCCGACCTGATCAAGATCACTGCCACCGGCGGCGTGCTCTCGCTCGCCAAGAGCGGCCTCAACGCGCAGTTTGCCGAGGAAGAGATCCGCGCCATCGTCGACACCGCTCGCGACTACGGCTTCCACGTCGCGGCGCACGCCCACGGTCTCGAGGGAATCAAGCGGGCCGTCCGCGCCGGCGTCACCACGATCGAGCACGGCACCTACATGGACGAGGAGGCGTTCGCACTGTTGAAGCAGCACGACACCTACTTCGTGCCCACCATCTCGGCCGGCCGCTTCGTCGCCGAGAAGGCCGCCGTGCCAGGCTACTTTCCGGAGATCGTCCGGCCCAAGGCGGCAGCGATCGGACCGCTCATCCAGGACACCTTTGGCAAGGCCTACCGTGCAGGCGTCAAGATCGCCTTCGGCACCGACTGCGGCGTCTGCCCGCACGGCAGCAACGCCAAGGAGCTCGAGTACATGGTCGAGGCCGGCATGCCCGCGCTCGAGGCGATCCGCAGCGCGACTACGACGACTGCCACGCTCTTGGGCATTGCCGCCGAGGTTGGCACGCTCACCCCTGGCAAGCGCGCCGACGTCATAGCGGTCGAAGGCAACCCCCTCGACGACGTGAAGCGGCTCCAGGAAGTCCGCTTCGTGATGAAGGGGGGCGTGGTCTACAAGGCGCCAGGACAGCTCGCCGGAGCGGAGGCGACGGCTACAGCGAGCGGCCGATAGGTCGCGGGGTGTGCGACCTATCGGCGCGCCCAATACTGACGGGCCTCAGAACCACAACCGCATCGACAGGCTCACGTCCCGTCCCGGCAGCGGCGCCACTTCCTTCAGGTACGACGTGTGGCTGCGTGCCTCCTCGTCGGTGAGGTTGCGACCTCGCAGCAGCACGTCCAAGAGCTGCGACCCGAATACGAAGCGATAGCCGACGCTGGCGTTGACCATGGTGTAGCCGTCGGTGGGCGTCTCGTTGACCGCGACGTCATCTTGGTCGAAGACGTGGCGCACTTCGACCATTGCGTTGAGCCGTTTGCCGTGGTAGTCGAACCCGGCGCCCAGTCGCGCGGAGGGGATCCGCGGCAGGTTACCGCCCGAGGCGAGCTCGGCCTCGACGGTGTCGCCGAACATCCTCAAGTGGAGATGATGTCCGTTGCGCTCGAGGAGCTCGACTCGGGCCTTGAGCTCGGCGCCCACGAAGTCGGCGTCCTCCTGCGTGTAGAGCACCACCGGGAAGCCGTCCTCTTCCTCACCGGTGAATGCTGGGTAGATGTAGTCCTCGAAGTCGTTGCGGAACAGGGTCAGCTCGCCGGTGAGCTTCCCCTTCGTCCGCCGCAGCGAAACGTCGAGACCAAGCGCGCTCTCCTCGCCGAGCGTCGGGTCGCCGATCTCGAACGACTGTGTCGCGACGTGCGCGCCATCGGAGAAGAGCTCCTCGGGAGCGGGCATCTTGACCGCGCGCGCCGCCGACGCCGCGAACGACCACGACTCCGAGACGTCCCAAACCAGGCCCAGCGAGCCGCTCAGACCGTCGTGGTCGACCGCTGAGAGCTTGGCCACGCGCGGATCGTTCTCCTGCGCCTCGAAGCGAGCGCCGAGCTGCCATCGCAGGCTGCCGGCGCGCAGCTCCTGGAACGTGAAGACCGCCCAGCGCGAGGTGTCGGTCTCGGGGAGGAACGCCTCGGCACCGATGGCGTTCAGGTTGCGCTCGTAGAGCTGCAGGCCGATCGAGCCGTTCGACCGACCGCGTTGCTTCTGCACCAGCTCGAAGCGGGCCTCCGCGAGCTCGTTGAAGAAGGTCGTACCGACCTCGCCGTCCTCTAGCTCGACGTGCTCGTAGTCGGTGACGCCCAACCGCACCTTGAAGCCGCGGAAGGCGCCGAAGGGCTTGGTCCGCTCGCCGCGAAGGTCGAAGCGCCGTTGCTGCATGTCGATGCGGATCTCCTCGCCGTGCTCTTCCTCCTCGTGCTCTTCCTCTCCCTCGTCGCCGTGCCCCTCTTCGTGCCCGTGCCCGCCGATCGGAATGCCGTACTCCGTGTCGAAACCGGTCACCGACACCCCTAGGAACCCCGCATTGCCGAAGAAGTACGTTCCACCGGCCCGCAACGACTGGGTCTTGCTGTCCGTGTTCGGAACGAACCCGAAGGGCTCCTCCTCCTCCTCCTCGCCGTCCTCCTCGTGATGCTCCTCCTCTTCGTGCTCGTCACCCTCCAGTCGGGCAAAGCCTGGCACCTCGTAGTCGTCGGTTTCGCGGAGCAGAGCGCCCAGGCTCCAGGCGAAGCGACCTTGGCCTCCCTCCAGACCGACAGCGCCCGAGCGCTGGTCGTCGACGGTGCCGCCCCGGAGATCGAGGATGCCTCCGATGCGTTCGGTGGGTCGATAGCGAGGAATGCGATTGTCGACGATGTTGACGGCGCCGCCGATCGCGCTCGAGCCATAGAGCAACGTGGCGGGACCACGCAGCACTTCGATCTGCTCCGCGAGCGAGGGATCGGAGGTGACTGCGTGGTCGGGGCTGATCGCCGAAGCGTCGCCGACACCGATGCCGCCCTCGAGGACGCGGATTCGGTCCCCCGATTGGCCGCGCACGATCGGACGGCTTGCCCCCGGTCCGAAGAAGGACGAGGTGATACCGGGCTCCGACTCGAGCGTTTCTCCGAGGGATGCCTGGAGCCTGAGTTGCAGCTCCTCGCCCCGCAGCACGTTGGTGGCGCTGGCGAGATCGAGCGCGCTACGCGCCTCGGCCGTCCCGGTGACGACGATCTCCTCGGTGTGCCTGGCGCGCGACAGTGTGAGCTCGATGCTGGCCACCTCTCCCGCGGGCACCACGACGGTGCGCACGGCACGTCCCGCGGAGGGACTGTCGACCACGACCACGTGCTCGCCGGCAGGCAAGTCGTCGAAACGAAACTCACCCGCGGGCGAGACGGCGACGCGACGCCCGAGATTGGGGAGACTGGC
>DATLFI010000169.1:0-15860 GCA_035524895.1 Thermoanaerobaculia bacterium | reverse complement strand
AGCAAGACGGATGCCGCGCGACGCGGCAGCCTCAGGCTGGGCCGCAGAGGGCGCGCGACGAACGCGCGCTAGGAGCGCAAGGACGCGCTTGTTAGGGACGCGCGCGAAGACGCGCGCTAAGGGCGCGCGCGAGGACGCGCGCCTTCGGAGCGCGCGCGAAGACGCGCGCGTTAGCTCGGCCAACGCGGCAGGATCTCGAAGACCGGGCCGAGGCCCGCCGCGAGCGGCAGCGTGGTGTCGAGCACCACGTGCTCCGCGGCTGGCAGCCCCTCGATCGGCTCGAAGCTGGCCAGGAAGCCATCGAGGATCTCGAGCCTGCCGTCACTGACCCTCGTCGTCCGGGCCCGCTCGCGCAGGCGCTCCTCGACCACCGCGCGAGGCGCCTGGCACTCCACGAACAACAGCGGCAGGCGCAACCGCTGCGCGAGGCTGCGCACCTGTTCCCGGTCGGCCTTCGCCCGGAAGCTAGCGTCGAGGACGGCGGGGCGCCCCGAGCGCAGCACCACCTCCGCGCGACGCAGCAGCTCCCCGTAGACCCGTGCCGAGATCGCGGGGTCGTAGGCGCCACGGAAAGGGGCATGGTGGAGCGGCTCGGTCGACGAGCGGCCGAGCATGCGCTTGCGCGTGCGGTCCGCGTCCAGCACCGGACCGCCGAGCCGGTCGGCCAGGCGATCGGCCACCGTGCTCTTGCCGGAGGCGATCGACCCGCACACGACCACCAGCCTCGGGCCGACCACTGGCCGCCGCTCGGAGGCCTGGGCGAGCCGAAAGTAGCGCCGCGCCTCCACTCGCATCCGCTCCCTCACCGCGGGCGCGAAGCCGGGCAGCTCGGCGGTGAGCGCTGCGATCTTGCCCCTCACGAAGGCGCGGTAGCTCTCGTAGAAGTCGACCAGCGCGTAGAGGTCGTAGTCGTCGGAGGCGCGCGCGTACTCGGCGAGGAACGCCTCGGCCAGATCGACGCGGCGGTGCCACGCCAGGTCCATCGCCAGGAACGCGATGTCGCAGCACACGTCGGCGAAGCGGAAGCGCTCGTTGAACTCGATGCAGTCGATCACCGCCAAGCCGTCCGCCTCCGGCACGCCCTCGCCCAGGTACACATGTTCGAGACGGAGATCGCCGTGCCCGTCGCGCACGCGACCCGCACCGACGCGTCCGGCGAACAGGTCCTCGTGGCGCGCGAGGAAGTCGAGCTGCCAACCCTCGACCTCGGCGATCGCGTCGGCGTCGAGGTAGCTCTCCAGCGAGTCGGCGGTCTGGTCGAAGTTCTCCTTGACGTTGCGGCGGATCGCCGCCACCTCGCCGAAGCGGGACGTCTCCGGGTCGCAGCGCGACGCGTCGTGGAAGGCCGCAAGGCGGCGAGCGAGTCGCGCGAGCTCCGGCCGGTCGAGGTCTCCGCGCTCGAGCCGGTGGTCGGCGCGCGCCTCGCGCGGCAAGCGCCGCATGTGCACGGCCCACTCCCCGTGCGCGAGCTCGTCCCCGTGTCCTGCGTCCTCTCCGGTCGCACCAAGGCGTAGCCGTCCGGTCTCGTCGGTCTCGTCGGTCTCGTCGGTCTCGTCCATGCCCACGCGCGTCACGCCGAGATAGACACCCGGCGCGAGGCGCGAGTTGAGCTCGACCTCTGCGAGGCAGGCGGCGTGCCGGGCCGCGGGAGACGAGAAATCGAGGAAGCCCAGGTCCACCGGCTTCTTGAGCTTGAACACCTCGGTCGGAGTCAGCAACACCAGCGAAATGTGCGTCTCCTCGACCTCGAGACCCCCATCCCGGGCGAGCTGCGCGAGGCGCGCGAGGTCGACGTCGTCGCGTTCCATTCCTGGTTCGATGCTAGCGGCCGACCCGACCCGCGACCCCACCCGCTGGGACGGTTGGCTGTGTCGAGGGCGGGCACGAATGCCGCGGGAATTCGAGGCGGGTACAGTCTGCATGCCCGCACCGGGGGCAAGACCCCAACCTACCCATGGACGACAAAGCGCGGCTCGAAGAGAGCCATACCGAGGAAGCGATCGCGCGTCGCATCTCGAGCGTGGACGGCCGCTCGTACCTGCGCGACCTCGTCTACGGCGCCGTCGACGGCATCGTGACCACGTTCGCCATCGTCGCGGGCGTTGCCGGAGCGCGGCTGTCCGACAACGTGGTGATCATCCTCGGACTCGCCAACCTGCTCGCCGACGGCGCCTCGATGGCCGCGAGCACCTACCTCGGCGCACGTACCGAGCACGCCGAGCACGAGCGTGCGCGGCGGCACGAGGAAGCCCACATCCGCGCCCTGCCCGATGGCGAGCGCGCCGAGATTCGCGAGATCTTCCGCCGCAAAGGGTTCGAGGGGAAGCAGCTCGACGACGTGGTGGAGGTCATCACATCCGACCGCGAGCTGTGGATCCAGACCATGTTGACCGAGGAGCTCGGGCTGTCGCGCGATACCGGCGACCCGAAGCGCGCGGCCCTGGCCACTTTCGTCGCGTTCGTCGTCTCCGGCTCGCTGCCGCTGATGGTCTACGCCTTCCAGGCCATCACCGGCGTCCGCGTCGCGCACCCCTTCCTGTGGAGCTCCGTGATGACCGGCATCGCCTTCGTCGTAGTCGGCGCGCTCAAGGGCAAGTGGAGCGGCGCATCGCCGTGGCGCTCCGTCTCCGAGACCCTCGCCGTCGGCGGCGGCGCCTCTGTCCTCGCCTACGGGATCGGTGTGCTGCTGCGCGGGTTCGCGCATTGAGCGAGGGGTATCGCATGAGCATCCCGCGCACCACCCGCGTCGCAACCTGGATCGCGACGACCGCTCTCGCCGTCCTGGCGTCTGCGCCGGCCCGCGGCGCCACCGCCGCGCAGGCCGAAGCTCTGGCTCGGCTCCTGAGCGATCGACCCGTCACATCGGGCGTGGCCGCCGTGGCCTTCGCGTCGAGCGCGGACCGCTGGAAGCGGAGCGGGGTGCGAGTGTCCGAGGGCGAGAGCCTGACGCTCTTCGGCTTCGGTGAAGGTGTGGGCGCCCGCGTGTGGGTGCGCATCGGCGACGCCGACATCGTCAACCTCGGCGAGTCGACGTGGTCGTTCCCGGCTTGGGCATCCGGCGAGGTCGAGCTCGCGGTGCGGCCCCAGGGGCAGGGCATCAACTGGGAGCGCTGCGACGGTACCCTGCCCGCCGCGGCCGCCGCGGCCGCCGCGCTCGCCGCCGAGCCGCTCGACCTGGCGGTGGTCGTGGCCGCCTGGAAGTCGCCGGTTGCGGAGGCGCTCGCCGCCTTCCCCGAGCACGAGGCCGTCGCCCGCGCCAAGTCAGACCTCGAGGCCACGCTTCCCCTGCCGGCCGGCTTCCGCTCGATCTGCTACCTGCGACGCACCAACGTCTTCCAAGCCTGGGAAGGCGACGGCCGCCGCGGCCTCTGGGGCCACGCCGCCTCCTCCGCCGGCATCATCAAGAAAGCTGTCGACCTGCCGCTCGATCCCCAGAGCGAGATCACCTTCGAGTGGCGCCACGACGCGCTGCACTCACTAGGCCCCGAGACCGAGGCCCGCCACCACGACTACTCATCGATCGCCGTCGAATTCGACAACGGCCAGGACATCACCTGGTTGCGCAGCCCGCACCTCGAAGCCGGCACCAGCTTCGCGTGCCCTCTCGCGTGGTGGAACACCCGCGAGACCCACATCGTGCTGCAAGGCGGTCGCGACGACTTGGGCGTGTGGCAACGCCACACGCGGAACCTGTTGGACGACTACGATATGGCGGTCGGCGACCGGGTCGCGACGCGTCCGACCCGCATCGTCGGGGTCTGGTTCATCTCGGTCGGCGCGTTCGGTGGGACGACGCCGGACACCAAGTACGCGAATGTGGTGTTGCGCTCGGGTGGGAGGAGTGTCGAGGTGTTCGAGACGCGCTGAGCGATGGCCGTTGCCACAGCGAGGCGACGAAGTGCGTCAGTCCGGCTCCGCCACGCCGGCATCGCGCAGCATCTTCAGTCCGTCGAGGAGCTGGCGGAAGCGGCGGTCGCGCTTCGGCGCCACCAGGACCAGGTCCTGGTCGCCATCATCCAGGAAGAACTGCAGCGCCGTCGGCCAGTACGTCTTCGCCGATGACGTTGAAGTCGAGGTCCACGGAGAGGCGCGGCGGCACGCCGCCTAAGAGGTTGAGTGCGGTGCCGCCCTTGAGAGCGAGCCTGGCCCTTCTCAGGCCTCATCGGGCTCTCGCGCGAAGAGCGGGCTCGGTGGAAGCACGAGGTTCCAACGCTTGACCATGGTTCCTCCGCGCTCGCTACGCGACAAGTACTGGGGCGCCTTCGGTCGGCGCCGCTCGAGCTCTGCGAGGAGTCGATCGGACACGAGGAACGCTCGGCGGTGGCGCTCGAGAAACCATCCGACCGCCGCCCACACCGCCTTCTCGTCGTACGCCTCGAGCACTTCGCGAAGCAGCGCGAAGTCGAGGGAGGCGAAGCCCTCCGCGGAAGTCACCAGCTCCTCCAGCCCGCCGACCCGGTCCAGCCTCCTGAACCCCTCGACCAGCGTCCGCTCGGGGCCGGTGAATTCCAGCCGGCGACCGAGACGCCGCGTCTCGCGCACCCCGAGTCGCTCCCGTTCGGCTCGCAACAGCGCCACCGGCGGACGAAGGAACTCGATGCGTGCTCCACGCAGCGCCAGCGGCCGGCGCCGGTGGCGGGTGAAGACCGTGCAGAGGCGCGCCTCCGAGTGCGCGGCACCGAGGAGCTCGAGCGCGCTGTGGTAGCAGAAGACGGCGTCCGGCCGCAGGGCGGCCGCGACCGCGAACCGGTCGGGCTCGAACCCCTCCGGCTCCACGCTCGGAGGCACGACGGCCCAGAGCCCTCGCTCGACTTGCTTCAGCGTGCCCTCTCCCGCGTGGTAGACGAGGCGTTTCACCGCCAGTCGCGGCCGGTCTGCGAGGCCCAGTGCTTCGGCTGCCTCGTCCAGGCGGAAGACGGGATGGCTCTCGAAGAAGGTTCGGGATCGCATGGTGATTGACGTTCGGTGACGATTGTACCGTTTTTGTCGGCATCTGGTGCTCCAGACGTCAAGCCATCGGCATGTCCCGAGGAACCTGCGAGCCTAGTCCAGGCCGGTCGACCATCAGACCGACGTCCGATTATCTTCCCATTGAGTACGATCTATCACGAATTATGTTAGAATTTGAATCACGATGACCACCCTGCCTCCTTCGGCGGAAGACCTCGCCAGCCGGCTGAAGGTGTGCCGGACCGCCTCCGGTATGACCCAGGCCCAGGTGGCCGAACGCCTCGGCCTCTCGCGCCCGACGGTCGCCCAGATCGAGGGCGGCAATCGCGCCGTGTCGAGCTTCGAGCTCGACCGGCTCGCCCATCTCTATGGCCGTGACATTCGCGAGCTCCTCGGTCCCACCTTCGACGAGAACAGTGCTCTCGCAGCTCTCTTCCGGGCGAGCCCGGAGGTAGCCCACGACCAGCAGCTTGCGGAGAGCATCCGCGACAGTCTCCGTGTCGCTCGAGAGCTCACTCGGCTCGAAGGGCGGCTCGGCATCGTTCGCCCGGAGGCCCGGGCCTTCTCCCTGATCAACCCGGCGCCCAGGTCGCGCTGGGAAGCCATCCAGCAGGGCGACCGCGCGGCAGAGGACGAGAGGCAGCGGCTGGGTCTCGGCTCTGCTCCTATCGAGGACGTCGCCGAGGTCCTCGAGTCACAGGGCGTCCGAACCGCCTGGATCCGGCTGCCGGACGACGTGTCCGGGCTCACGCTCCGCGGTCGAGATATCGGCTTGTACGTCGTCGTCAACAGCGAGCACCAGAGGCTGCGCCGGCGATTCTCCTACGCCCACGAGTACGCGCACGCCCTACTCGACCAGGATCAGCTCGGCCTGCTGAGCCGCTCGCAGGATCGCGCCGTGCTTCGCGAGGTGCGCGCGAATTCCTTCGCTGCGTCCTTCTTGATGCCCGCAGCCGGAGTGAGGACCTTCATGGAGAGCCTCGGCAAGGGGACGCGAGATCGGGTACGGGCCGAGCTCTTCGACGAAGTCGGTCACGTCGCGGTGGACGAGGTGCGGGAGCCCGGCAGCCAGTCCGTACAGCTCTACGACATCGTCCTGCTTGCGCATCACTTCGGTGTGAGCCGTCTGGCCGCGCTCTACCGGCTGAAGAACCTCGGTCTGCTCTCTCAGGCAGAGCTCGACGAGCTCAAGGCCCAGGAAGAGCGGAGCTCCGGGAAGGCTCTCGCCGATGCGATGGGTATCCGTGAGCCGAACGCCACGGAGCAGCGTTTCGAGTTCCGGCGGCGCTCTCTTGGCCTTGCGCTGGAGGGGCTGCGCCGAGAGCTGATCAGCGCCCGGAAGATGAAGGAGCTCGGCGTGCTGCTCGGCTTCGCGGAAGGGCAGCTCGACGTGATGCTCAAAGAGGCGGGGCTCGCTGACGAAGATGGTGGACTCGTGGAGGCGCTGGTGCCAGGAGACTGATCCCGTTGAGGGTCGTCGTGGACACATCCGTGCTCATCAACTTCCTCCATCTCGACCGCCTCGATCTTCTCGGTGGGCTCGACGGGTACGAGGTCGTCATCACCGAGGAGGTGGAAGCCGAGGTACGAGACCCTCACCAGGCGAGAAGGCTGCAACGAGCTTGGAGGAGGGCTTCGTCGATCGCGCACAACTCCTCGAACCCGCCGTGCTGCAGCTCTACGCCGAGCTGCACGAGTCGCTCGACCCGGGCGAATCGTCGTCCCTCGCGCTCGCCGTGCACGAGGCCTGCTTGGTCGCCTGTGACGAGCGAGGCGCATTCCGGCGAGAGGCCAACGTTCGTCTCGGCCCTGGCCGCCTGTTCACGACACCCGGCCTGCTCCTGGTAGCGATCCGCCAAGGGCAGCTCACCGTCGACGAAGCGGATGCGGCGAAGAGGCACCTCGAGCAGAAGCGATTCCGCATGAGCTTCAGATCCTTCGGAGACATCATCGAATGACCACCTCGAGTCCTCCACGTACGGCGATGCTCGCGATCGACTCATAAGCCGGGCTCGTCGAAGAAGTCCTGCACGAGATCATCGAGGCTCTGCGCGGACGCAGAGCTCGGCGAGGCTGATTGCGTTCACCGCCGCGCAACAGCTCGCCGAGCGCCCGGTACGGTCGTGGTCGGGCAGGCCATTGCGCTGGAAGACGAGCGCGGCGCGCTCCCAGGGGTAGTGGGAGAGGGTGACCTCGGTCCAGGCGTCCTTCAGTGGCTGCCGAAGCCTTATCGTCCGCCAGTTGCACGCTCGAAGGCGTCGCGCCGCGCCCCTTTCCTGCGGCCCGGGCGGTCAACGCTTGCGCGCCGTCGGACTGGTCAAATAGACTGGTCACATGCGGACGATGGGCAGCAGCGAGTTCAAGGCCAAGTGCCTCGCCGTCCTCGATCAGGTCGCGGCGACCGGCGAGCCCGTGGTGATCCTGAAACGGGGAAAGCCGATTGCGCGGCTGGTGCCGTCGCTCTCGACGAAGGAGCGGCATCCCCAGAACGAGATCTTCGGCTCGGTGCGTATCCTCGGCGACATCCTCGAGCCGGTACTGCCGGCTGATGCGTGGGACGCGGAGCGGCAACGCCGTTGAAGCTGCTGCTCGACACCCACGTCTTGGTGGAGTGGATCGCTGGCAAGCTCTCGAAAACCCATCGGCACGCCATCGATGGCGCCACCGACGAGACGCCGCTCTACGTCAGCGACATCTCCCTGTGGGAGATCGCGACGCTCCACGAGCTCGGTCGCATCCAGCTCGACCTTCCGCTGCGCGATTGGCTGGAGCGCGCGACCGCGCCGCCGCTCGTCCAGCGCGCGAGCATCACGCCCGCCGTCGCTGCGGAGGTGGCGGGCCTGCCGGACCACTTCCACCGGGATCCCGCGGATCGGATCATCGTGTCGACGGCGCGGGTGCTCGGCGCGACGCTTGTTACCCGGGACCGCCGGATTCGCGCTGCGAAGCTCGTGCCGGTGCTCTAGCGCCTGTGTCGCCAGGGCTCTCGAGCATCGAGTGACGCCCCCGAGTGGGGCGCAATGGAGCGATGGAGCGGGAGACGGGATTCGAACCCGCGACCAACAGCTTGGAAGGCTGTGACTCTACCCCTGAGTTACTCCCGCGACCGGTCACGCGGCGCGATCCTTGGGGCCCGCGATCGGTGGGGCCTTCGTCGCGCGGGTCCTTCAGGACCCAAAGGGAACGGCGGATGGTGGAGGCGGCTGGATTTGAACCAACGTAGGGCATTGCCCGGCAGATTTACAGTCTGCTGCCATTGACCACTCGGCCACGCCTCCAGATTTCCCGCCCGAACTGCACCTCCGCGTCAGCCACTAGGCTTCCAGGCCCTGAGGACGACGCGGTGGAGCCGGCACTCGGAATCGAACCGAGGACCTACTGCTTACAAGGCAGTTGCTCTACCTCTGAGCTATGCCGGCGGGCGGCAAAGTCTAGCGGAGCACCTGACCACGAACGGCTCGGTCGCCGCCCGACAGCTCGCAGAGTCCAGGACCAAAGCGGCCCAGCGCCAGGGGCGGCAGTGTAGCGGCTTCGCCGAGTTGCGGCAACCGGCGCGGGGCGCGAATGGAGCAAGGCGACCCTTAGGAATCAGGAGTCGCCCTCGTCGTCGAGCGCTCCGGAATCCTCGGCAGGCTCCTCGGCAGGCTCCTCGGCTGGCTCCTCGGTCTCGCTGGGCGCCCTCTTCGAAGGGGCCTTGCGCGGCGAGCTGGTTCCCCGGTCGGAGCTCTCCGAGCGCTGTCGCACGGCATCGTAGAGGATCGCCGCGGCGGCGGTGGCAACGTTGAGCGACTCGAGCTGGCCGAGCATCGGCACGCCGACGAGCCCGTCGCAGCGTTCGCGGGTCAGACGACGCAGGCCCTTCTCCTCTCCCCCGAAGCAGAGCACGAGGGGGCCGCGCAGGTCGAGGCTCCAGGGCGGATCGCCTCCGACATCGGCGCCGTAGACCCAGAAGCCTTCCTTCTTGAGCTCGACGACCGCGTTCGGGGCGTTCGAGACGCGCTCCACCTGCAGCCACTCGGAGGCGCCCGCGGAGGCTTTGACCGCGGTGGCGGCGAGCGGCGCGGAGCCGCGGTCGCGCACCAGCACGCGCCCGACTCCGGCGCCTTCGCACACGCGCAGCAGCGCTCCCAGGTTGCGGGGATCCTGGATGTCCTCGAGCAGCACCACCAGGCTGGGATCGCCCTGCGGCGCGACGGCGGCAAACGGGCGCGACGAGCGCACCACGACGGCGACGCCGTTGTGCGTGGCGCGCTGGTGCGGGCCGCCGGCCTGCGCGTCGAGCTCGCGCTCGGTGATGGAGACCACCGGCACCTGGTGACGGCGAGCGAGCTCCTCGAGCTCGCGGGAGCGCGCACCCTGGCGGCGCCGCGAGAGCCGCAGCTCGATCACCTCGTGCGGCCGCTGGCGCAGCGCCTCCCGCGCGGGGTGGAAGCCGAACAGGAGGGTGCTTGCTCGGGTCAACTCGCCTCCACCGGGAAAGACGCCTCGCGGGCGCCGCAGTACGGCGGCTTTGCCCCGCGATCCGACTTCGCGCGGCCTACCGCGCGGGCTTCCGCGCGGTCTAGAGCGCGGGCCTCCCCGCGTCTAGGCCTCCGCGCGTCTGAGCGCGGCCTCCGCGGCGCGTCAGACCTCCAGGACGTCCTTCTCCTTGTGCTCGATGGTCTTCGCCACGTCGGCGATGTAGTGGTCGTGGAGCATCTGGATCTCGTCGTGGCCGCGCTTCTCGTCGTCCTGCGAGATCTCGTGCTCGCGCTCCATCTTCTTGAGCTTGTCGTTGCCGTCGCGGCGCGCCAGGCGGATCGCGGTGCGGCACTTCTCGGCCATGTCGTGCGCCCGCTTCACCAGCTCCTTGCGCCGGTCCTCGGTCAGCGGCGGCACGGGCACGCGCAGCACGCGGCCGTCGCTCTGCGGGTTGAGACCGAGGCCGCTGGTCATGATCGCTCGTTCGATCGACCCGATCTGGCTGGGATCGTACGGCTGCACCACCAGCAGGCTGGCGTCACCGACCGACAGCCCCGCGACCGTGTGGAGCGGCGCCTGCGATCCGTAGTAGTCGACCATCACGCCTTCCAGGATCGCCGTCGAGGCGCGGCCGGCGCGAACCTGTTTGAGCTCGTGGTGCAGGTGCTGCACCGCTTCTTTCATCTTCAGCTCGACGTCGAGAAAGAGCTGCTGCATTGGTGCTTCCCCCATCTCCTATCTGGCGGCGCCGCGCGGGCCACGCGACCGGCGCCGCGGTCTGTCGTCGCGGGCCAAGGCGCCCCGGAGCTCGGTCAGCGGACCGTAACGACCGAACCCACCGGCTCGCCCATCACCACGCGCTTGATGTTGCCACTAGCCAGCAGGTCGAACACCGCGATCGGGATCTCGTTGTCGCGGCACAGGCTGATCGCAGCGGCGTCCATCACCCGCAGGTCGCGCTCCAGCACCTGCTGGTACGTAACGCGGCGGAGCAGCTTGGCGTTCGGGTCGAGCTTGGGGTCGGCGGAATAGATGCCGTCGACCTGCGTCGCCTTGAGCAGAATCTGAGCGTGGATCTCGTTCGCGCGCAGCGCCGCCGCGCTGTCGGTGGTGAAGAACGGGTTGCCGGTGCCGGCGGCGAAGATCACGACACGCCCCTTCTCGAGGTGGCGCAGCGCGCGCCGGAGGATGAAGGGCTCCGCCACCTCGCGGATCTCGATCGCGGTCTGCACGCGCACGTCGACGTCCTGTTTCTCGAGGGCGTCCTGCAGCGCCAGCGCGTTGATCACCGTCGCGATCATGCCCATGTGATCGCCGGTGACCCGGTCGATGCCGCGCGCCGAGGCGGCGACACCGCGGATGATGTTGCCGCCGCCGATGACGATGCCGATCTGCACGCCGAGCCGGTGCACGTCGGCGATCTCGCCGGCGATCTTGCGCACCACCTCCTCGTCGAGGCCGAAGCTCTGGCGGCCCATCAGGGCTTCGCCCGAGAGCTTGAGCACGATCCGCCGATAGACGGCGGCGGCGTGGGACGGGGACGGCGTTGCTTGGGTCACGAGCCGCAGCTTACAACGCGCGGGCGGGCAAGGGGACCGGTCGCGGCCCGCAAATTCGCCTGCGGCTGAGGGTGCGCTGGGGCTCCCCGGCCTCGGCGGGGGGACCCTACTCCTCGCCCTCTCCCTCACCGAGCCGGAAGCGGACGAACCGGCTGACCTGGATGTTCTCGCCGATCTTGCCGATCTTCGCGGCGATCAGCTCGGTCACGGTCTGGTCGGGGTCCTTGACGAACGGCTGCTCGAGCAGCACCTGCTCGGCGTAGAACTTCTCGAGCTTGCCGTCGACGATGCGATCGGCGATGTGCTCGGGCTTGCCCTGCTGCAGCACCTGCTCGCGGTAGACCTTGCGCTCCCGCTCGAGCACCTCTGGGGTGACCTCCTCGCGGCGCAGGAAGCGCGGGTCGGCGGCGGCGATGTGCATCGCGATGTCGCGCACCAGCTCCTGGAAGTCGTCGGTGCGGGCGACGAAGTCGGTCTCGCAGTTGACCTCGACCAGCACGCCGATCTTGCCGCCGGCGTGGATGTAGGACGCGATCGCGCCCTCGCCGGTGCTCCGTCCGGCGCGCTTGGCCGCGGCGGCGAGGCCGCGCTGGCGCAGCGCGTCGATCGCCTTCTCGACGTCGCCGTCGGACTCGACCAGCGCCTTCTTGCAGTCCATCATGCCCGCCCCGGTGCGCTCCCGGAGCTCCTTGACCTGCTGCGCAGAAACACTCATTGCCGTTCTCCTCGAGGCGCCAGGGGAGGCGCCGGGTGGTGCGAATGCGGTGCACCGAGCGCGAGGTGCGCGCTCGACGAACCACCCGCGGGCGATCGCGCGCGCATCCTCACCGTGGATCAGAACCACCGGTCTCTCGCTGCGGCGCTATGGGCCGCGCGGGACCGGTTTGCCGGGTCAGGCTTCCTTAACCGGGTCAGGCTTCGGAGCTGACGTCGCCGGCCGACTCGTCGACGCTCTCGACAGCCACCGGTGCAGGTGCCGGTGCAGCCGCCTCGGTCTCGGTCTCGGTCTCGGTCTCGGTCGCGGCTGCTGCTCTCTCGGCCCGTGCCGCGGGGTCGACCCCCTTGCGGAAGGCACCGGCCACCTGCTCGTAGGCCTCGGCGATCCTGCCGGTGAGCAGCCGGATGGTGCGGATGGCGTCGTCGTTGCCGGGAATCGGGTAGTCGATCTGCTCCGGATCGCAGTTGGTGTCCACGATCGCGATCACCGGGATGCCGAGCTTGTTGGCCTCCGCGACCGCGATGTGCTCCTTCTTCGGGTCGACCACGAAGAGCGCGTCCGGCAGCTCCTGCATCTTGCGGATGCCGTCTAGGTTGCGCACCATCTTCTCGCGCTCGCGCTCGAGACGCAGCCGTTCCTTCTTGGTCAGCAGCGCGTCCGTGTCGGCCAGCTTCCCCTCGACCTCTTGCAGCCGCTCCACGGAGCCGCGGATGGTCACGAAGTTGGTGAGGGTGCCGCCCAGCCAGCGGTGCGTGACGAAGAACTGGCCGCAGCGGCGCGACTCTTCCTCCATCGCCTGCTGCGCCTGCCGCTTGGTGCCGACGAACAGGATCCGGCGACCGTGGCGAGCGAGGTGCTCCACGTACTGCACAGCATCGCTGAACAGCTGCTGCGTGCGCTGGAGATCGATGATGTAGATGCCGTTGCGCTTGCCGAAGATGTAGGGACGCATCTTCGGGTTCCAACGACGGGTCTGGTGCCCGAAGTGGACTCCCGCCTCGAGCATCTCCTTCATTGTCAACTCGACCAAGCTCGCTCCTCCGATCTAACCAAGGGATCCTGCCGAGACTCGGGGCGCTCCGGGAAACGACGACTCGAACCGGCGTCGTCTCGAACAGCCCGCCTCAGCGCTTGCTGAACTGGAACCGGGCGCGCGCGCCCTTCTGGCCGTACTTCTTGCGCTCCCGCATGCGCGGGTCGCGGGTCAGCAGCCCGGCAGCCTTGAGCTGCGGGCGCGACTCGCCGTCGAGCGCGATCAAGGCTCGCGCGACGCCGTGCCGGATCGCGCCGGCCTGGCCGGAGTGACCGCCGCCGGCCACCGTCGCGGTGACATCGAAAGCCTCGACCCTTTCGAGCAGGACGAGCGGCTGGCGCACGATCATCTTGAGCAGATCGTCGGCGAAGTACTCGTCGATCGACCGCCCGTTGATCATCACCACGCCGCTGCCGGGTCGCAGGAACACGCGCGCGCTCGAAGTCGTTCGTCGACCCGGTCCGTAGCTCTCAGTCACTTTGTGCTACTCCAGTGGACTCGTATCTCGACCCGGCAGCCCGGCGCCTCAGCGGAAGGCGCCTTGGAGGCTCTCGAGGGGCGCCGGCGTCTGCGCGGCATGCGGGTGTTCAGGGCCGGCGTACACCTTCAACTTGCGGTAGAGGTGCCGCCCGATCTTGTTCTTCGGCAGCATGCCGCGGACCGCGAGCTCGACCATCCGCTCGGGCTTCCGGCGACGGAGCTGCGCGGCGGTCTCCTGCTTGAGCTGGCCAGGCTGCCCGCTGTGGCGGTAGTACATCTTCTGGCCTTCTTTGCTCCCCGTGAGCACCGCGCGGTCCGCGTTCACCACGATCACGAAATCGCCGGAGTCGAGGTGCGCGGCGTAGGTCGGCTTGTGCTTGCCCATCAGCACCCTGGCCACGGCCGAGCAGAGCCGGCCGAGGGTCTTGCCATCGGCATCGATCACGTACCACCGGCGCTCGATCTCGCTGGCCTTGGGAGTGTAGGACTTGGTGCTCATGACGTTTTGGCCCGCCCGCACGCATGCTCGCCTGGCAGCGAGGGCGCGGCCGGCGCGGCGTGCTCGGAAGTCGCGGACTCCAGACGACCTGGAGCCTCGGTGTCTTCGACTTTGTGAAACGGAACGAACGGATCCAGGAAGGAGCTGGGTCTCAGAAGAATGGAATCGACTCGGGACCGCCCGCACGCTCCGCCGCTGGGCGCGGCTGAGCCCGCGCAAACAAGCGAACCTTGATTCTAGGGAGAGGGAGCGAATGCTGTCAAGGACAGCCACGCCCGATACCCCACGGCCCAGGGGTGCCGCGACGAGACTCCGAGCCTGCGGCCACTATACTCGCCGCCCGCAGGCCCCAAGGGCTCGACAGGCTCCACAGCTCGACAGGACTCCCCCAGAAGGTGACCGACTCCCCCACCCCCGGCACGCACCAGTTGCCGCGTCGCTCGCTCGAGCCGGGCGGGCGTGGCATCCTGCTCGACGGCAAGGCGATCGGCGCTGAGCTCCAGCGCGAGGCCGCCGTCGCCGCGGCGGCCTTCCAGACCCGCTACGGCCGCCCGCCCGGGCTCGCGGCGGTGCTGGTCGGCGACGACCCCGCCTCCCAGGTCTACGTCGCCAGCAAAACCCGGTCGTGCCTGGAGGCCGGGCTCGCGGCGAGCACCTGGCGGCTGCCCGCCAGCGCCTCCCAGGACGAGCTGCTGGGCTTGATCGACCAACTCAACGCCGACGAGACCGTCGACGGCCTGTTGGTACAGATACCACTGCCCGCAGGCCTGTCCGCGAGCGCGGCGCAGGAGCGGGTCTCCCCGGCCAAGGACGTCGACGGCCTGCATCCCACCAACGTGGGCCAGCTCTGGAGCGGCCAGGACACGCTGGCGTCGGCGACCCCGTCCGGCATCCTCGAGCTGCTCGACCGCTACGGCGTCGAGCTCGACGGCAAGCGCGCGGTGGTGGTGGGACGCAGCAACATCGTCGGCAAGCCGATGGCGGCGCTGCTGCTGCAGCGCAACTGCACGGTCACACTCTGCCACTCGCGCACCCGCGACCTGCCCGCGGTCTGCCGCGAAGCCGACGTGCTGGTGGCCGCGATCGGGCGCGCGGGGCTGCTCGGTCCCGACCACGTGCGGGAGGGCGCGGTGGTGATCGACGTCGGCACCAACCGCATCACCGACCCGGCGGAGGTCGAGCGACTGTTCCCCGGTGACGAAGCCAAGCACCGCGCTTTCGCGGCGCGCGGCAGCGTGCTCGCAGGCGACGTGGACACCGCTCGCGTGCGGCCGCGCGCCACCGCCATCACGCCGGTGCCTGGAGGCGTCGGACCGCTGACCGTGGCGATGGTGATCCAGAACACCGTGAAGGCGGCCGAGCGCCGTCTCGTCGCGGGCGCGCGTTGAGCGCGGAAGGCGCGGGCGCGCACCCAGTGGCGCTGCGGGTGGGTCTGACCGGCGGCATAGCGAGCGGCAAGTCGACGGTCGGCGCCTTGCTGGCGGAGGAAGGCTTCTTCGTCACGGACGCCGACCGCCTGGTCGCCGAGCTGTACCGCGCCGGCGAGCCTGGCGCCGCCGCGGTGGCGGAGCTGTTCGGCGCCGACGCGCTGCGCGAGGACGGCGCGGTCGACCGCGAGCGCCTCGCGCAGGTGGTGTTCGCCGACGCCGCCGCGCGCCGGAAGCTCGAGGCAGCGATCCACCCGCTGGTGGCGCAGCGCTTCCGGGAACGTGCCGGCGAGCGCGGCGGCGTAGTGGTCTTCGAAGCGACCCTCTTGGTCGAGACCGGCGGCTACCGCGGCTTCGAGGTGTTGGTCACGGTCGAGGCCGACGAGGAGCTGCGGGTCCGGCGGGCGGTCGCGCGCGGCCTCGCCGAGGACGAGGCGCGCGCGAGGCTGCGCGCACAGGCCACCAGCGAGCAGCGCGTCGCCGCGGCGGACGTGGTGATCCGCAACGAGGGCACGCTGGAGGAGCTGCGCGCGCGCGTCGTGGAGGTCGCGAGCGAGCTGCGCGACCGGCTCGCGCGCCAGGCCGCCGGCGACTAGCAGCCCGTGGTGAAACCCGCGTGAGGCTGCGCGCGGGGATCTGCGGCCGCTGGCAAGGCGTGGCCGACGAACGCGATGCGGTGCCATCGTGCAGGAGGCCCAACGCAGCCAGCGGCCGCAAACCCCCGCGCCCCAAG
>DATLFI010000168.1:0-2282 GCA_035524895.1 Thermoanaerobaculia bacterium | reverse complement strand
CCGCCGTCGTAGCTCGGCGAGCATGTAGGTGAGATAGAACATGAGAGCCGCAGGGAACCAGCGGCCCGTGAGAGCCGGCTGAGACATTGGTAAGAAACGGCTAAGCCTCCGAACGTGCGCCGTCGAGGTCGCGGCGGCCGTCTCGCTCTTAGGGCCTATCCCGTTAGACGGGACCAGCACCTCGACGGCGAAGCCTTCCTCGTCATCGACGAGGGAGGCGACGATGGGTCTTGTCTCGAGGGACGACGGCTGGCGGATGCCGGAGTGGCTGTGGCAGCGGATCGAGCCGCTGCTACCGCCGCCGCCGCATCCGTTGGGGTGTCACCGTCCACGCGTGCCCAACCGTGACGCGATGGACGCGATCTTGCTCGTGTTGCGGACGGGCATGCAGTGGAACGCGCTGAACGCGACCGGGATCTGCTCCTCCTCGGCGGCGCATCGGCGCTTCCAGGAGTGGGAGCGAGCCGGCGTCTTCCACGAGATCTGGCGCCAGGGGCTGCTCGAGTACGACGCCGTGGTCGGCATCGACTGGGCCTGGCTGGCCTGTGACGGGGCGATGGGCAAGGCCCCCCTGGGCGGCCAGAAGACCGGTCCCAACCCCACTGACTGAAGTTCCCCCGCTTCGGTGGACAGGTTACGGGTTGGTGATCGCATGTCCGTCGTAGTGCTGGCTTTCGTATTCGAGGGGTGAGAGGTAGCCGAGGCTCGAGTGCCTGCGGCGGCGGTTGTACCACCGTTCGGTCCAGTCGAAGACGGCAGCGCGGACGTCCTCGACCGAGCGCCACGGCTGCCGGTCGAGCTTCTCGACCTTCATCGTTCCGAGCAGGCTCTCGCACATCGCGTTGTCGAGCGCGTCGCCGACGGTGCCCATGCTTGCGACGAGGCCCTCGGCGGCGAGCCGGCGGGTGAAGGCGAAGGAGGTGTATTGCCCGAGTTCAAGCGGTCGTCGCAACGCTGCCGGTTTACGGAGCGGATCGTAGCGCCTTGACCTGAGGTGCTCGAGTAAGGGTGGTTTCGCGTCGGCGAGCGCGGAGGCGGCGTAGCCGCCGGAGCGATCGTCGACGCGGGTCCGCGGTACCGCCCTCCGATTCGGAGCCGCGAGGCGAGAGATCGCTCGCCACCGTCAGGCTGCGGCGCTGGTCAGCAGGTGGTCGTTGAGGGCTTCGGCGGGTGTGCGCCAGCCGAGCGTCTTGCGTGGGCGGCTGTTGAGTGCAAGCGCGACGGCGGCGAGCTCGTCAGGGCCGTGCCGGCTGAGGTCGGTGCCGCGAGGGAAGTACTGGCGCAGCAGCCCGTTCGTGTTTTCGTTGCTGCCGCGTTGCCAGGGACTCTGCGGGTCGCAGAAGTAGACCGGCAGGCTGGTGTCGATGCGCAGCTGGGCGTGCTCGGCCATCTCGGCGCCCTGGTCCCAGGCGAGCGAGCGGCGCAGCTGCTCGGGGAGCGTCGTGATCGACGCCGTGATCGCGTCGCGGACGGCTTCTGCGCCGTGACCGGTGAGCGCCGGCCCGTTCTTCTGCCGCGGCTGCTCGCCGTGGCCTTCCATGCGCGGCAGGTGCAGCAGCATCGTGAAGCGGGTCGTGCGCTCGACCAGCGTCCCGATCGCCGAGCTTTCGAGGCCCAGGATCAGGTCGCCTTCCCAGTGGCCCGGCACGGCACGGTCGGCGGCCTCGGCGGGGCGCTCGCTGATCATCACTTCTGCGCTGACGAACTTCTTGCCGCGCGCCTGGGTGCGTGCACGCGGGACGCGCAGCGCTCGCCCGGTTCGCAGACAGGCGACGAGCTCGCGCTTGAGCGCACCCCGGCCTTGGACGTAGAGCGCCTGGTAGATCGCCTCGTGCGAGATCCGCATCGAGTCATCATCGGGGAAGTCGATCCGGAGTCGATTCGCGATCTGCTCCGGACTCCACGCCTTCGCCCACCGTCGATCCTGGCGGCGGCCGTGCCGGCGACCACTGAAGCGCACGTCGGGCCCCGGTACGAGCTCGCCGTCGGGCCTGGCGATCGCGCCGGCGAGGCGGTCCTGCACGTACTCGCGCAGCGCGTCGTTCGCGGCGAGTTTCGAGATCTTGGGGCGGCTCGCGCGTCGCTCCGCGTGCCACTGCGCCGTCGTCGCCCGATACACGACCGCGTTACTGCGAGTCGACGCGTTGCGACGCAGCTCCCTCGAGATCGTCGACGCCGAGCGACCCAGCCGGCGCGAGATCTCGCGCACCCCGACACGCTGGGCATGGAGGATCGCGATCTCTTCTCGCTCAGCAAACGAGAGATAGCGCCCCGACAGCGGG
>DATLFI010000167.1:0-6333 GCA_035524895.1 Thermoanaerobaculia bacterium | reverse complement strand
CACCCTCAGCTACCTCTGTCGGTACACGGGCCTGCAGCAGGAGTCGGTACGGGCGGTGGAGCGTGCGCTCGAGCTCCACCCGGGCAACGTCCGCTTCCGATCGGCCGGGTTCACCTACGTGTACCAGGGCGACTACCGGCGCGCCCTCGAGATCTTCGCGCTCGATGCCGGGGGCACCATGGGCATTGCATGGCAAGGCATGATGCTGCTCCTGCTCGGCGAGGAGCGGCAGGGCCTCGAGCGGCTCGAACGAGCGGTCGCGATGGAGCCCGACGGCTTCGCGGGGTTGCGGCACGGCGCCGTGCTGGCACATGCCCGAGGGGAGAGCTCCCGGGGGATCGACCTCCTCCGACGGCTCGAGGAGAGGCTGTCGAGGGATGGCGAGCTCTGGCATGTGGTGGCGACCGCATACGGGCTGCTGGGTGAAGGCGAGGGCTGTCTTCGAGCGCTGCGCCGGGCGATCGACGGGGGCTTCGTCAACCACACGGCGCTGGCCGACGACCCGTTGCTGGCGCCGGCGCGAGGCCCGCGGCTCGACGCGCTGCTCGCGCTCGCCCGGGACAGGAGCGAGGCGTTCCGGCGGACTTTCGAGGCGTCGTCGGTCCCCGCCCTGGCCGCCCTCCGGCTCGGCACGGATGGCCCTTCGTCGGGACCGAGTGGGGAGGAGACCCGGATGCGACCGGAGCCGGGTCCCGCCGCCTGGTGAGCTCCCGACCTCGGTCCGGGCCCCTTCCACGGATGGCTCAGAACCAGAGCCGCAGGCCAACGCGACGTCGCGCCCGGGCAGCGGCGCGATGTCCTTGAGGAACGAGGTGTGGGTCCGTGCCTCCTCGCCTGCGCCTCTCGAATCTGACACGAGTCGATCCGAGACGCCAGCGTGCACGTCGCGCGCGTCGCGCAGGGTGTCCGAGACAGGGCGTCAGGGCTCTCGGCGGAGCCTTCGAGCCTGGCGCGACGGGTATACTGACGACGATGAGAGCGACGGTGAGCGGAACGGAGATCGAAAAGCACTGCGTCGCGCGGTGGAAGGCGGCCGGCCCGGCGCTCGCTGCGGTTCGTGCGGAGGAGCTTCGCTCGATGACGGCCGAGGAGGCGCTCGAGGCGGCCGACGCGCTGCTGTCGATGGCGGAAGCGCCCACCGGTTCCTCCCGCTGGACGACCTCGGGCTTGGTCGAGCAGCAGAGGCTGTTCCAACTCGGCCGCCACGCTCGGCAGCCGTCCAGCGCTTGAACCCTCTCTTCGTCGCTGCGCTCGAGACTCAGCGGTTGTGCCAGGAGCACGGCTGGCCCTGCTGTGTGATCGGCGGCCTTGCCGTCCAGCGCTGGGGCGAGCCCCGGCTCACGCGAGATGTCGATGTCTCCCTGCTGTGCGGCTGGGGCAACGAGGACACGGTGGTCGACGCACTCCTGCAATGCTTCGGGGCCCGTCGGGGCGACGCTCGGGACTTCGCCTTGCGCTACCGCGTGGTGCTGCTGAAAGCCGCCAACGGCGTGCCGATCGACGTGGCGCTGGCGGCGATGCCGTTCGAAGAACGTGCGCAGGAGCGGGCGAGCGGCTATGCGGTCGGCGACGGAGCGGTCCTTCGGACGTGCAGCGCAGAGGATCTCGTCGTGTTCAAGGTCTTCGCCGGGAGACCGCACGACTGGCTCGATGTCGAAGGGATCGTTACGCGACAGGCCGGCCGGCTGGCTCGAAAACAGATTCTCCAAGAGCTCGAACCGCTGCTCGCGCTCAAGGAGGACACCGACTCCATGGCGCGGCTCGAAAAGCTGCTCGGGGCCTGAGCTCGCCAGTCGCTCGCGTTCGGCACGGGCCGCTTCGACGGGAGCGCCGGCTCGTACGACGTCTGGGTCGCACCGGTCGCCCTCGATCTTCGGCCTCGAGGAATCGAGCGGCGTGCTCGCGTTGGCACCTCGGCCCTGCCTGGTGGGACCCGATCGTGGGCGACGGCCGATCTGATCACTGGTACTCCAGCAGCCAGTACTCCAGCAGCCAGATGTCGGAATCGAGGATCTCCTCCTCGACCAAGAGCGTGCTCCCGTCGCGGCTCAGGGAAAGGAACGCTTCGGCGCGCGCCGGGGCGACGACCTTGCGCCGACCGCTCTCCAAGTCGACGGCCTCGACACCTTCGGCCGAGCGCACGTACAGGTAGCGATCGTCCCGTGACCAGCCGGCGACCGAGCCGAGGGCGCGACCGCCGACGGGCAGGTCGAGCCGACGAAGCGGCTGCCGCTCGCCGCTCGGATCCCACCTCGCCCCGCGGTCCTTGGCGACATCCGAGGTCAAACGGCGCATCTCGCTGCCGTCGCTGCGCAGGACGAAGAGATCCTCGGGTGCGTTGGCTCCATTGCACGCCATCTCGCTGCCGTCGGGCGACAGCGAGCACCAGCGCGCCGAAGGGTTGCGCAGCGTGCGCAGGGGGCGGAGCTCTATCGCTTTGCGCCGGATCGACCGCAGGAGTTGCGGGCCCGTCCGTTCGCACCCTCAAGGATCGACGCCGGACCAGGCCGAGGTGCTCCCCGACTCGAAGCCGTCGGCGAAGATGGGCTCGGCAACGGTAGGGCGTACGATCGTATGCAGGGCCAAGCCCGTGAAGTCGCCGTGCGCCTCGGAAAGGTCCCCGACGGGGAATACGTCGACGACGTTGCCCGTCGTGGGATGCGGTGCGGGCTCATGGGTCACGGAGTCGATATGCAAGCGAGAGACGTCGTCGGTGCCGCGGTTGATCGACCAGACGTCGCCATCGAATCCGACCGCAACGGCGAAGGGGAAGTCGCCCTTGTTGTCCCACTCTCCGGTGTCGAGAACGGACGTCGTGTCGACACGTGCCAGCCGGCCGTCATTGGGCCCTGATAGGAGATGGAGCGAGAGCCAGACGTTGCCGCGGCGGTCGAGGCCGATGCCTAGTGCGCTCCAGCCGTTTGAGACACGTGCTTCGGCCCATGTCGAGGTAGATGGGTCGTACCGGATCGCCGAAGAGCAGGGATGGCCGGCGAGCCAGACCTTGCCTGCCAGGTCGATCGCGATGTCGAAAGAGCCGGAGCAAGTGAGGCCCGGTATGGTAATCAAACTGTGGGCGCCGGTCTCGGTATCGATCCGCCACAGCTTCGGAGCCACGCAGCATTCGCCGTTCACCCACAGGATCCCGTCGCCGTCGATCGCGGCGGTGAACACGGCCCTGCCGCTCGGCCCGGCGGGTGGAACTCGTTGCATCAGCGCCCCAGTGGCGCCGTCGATCTGGTAGTAGGCCTGCTCGTACCGCATGCCGATCCACGCGTTGCCGCCGCTCGCCGCGTCGAGCCCGCGATCGATCGCAAGGCCGCGAGCCTCGCCGCTCGAATCGCCCAAGACCACGGTCATCGCTATGCACTCGTCCGACTGCGCCAGGAACTCGTCCGGATCGTCGAGCTGGATTCCCGGCGTGAGATTGACTTCGCGCGAAGTGTCGATCTTCCCGTTGCCGTTCCAGTCGACGCAGTCCGCCTCATCGGCCCAGAACTTGGTCACCGACGGCTGGATACCGGGCGCCACGTTGGCGACCCAGGCATTGCCGTGAAAATCCACGCCAACGTACTCCGGCTTGTGCGCCGCGCCCCACGCCTGCAGCGCCCGGTTCACGTGATTGACCTGCAGCGTGGTGCTGCTGATCGACGCGTAGCGCGCCAGTTCTTTGCCGGTAGCGGCATCGAGCTTCGAAACCGTCCCCTCGGCGCCGTTCGGGACCCACAGGTACTGGTTCGCCCCTGCGAGGGCGACCGCGGGGCAAGCGAGCAGTGGCAGGACGAGGAGACCTCTAGCGAAGTGCATCATGGGACCTCCCTCTCGAGCTCCGACCAAGCTCGAGGACACACGCTTCAGCCGCCGGCGCCGCCCGTTGTCTAGGTCGGTCGAACCTGAAGCAGAGCATACCAGCACTTCGCGCCCGTGAACCTGTCCCTTCGCGCCCGACGATCTGCAGCTACGGTCCACCAGCGACGAGGGTCGATGGCCGACCGCCGCGGTCACTCCCCAGCGCGCGCATCAACGCCCAGTACATCCCACCGCCCACCCCGAAGCCAACGAACCACGAGTAGGTGTACACCGCCTGCCAGAACGCCGGCACCTCCGCCGCGCCGACGATTCCGGCGGCAGCGAGGAACCCGGGCACACAGAGAGCGATCCCCATGCCGAGCGCGAGCAGCGCGACGTGGTTGGTGCCGCGCACGTACTCGTAGGCGCCGCCTCGGCGGTAGAGGTCGTCGACCTCGAGCACTCTCCGTCGCAGCAGCCAGTAGTCGGCGATCACGATGCCGCCGATCGGCCCGAGCAGCGCCGAGTAGCCGACGAGCCAGGTGAAGATGTAGCCCTCGCTGGTCTCGATCAGCTTCCACGGAAAGATCGCGATGCCGAGAGCCGCCGTGAGCATCGCTCCGTGACGGAACGTGAAGCGTCGCGGCGCCAGGTTGACCACCGCGTTCGCCGGCGACACCACGTTCGCCGCGACGTTGGTGGAGAGCGTCGCGATCGAGAGCGCGAGCAGAGCCAGCACGACACCGAAGCCGCCGCCGAGGCGTCCGAGCAGCGCGGTCGGGTCGGGCACCGCCTCGCCGAAGATCACCACCGTCGCCGAAGTCACCGCCACGCCGAGGAACGCGAACAACGTCATGAAGGTCGGCAGCCCGAACGCCTGGCCCAGCACCTGGTCGCGCTGGCTGCGCGCATAGCGCGTGAAGTCCGGGATGTTGAGCGACAGCGTCGCCCAGAACCCGACCATGCCGGTGAGCGCCGGAAAGAACACGCGCAGGAACTGACCCTCCTTGGCGCCGTCCGGCCCGAACTGCGACGGCGCCTGCAGCATAGGACCTAGACCTCCCGCCTTCGTCCACGCCCAGATCAGGAGCAGCAGCGCCATCGCGATCAGGAACGGTGCCGCCCACACCTCGAGCACCTTGATCGACTCGATGCCGCGCCACAGCACCACGACCTGGATCGCCCAGAACAGCAGGAAGCACGCGAGCTCACCGAGCGTGATGCCGAGGAGCGGCAGGTCCGCGCCCGCTGCCGCGTTCGGGTCCCGGCCGCCGAGCGCCCGGAGGAGGTGGTAGATCGCCGAGCCGCCGATCCAGGTCTGGATGCCGAACCAGCCGCAAGCAACGAGGCCGCGCAGTAGCGACGGCGTGTTCGCGCCGATCACGCCGAAGCTCGCGCGCGCCAGCACCGGGAACGGGATGCCGTAGCGCGTGCCCGCATCCGCTGTGAGGATCATCGGCGCGAGCACGATCACGTTGCCGAGCGCGACGGTCAGCACCGCCTGCCACCAGCTCATCCCGAGGTCGACGAGCCCCCCGGCCAGCATGTACGTCGGCACGCACGCCGCCATGCCGATCCACAGCGCCGCGAAGTCGCGCGCGCTCCAGGTGCGCTGCGCCGGCGCCGTCGGCGCGAGGTCGGCGTTGTGGAGCGTCGGGTCGGCGTTGGGTATCGCCATGCAGGATCTCTCGCGACCTTCGGGCTGCGCGGAGACTACTCCCCCAAGAATGGCGTCGCCATCCCCGCGTGGCTGCCGTCTGGCGCTTGGCCTGGTGCCCGCCTGGCACGGCGGCCGGCCGCAGCAGATCCCCTAGGCGTGAAGGGGCGACAGCTACAGCGTCGCCAACTGCGCGTTGGGGATACGGTGGCCGTAGTAGCTCTTGAAGCGCACCTTGCGCTCGAGGTCGACGATGACGATCTCGGCGAAGTCGACGCCGGTGGTGTCGGCGATGCAGCCGAAGCCACCGGGGCTCAGTACGTTGACTTCCATCAGCTTGTCGCCGACCACGTCGAGGCCGACCAGGTACATGCCGTCGCGAACCAGCTTGGGACGCACCATCTCGACCAGGCGCAAAGCCTGCTCGTCTGGCTGCCCGGGCTCGACGCGTCCTCCGGCGGTCAGGTTGGAGCGTCCGTCGCCGTCGGCACCCACCCGCCGGAAGGCGGCGTAGACGCCCTGGTGCTCGAGCGCCTGGCCGTTCAGCAAGAACAGCCGCAGGTCGCCCTCCGCCGCCTTCGGCAGGTACTCCTGGACGATCGCGTAGCCGTCGCGCAGCACCGCCTCGATCATCTGGGTGAGGTTGGTGTGGTCCTCCTGCTTGACCACGAACACGTTGTGTCCCCCCGACCCCTGGAGCGGCTTGATGACGGCTCGACCCTCCCGCTCCTCGATGAAGCGCTTGATGGTGTCGACCTCGCGCGAGATGCGCGCCGCTGGACGGACGCCTTCGGGGAAGTGCTGGAAGTAGGTCTTGTTGATCGCGAGCGCGAGGTGCTCGGGGTCGTTGACGACGAGCGTGCCGCGCGCGGCCGCGAGCTGTCCGA
>DATLFI010000166.1:0-5573 GCA_035524895.1 Thermoanaerobaculia bacterium | reverse complement strand
TGCGACCGCGTTCTACGTCTTCCTGATCACGGAGTTCGAGGGTCTGCGGCAGATGGGATTCCTGATCGGCACCGGCGTGCTGTTCTGCCTGCTCTGCGTGCTCGTGCTACTGCCTTCGTTGCTGGCCTGGCGCGAGGATCGGAAGCAACGCGCCACCGGGCCGGCCGGCGCCGGCGCGACGAGCACCGGAGGACGCTCGACGCCTATCGTCTACTTCCACGGTTTCGGCACGCACCACATCATCGGCTGGTCCTACCGACACCCGATTCCGGTCCTGTGCGCGTGCGTCACCTTGACCATTGCTGCGCTCTGGTCCGCGACCCGCCTCGAGTTCGTCGACAGCATCCGCTCGATGCGGCCCGAAGGCACACGCGGCATGGTGGTGCAGGACGAGGTCGTCGAGCGCTTCGGTTCGGGCTTCGACTACATGATGCTGGTGGTTCGCGGGCGTAGCGAGGAGCAGGTGCTCGCGCACACCGCCGAGATCACGCGCCGTGCCAGCGTTCTGGTCGAACAGGGAGTGCTCCGCGGCGTCGACTCGATCACGTCGGTGTTGGCGCCCCCCGAGCAGCAACGCGACGTGCTCCTCTGGCTCGAGGAGCTACGCGGCGGGCTGCTGGCGCCGGGTAGGGTGGAGGGCCTGTTCGCGGCTGCGGCGGAGCGCGCCGGCTTGCGCGCGGAGCCTTTCGACCGAGGTCTCGACCTGCTTCGGCGAGCCGCAGCGACCCGGGAGCAGATCACGATCGATAGCCTTGCCGGCGGGGACCAGACCCAGCGGCTGCTGCAGCGCTATGTCCGCGAGCTCGACGGCGAGTGGAAGAGCGTCGTCTACCTGCACCCGCCGCCCCGGGTCTGGAGGCGTTCGGCGCCACCGGAGGTGGAGGAGCTGGCCGCCGATCTCGGCGATGACGTGGTGCTCACCGGTACCAACCGCATCAGCGAACGGCTGCGCGAGCAGGTCAAGGCCGACGCCCGTCTGGCGGCGATCGTCGGCGGGTTGGTGGTGACCCTGCTGCTGTGGTTGGACTATCGCAAGCTGTCGGACACTCTGCTGTCCCTCGCGCCGCTGGTGGTCGGTATCTCGTGGATGCTTGGCGCCATGGCCGCGCTCGGTTTCGACATGAACTTCTTCAACGTCTTCGTCTCCAGCATGATCATCGGTATCGGCATCGACTACGGCGTGCACATGGTGCACCGCTACCACGAGCTGCACGGCCACGAGCTCGACCGCATTCGCGACGGCGCGGAGCTTGGACGGCGCCGCGAGGCGGTGGCGAACGGCCTGGGCGAGACCGGCAAGGCGGTGGTGCTGGCAGCGCTCTCGACCTGTGTCGGGTTCGGCTCGCTCGCAACCTCGCACTATCCTGGCCTGCGCTCGATGGGATTCGTGGCGATCCTCGGCGCCCTCGCCACCGCTCTGACCGCAATCACATTGTTGCCGGCCATCCTCGGAATCCGCTTCCGAGCGGCCAGCGCGGCGATCTCCGTGCCCGAGGCAAGAGCCGCTGGGGACGGGACCCAGGCTCGCTGAGCGAGCGAGTCGTTCGATCATGTTCGAAGGCCTACAAGACAAGCTCCAAGGCGTCTTCTCGAACCTCCGAGCGCAGGGGCGCGTCGGCCCCGCCGACGTGCAGCGCGCGATGCGCGAGATCCGTCTCGCCCTGCTGGAGGCCGACGTCCACTTCAAGGTGGTGCGCGCGTTCGTCGAGCGGGTGCAGGAGAAGGCGCTCGGGGAGGCGGTGCTGCAGAGCCTCAGTCCCGACCAGCAGGTGCTCAAGATCGTGCGCGACGAGCTGGTCGCTCTCTTGGGCGAGCCGGGCGACGAGCTCGACCTCACCGGCCGCCCCGCGGTCGTCGTCCTGTGCGGGCTGCAGGGCTCCGGCAAGACCACGACCGCCGGCAAGCTGGCGAAGCGGCTGCGTGAGCGCGGCCGGAACCCGGTGCTGGTTGCCGGCGACCTGCAGCGCGCCGCCGCGGTCGAGCAGCTTCGTCAGGTCGGGGCTCAGGTCGGCGTGCCGGTGCTCACCGGCGATCCGGGTGAGAGCGTGGTCGACCTCGCGCGGGGGGCGATCGAGCGCGCGCGCGCCGGCGGTCACGACGTCGTGGTGTTCGACACCGCGGGCCGGCTGCACGCAGACGAAGTGCTGATGGCCGAGCTGCGTGCGCTGGTCGAGGTGCTGGCACCGCGGGAGCTGCTGTTCGTGTGCGACGCGATGACCGGCCAGGACGCGGTGAAGAGCGCCGCGCACTTCGCCGGCGCTCTGCGGCTGACCGGCGCGATCCTGACCAAGCTAGACGGGGACGCCAGGGGAGGGGCGGCGCTCTCCATCCGGAGCGTGGCGCAGGTGCCGATCCGCTTCGTCGGCACGGGCGAGAAGCTCCACGAGCTCGAGCCGTTCCAGCCCGACCGGATGGCCTCGCGAATCCTGGGCATGGGCGACGTGCTGTCGTTGATCGAGAAGGCGGAGCGCGCGATCGATCGCGACGAGGCGGAGCGTCTCGCCGGCAGGATCGTGCGGCGTGAGTTCACTCTCGAGGACCTGCGCGACCAGCTGCGGCAGATTCGCCGCATGGGCCCGCTGTCACAGCTCTTCGAGATGCTGCCTCGTGCCGGACCGCTGAAGGGCCTTCAGATGCCCGACCAGCTCGACGAGAGTCGTCTGGTGGCGGTGGAGGCGCTGATCGACTCGATGACGCCGAAGGAGCGCCGCCAGCCGCAGTTCCTCGACGCGTCCCGCAAGCGCAGGATCCTGCGCGGATCGGGGCGCTCGATCCAGGAGCTCAACCAGTTACTCAAGCAGTACAAGCAGATGCGCAAGATGATGAAGCGCATGAAGGGCGGTTTCCTCAAGGGGATGCTGGGGGGTGACCGGGGGGTGACCGGGGGGTGACCGGCCCCCGCCGTCTCGCCGGGTCCCGTCCTCGGTCGCTGGGCCTCGCGTGGCGGGTGCGTCTGAGATAGAATTTGCCGCTCTGCGGGGGGTGCTCTCCCGAAGCGAGCCGCGCCTCGTCTGCGCCGGCGAACCCCCGACCCAACCCGTAGCCCGAGGCCGACTCCATGTTGAAGATTCGACTGCGCCGAATGGGCGCACGCAACGCACCTTTCTACCGAGTGGTCGTCTCCGACTCTCGCCGCCGGCCGACCGCGGTGGCGGTCGAGGAGCTCGGCTACTACGACCCGACCAAGAACCCGGCGACCGTGCACATCGACCGCGAGCGTGTGGAGCACTGGGTGCGCCATGGCGCCCAGGTTTCGCCCACGGTTCAGCGGCTGATCCGCAAGCCCGGCGCCGCCTCCCAGGCGAGCGCGTAGGCGGGCCGACCATGTCGCGCCCGGCCGAGCTGCTGGAGGAGATCGTGCGCGGTCTCGTGGATCGTCCCGACCAGGTCGCGGTCGAAGAGGAGGACGTCGGCGAGTCCGTGGTCTTGCACGTGCGCGTCGACCCCGACGAGATCGGTCGCGTCATCGGGCGGCAGGGGCGCACCGTGAAGGCGCTGCGCACGCTGCTCGAGCTGCGCAGCAGCGATGGCGTCTACTACGAGCTCGAAGTCGACGAGTAGCGTCCTGGGCCGTCGCGACGCGAGTCTTCGGGAGCCCCGACCCAGCCCGACCGGAGGCGCCGAGGGGCGGCCGCCACGAGGCGAGGAACGATGACGGGTCCCAGGTCCTCCAAGGCCGAGCCGGTGATCGGCTCGGCGCTCCCCGAGCTGGTCGAGGTCGGACGGATCCTTCGTCCGCATGGCGTTCGCGGCGAGCTGGTGGTCGAGAGCTGGAGCGAGCACGAGGGGCGCTTCGTCCCTGGCGAGGTGTTGCTCTCTGCAACGGGCGCGCCGCTCGAGCTGGCCGCGGTCCGGCACCACCACGGGCGCCTGTTGGTGCGCCTGAAGGGTGTAGACGATCCCGACCAGGCCGAGCGCCTGCGGGGCGTCGTGCTGCTGGTCCGGCGCGACCAGGTGCCGCCGCCGCCGGGCGGCACCTACTACCACTTCGAGCTGATCGGTTGCCGGGTCGAGGACCTTCACTCCGGCCTACTCGGTGTGGTCGCTGGTGTGGTCGAGGACGGTGGCGGCGAGTTGCTGCATGTCGTCCAGGACGGGGGGGAGGTACTGCTGCCGTTCGTTGGTGCCTATCTGGTGCGGGTCGATGTCGAAGGCCGGCTCATCGAAGTGAATCTGCCCGAAGGGTTGCTCGAAACGTGCGCATCGACGTCCTGACCATTTTTCCGGAGCTCTTCGAGCCGTTCCTCGTCACGAGCCTCCTCGGCAAGGGGATCGAGCGCGGCCTGCTCGAGGTCGGGGTACACGACCTGCGTCGTTACACCCACGATCGCCATCGGACCGTCGACGACGAGCCCTATGGCGGCGGCGGCGGCATGGTCATGCGCGCGCAACCCTGGATCGCCGCGGTACGAGACCTGGAGCGACCAGGCTGCCGCCGCATCCTCCTCTCACCGCAGGGCAAACGCCTCGACGACGTCCTGGTCAGGCGCCTGGCCGGCGAGGAGCATCTGCTGCTGCTGTGTGGTCGCTACGAGGGTATCGACGAGCGCGTTCGCGAGTTGGTGGTCGACGAGGAGATCTCGATCGGCGATTTCGTGCTCTCCGGAGGCGAGGTCGCGGCCATGGCGGTGATCGAGGCGCTGTCCCGGCAGATCCCCGGCGTGATCGGGCTGGCGCAGTCGGTGATCGAGGAGAGCTTCCGTACCGGGCTGCTCGACTACCCGCACTACACCCGCCCGGTAGAGGTCGAGGGTCTCCGGGTGCCCGAGGTGCTGCTCTCGGGCAACCACGCGGCGATCGAGCGATGGCGGCGCGAGCGCGCCTACGAGGCCACCGCGCGCAAACGCCCGGACCTGCTCCCGGACCGGTCGGCCGGGCCCCGGGCAGCCGACCCGGGCTCGGAGGCTTGCGCCGCGGGCGCCAAGCGCCAATAATCGGGGGTTCGTCGGGTCGCCGGTTTGCTCCGCCCGCCGTCCGGTGCGGGGAGGCTGCCGACCTCCGAGCGCCCTCGAGCCAATCCGCTTCTCAGCTCCAAGAACCTTCGAACCCTCCGTCCGAACTATCGAGAGTGACGCCATGGACCGTAGTCGTCTGGACATCGTAAGTCGCCAAGAGACCGATTTCCTGAAAGCCGACATCCCCTCGTTCCGATCCGGCGACACGGTGCGCGTGCACGTCCGAGTCACCGAAGGCGAGAAGGAGCGCATTCAGGTCTTCCAGGGCGTGGTGATCAGCCGCCGAGGCGGCGGCACGCGGGAGACCTTCACCGTCCGGAAGGTCTCGGGCAGTGTGGGAGTCGAGCGCATCTTTCCCCTGCACTCGCCGGTCCTCGACAAGATCGAGGTCGTGCGCAAGGGCAAGGTCAGGCGCGCGAAGCTCTACTACCTCCGCAATCTTCGCGGCAAGGCCGCGCGCATCGAGGAGCGCCGCGAGGCCTAGCAGCCCGTGGTGAAACCCGCGTGAGGCTGCGCGCGGGGATCTGCGGTCGCTGGCAAGGCGTGGCCGACGAACGCGATGCGGTGCCATCGTGCAGGAGGCCCAACGCAGCCAGCGGCCGCAAACCCCCGCGCCCC
>DATLFI010000165.1:0-7865 GCA_035524895.1 Thermoanaerobaculia bacterium | reverse complement strand
GGGGCGCGGGGGTTTGCGGCCGCTGGCTGCGTTGGGCCTCCTGCACGATGTCACCGCATCGCGTTCGTCGGCCACGCCTTGCCAGCGGCCGCAGATCCCCGCGCGCAGCCTCACGCGGGTTTCACCACGGGCTGCTAGCCTCGGGCGAGTCCTGGCCGACGGCTGGCGGGACGCCGGTTGGCTCGGCCACGGGTGTTGGAGGAAGCGGCGTGGCGCCGAGTGGGACAGTGGCACCGAGCGACCCGGACGAAGCCCGGCTGGCGGAGCTCTATGCCGGCCCCCTAGGAGACTTCGTGAACCGGCGCAACGAGCTCGCGCGCGAGCTGGGTCGCGCCAACGAGAAGGAGGCCGCTGCTCGGGTCAAGGCGCTGCCGAAGCCGTTGGCCACCGCATGGGTGGTCAACCTCCTCGCGCGGCAGTCCGCCGACGACTTCGGGGCCCTGCGTGACGCCGGCGACGAGCTACGTCGAGCCCAGGCGGCCGGCGATCGAGAGGCTTTGCGGCGCACCTCCGACCACCGGCGCGAGCTCGTAGAGGTGCTGGTCGAGCGCGCCGCCGAGCTGCTGCGCGACGGCGGCCACCAGGACTCGGTGCAGGCACTGCAGCGGGTCCGTCGCACTCTCGAGGCGATCTCGGCGTATGGCTCGGCGGCTGCGCTGGATCCGCCGGTGGGTCGCCTGTTCGACGACCTCGAGCCGCCAGGCTTCGAGACCCTGCTGGCAATGCCTCTGGCGGCACCCAAGGCGCCGGTGCGCGTCGCGACGGCCGTGACCGCGCGTGGCGGGAAGCAGGCAGCTCCGGCCACCGAGGCCTCCATGGCCGCTCGCAAGGCTCTGGCCGCGCGACGGCTCGAGCTGCAGAAGGCCGCGACCGCGGTCGCAGAGCGCGTGGAGGAGGCGCGCGTCGCCGCACGCGAGGCCGAAGTCGCCCATGAACGGGCCGCGCGCCGGGCGGAGGACGCGGAACGAACCGTCGGGCGCCAGGAGGAACGCCTGCGCGATGCGCAGAGCGCGCGCGACGCGGCGTTTGCCCAGCGACGCGCTGCGGAGCGCGAATCGGCTGCCGCGGCGAAGTTGCTGGAGGAGCGGCGTGCCGAGCTCGCCGCGGCGCAGGCGAAGCTGCGCGACCTCGTTTGAGTGGTCGTCTCGTCTGCCCACTCCCAGTGTCGCGCGCGCGGCAATCCGACCTGCGAGTGGCAGGTGGCCCGTGACCTGAGGGCCCGCGTGAGCGGCGAACCGGCGCGTCACGGGATCAGCGGACCACGCCTTCCGCGACCATCGACGCGATGTCCTCGGCGGTGAAACCCGCCTCGGTCAGGACGTCGCGGCTGTGCTCGCCGAGCCGGGGCGCGCGGCGCGGCGTCTCTTTCGCGCAGCCGTCCAGCGCGATCGGGGTGTTCACCGTGCGGACGCGTCCGCGACGCTCGTCCTCGATCTCCACGAAGACGTCGTTCTCGACCATCTGCTCGTCCTCGACGATGTCGTCGTAGGTCGAGAGGATGCTGAACGGCACGTCGTGCGCCTCGAAGCGGTGCCGCCAGTGGTCGAGGTCGTGCGCCGCAAAGCTGCCGTCGAGGTGCGCCACCAGCTCGCCGTTGACTTGGGCGCGAGCCACTTTGGTGGCATAGCGCGGGTCGTCGATCAGCTCGGTGAGGCCGGCGGCGCGACAGAGCTTGGGCCAGCCGGCGTCGTGGTCGATGATGGTGAACTTGAAGGGGCGCTGGTCGGCGGAGAGGTAGTAGACCGCCGCGAAGTTGAGCGGGTCGTGGCGCGGCCGCTTCGGATGAAACGTGGCGCCCAGCAGGCGCGCCTGGATCACCGTCGCGTTGCTCCACGCGCCGCTCGCCAGCAGCGATGTGGTGACCCGGCAGCCTTCGCCCGTGCGATCGCGGCGGTAGAGCGCGATCATCACCGCCGCGAGCAGCGCCATGCCGGTGGGGTGGTCGCCCGAGCCGTACGGGATCGGCCCGAGCCAGCCTTCGACCGGGAACATCGTGTTCTCGAGCCCGGAGCGCGACCAGTAGCACACCGCGTCGTAGCCGGGCTTGTTGGCCTCCTGGCCCAGGTCGCCGTAGCCTGTGCCATGCGCGTAGATCAGGCGCGGGTTGATCGTCCGCAGCGTCTCCCAGTCGAGGCCCAGCCGCTCCAGCGCGCGCGCCCGCGTGTTGGTGAAGAACACGTCGGCATCGCGCACCAGACGGTGCATCGCGTCGCGCCCGCGCGGGTGCCGCAGGTCCAGCGCGAGGCTGCGCTTGTTGCGGTTGTCCTGGAAGAAGCAGTACTCGAAGTCGAGCGTCGGCATGCCCGGGATGAGGTGCCCGACCCGGTTGAGATCGCCCTGCGGCGGCTCGACCTTGATCACGTCGGCGCCGAAGTCGGCCATCACGACCGCCGCCGACGGCACCATGACCATGGTCGCCGCGTCGATGACGCGGAGGCCGGAGAGGGGCGCTTCGGTGGGCGGTGTGGCGGACACGATCGTCCTCTCGGTGCGAAGGGGGGCGTGAAGAGCTCGAGTGTCGAGGCGATGAGGGACGGAAGGCTCGAGAGCAGTCTTACAGAGAACGTCCTCGCCCGCCGGTACCCAGCGCTCCAGGCCTCCAAGACTCCAAGGCTCCATCCCTCCTCATCGAAGTCGCCCCGTCCATGCTTGCTACATCGCCCCGAGGGTTCTCGGCAGCCAAAGGCTCAACTCTGGGACCAACGTCACCAGCAGCAGGGCGACCAGCATTGCGACGTATAGCGGGACTAGATACGGCAGCACTGTGCGCAGGGTCACGTTGGCGGTGCCGAGGCCTACGAAGAGCACGGTGCCGACCGGCGGCGTGCAGAGGCCGACACAGAGGTTCAGTACCAGGACTATGCCGAAGTGCACCGGGTCGACGCCGAGGCTCTGCAGTACCGGCAGGAAGATCGGAGTGAACAGCAGCACCGCCGGCGTCATGTCGAGTACGGTGCCCAGGATCAGCAGGCACAAGTTCAAGATCAGCAGCAGTGCGAGCGGCTGGGAGGTCGTCTCGAGCAGCGCGGCGCCGATCGCCTGCGGGACGTCGGCGAACGCGAGCGTCCACGACAGCGCGATCGAGCCGGCGATCAGCAGCATCACCACCCCCGTGGTGGCAGCCGCCTCGACAACCACGCGCGGCACGTCGACGAGGCGCAGCTCGCGGTGCACGGCGACGCCCAGCACCAACGCGTAGGCCACCGAGACCCCCGCGGCCTCGGTGGCGGTAAACCAGCCCGCGACGATGCCGCCCATCACCAGCACGACGAGGATCAGAGTGGGCAGCGCTCGCGCGGTCAGGCGAGCCATCTCGGCCAGCCCCGGCGCCGCAACGCGTGTCTGGCCGAAGCCGTGGCGACGAGCCGTGACCGTCGCGACCAGCGCCACGGTGAGCCCGAGCAACAGGCCCGGTACGTAGCCGGCGAGGAACAGGGCGGTGATCGATACTCCGCCGGCGGCGAGACCGTAGACGATGAGGATGTTGCTCGGCGGTACCAGCAGCCCCGTGGTCGCGGCGGTCAGGTTGACGGCCGCGGAGAAACCGCGGTGGTAGCCCTCGCGCTCCATCTGCGGCACCATCACGCTGCCGATCGCCGCCGCCGAGGCCACGGCGGAGCCCGAGATCGCACCGAAGAGCAGGCTGCCCAGCACCGTGACCCAGGCAAGGCCCGCGGGCAGGCGCGCGACCAGGCAGCGACCGAGCTCGACCAACCGCGCCGCCGCGCCGCCGCGGTTGAGGAGCTGGCCGGAGAGCACGAACAGCGGGATCGCGAGTAGCACGAAGCTGTCGATGCCGGTGGCCATGCGCTGCGCCACGGTGGTGAGCGCGGGCAGTGCCGGCACGCTGCCCAACAACCCCGCGACCGCGGCGAGCGCGAGCGCCGCAGCCACCGGCACGCCGAACGCGAGCAGCACCACCAGCACCAGCGCGATGGCGAGCGCGGCGGCTACATCCAACGAATGCGCCTCCCGCGGACCCCACTCCGCCCGCCTTGCCGCGATCGACCTTGCCGCCTCACAGCGTCCTCTCCGGTCGGGGGGGCACGGACCGCCCGGCCGGTCCCCGGCGCGCGCATTCTGGCCTGCGAGCGGGCGGCGCGCGCCTCGGCGGCAGGCCGCGCCGGACTGTAGTGGCCTGCCAAGGTCCTGCCGCGCGCGGCCTGCCGACGTGCCCTGCCTGGGCGGCCCGCGCCCTCCCCGACGTCGTGGACGCGGGACGCGCCGCCGTAGGATGCCCCAGCGAGACGCATGGACACGTCAGCGGTCGCCATCGGGCGGCAGGCACCAGGAGTAGAGGATCAGGAACGCGCCCGAGATCGGCAGCGCCGCGTACACCCAGCCGAGCGGCAGACCCATGGCAGCCGAGGTCTGCTCGAGCTGGAACGTCAGGCGCACCAGCTCGGAGCCACCGCCGACCAGCACCAGCGCCGCGAACGCGGCGACCAAGAGCCGCGGCAGGGCTTTGGTGAGGCCTCGGAGCGGCAGCCGGCGCGCCAGCGCCAGGTGAGCGATCCCCACCGCCGGATGGAGCCGCTGGCCGATCGCGTAGGTCGCGCCGAGGAGCCCGACCCAGATCATCAGGAAGCGCGCGAGCTCCTCGGTGACCGAGCTCGGGTCGCGCAGCACGAACCGAGAGAACACCTGCCACAGCACCGCCAGGGTCATCGCCGAGAGCAAGACGAACAGAGCCCGCTCGAGCACGCGATCGAGACCGCGCTTGAGCGCGTCGCGACGCGGTCGCGCGGTCCCCGTTGGCGGCACCTGCGCGATCATGGGATCGCTCCCGCCTCGGCGATCCGCTCGAGGTACGGGCCCAGCAGCGGGTTCGAGCGGTATTCCTCCAGCAGGCTCGCGACCCGCGCCGCGAACGGTGCCTTGTCGGGCCGATGGATCTGCACCCCGGCAAGCTCGACCTCGCGCAGCGCGTGCTCGGTGGCTTCGGACCACAGGCGTCGCTGCACCACCACCGAGGCCGCCGCGGCCTCTTCCAGGACACGTCGCTGCGCTCCGTCGAGGCGCTCCCAAGTCGCGGTGCCGATGACCAGCACGTCGGGCACCAGCGTGTGCTCGTCGAGCGAGTAGTGACGGCAGACCTCGTAGTGCCGCGACAGGTGGAACGACGGCGGGTTGTTCTCCGCGCCGTCGACCACGCCCTGCTGCAGCGCCGTGTAGAGCTCGCCCCACGAGATCGGCGTCGCGCTGCCGCCGAGCTCGCGCACCGCGCGGATCATCGTCGCGCTCTCCTGGGTGCGGATCTTGAGCCCACCGAGATCCGACGGCGAGAGCACCGGTCGCGAACGCGTGTAGAACGACCGCGCGCCGGCGTCGTAGTACGCCAGGCCCCGCAACCGGTACGGCTCCGCCGCGACCAGCAGCTCGCGACCCACCTCACCCTCGAGCACGCGCCACAGGTGGTCGTCACCGGAGAACAGGTAGGGCAGCGAGAACACCTGGTACGCCGGCGCGAAGCTTTCGAGCACGCTCGCCGACACCTTGGTCAGGGCCAGGCTTCCGATCTGCAGCAACTCGAGCAGCTCGCGCTCGCTGCCGAGCTGCTCCGCCGGGTACACGTCTACCCGCATCCCGCCGGCCGACCGCGCCGCCACCTCGTCCGCGAACTCGACCAACGCATGGTGCACCGGGTGCGACGTGTCGAGGCCGTGCCCGAGCTTGAGCACGAGCGTGTCGGAGTCGGCGGTGCAAGAAGCAAGGAGCGCCGCCAGGAGACCTGTCGCGAGGCTGTGCGCTCCGAGACTGCGCTGGAAGCGTGCCTGCCCGTGGGGCAGAGGAAGGGACATCGGGCGCAGTCTACAGAGCGGCGTCTTGGCAACCCCCCAGAGAGTAAGTGTGTCTGCCTCGATTCCAGGAGCCTCGCGGCGCAGGGCGGCGCTTCGCTGGCGCTGCTGGCGAGAGGGCTCGTGCGGCCCTCGCTCGTCGGCGCCTCTATACTCCGCAACCCATGGAGCCCGCCGAACGCCGCGCGAAGATCGTCGCCACCGTTGGTCCGGCTAGCGCCGAGGAGAAGGTGCTGCGACGCCTGCTGCGCGCGGGTGTCGACGTAGTGCGACTGAACGCCTCGCATGGCACGCGCGAGCAGCACCGCGAGCTGGTCGAGCGGGTGCACAGGCTGGGTGCCGAGGGCGGCCGTCAGGTGGGCGTGATGCTGGACCTGATGGGTCCGCGTTACCGCCTGGGCGAGCTCGCCGACCCGGTGCGGCTGCGCAAGGGCCAGCAGGTGACGCTGGGAGCCGACAAGGGCGCGGACCTGCCGGTGAGTGACCCGCACCTGCTCGGGTACGTGCGCGCGGGCGAGCGGCTGCTGATCGACAACGGGCTGGTCGAGCTGCGGGTGGAGCGCAAGGTGCGCCGTCGCCTGCAGGCGCGAGTGGTCTCGGCGGGCACCGTGTCGTCGCGCAAGGGCATCAACCTGCCCGATTCCGAGCTGCCGTTCACGATCTCGGAGAAGGATCGCGACGACCTCGAGATGGCCGTCCACGCCGGGGCCGATTTCCTGGCCGCGAGCTATGTCGGCAGCGCGCGCGACGTGGAGGCCATCCGCAAGCTGGTGGTCGCCGCCGGCGGGGACTTGCCGATCGTCGCGAAGCTCGAGCGCAGTCGCGCGGTGGAGCACCTCGAAGAGATCGTGCTCGCGGCCGACGCGGTGATGGTGGCGCGCGGCGATCTGGGGGTCGAGATCGAGCTGCACCAGGTACCGGTGATCCAGAAGCGGATCATCGAGACCGGCTGGCGCCACGGCAAGTCGGTGATCGTCGCGACCCAGATGCTCGAGTCGATGATGGAGCACCCGCGGCCGACACGCGCGGAGTCGTCGGACATCGCCAACGCGGTATTCGACGGCGCCGATGCGCTCATGCTCTCCGGGGAGACGGCTGCGGGGCGCTACCCGGTCGAGAGTGTGGTCACCATGGACCGCATCGTGCGCGAGGCGGAGCGGCACCAGCGCTCGCGCGACACGGGGTTGCAGGGCGGGCTCGTCCACGGCCCCTACGACGTCGAGCCCGCTAGCCTGCCGGGAACGCTCGAGATCCCGGAGACGATCTCGGCGGCGGCCGTGCTCTCGGCGCGCCAGCTCGGCGCGGTGCGCATCGTGGCGTTGACCAAGGGCGGCTTCACCGCGCGCCGACTTGCGATGCGCCGGCCCTCGACACCGGTGCTGGCATTCACCCAGGACGTGACGACGGCGCGGCGACTGCAGCTCGTGTGGGGCGTTCGGCCATTCTTGATGACCGGCGACGTCAAGCACCACGACGAGGTGGTGGGGTTGGTCGACCGCTGTCTGCTGGCCGCCAAGCTCGCGCGGCCCGGCGACTGCATCGCGATCTTGATGGGCGACCCCATCCAGGAGCGTCCGCCCACGAACCTCCTGCGGTTGCACCGGGTGCGCGCCGAGAGCTGACGCGCCGAGCGGGTGCCAAAAGCCCCCGGGTGCCAGAGAAGCCCCAGAGTGCCCACGGTGCCGCGATCGCAGCCTGTAGTGGGCCGATGTGACGAGTCGAGGCCACCGTACGCCGCGGTATCCTGGAGTGTCCGTGCCGGCACCGACCGCCGATAGCTCCGCTGCTCCACCACAGGAGGTGACGATGGATCTGCCGCTCGAGATCAAGTACCAGGGCGTCGACCGAAACGCCGCGCTCGATCGTCTGATCGAGAGCCAGGCGGCCAGGTTGGAGCGCTTCCACCCGCACATCACGAGCTGCCGCGTGGGCGTGTCGAAGCCGCACCGCAACAACACCCACGCCAACCGGTTTCGGGTGCGGATCCGTTGCATGGTGCCTCCGGGGCGCGAGCTGGTCGCGGTGGTCGGCCCGAAGACCGACAGCGATCCGCTGCAACCGCTGCCG
>DATLFI010000164.1:0-14354 GCA_035524895.1 Thermoanaerobaculia bacterium | reverse complement strand
GGGGCGCGGGGGTTTGCGGCCGCTGGCTGCGTTGGGCCTCCTGCACGATGTCACCGCATCGCGTTCGTCGGCCACGCCTTGCCAGCGGCCGCAGATCCCCGCGCGCAGCCTCACGCGGGTTTCACCACGGGCTGCTAGCCTGCCCGTTGCCCGCGCCGAGGTCCGGTGCCGGCAGCTCGCTCGCCTCGTAGATGGCGATGCTCGGCGTTTCTGCTGCTAGCGCGGCGATCGTCCGGACGAAAGCTCCCGAGGCCGGGACCGCGAAGTGGCGCGCCAGGGCGGCCGAGTCCGTCCAGCGTTCGACGAAGACGATTCGCCGAGGGTTCTCGACATCCTGATGGACATCATGCGAGATGCAGCCGGACTCCGCCCGCGACCGTTCTACGTGCTCGAGGCTCGACGCTAGCGCGTCGTCGAGCCTGTCCTCCTGGACGACGATCCGCCCGACGACGAGAATCATCTGGCCTTCTCCTGTTCTCCGAGATGCACCGGCGCCCGCGGCCCCGCTCTCCGAGGAGATGCGACTGGCCGGCGAGGTGTCGGCTGCTGCGGCGCGGGTCGCCCCCGCGATGTGTCGGAGTGTTCCATCGCTTCCCTGCTTCGACGGCGGAATCGCGCCCCGGCGTTCGGGCGGGAGCCCAGCCGGACCTGCTGGTAGAGTCGAGCTCGCGGAGCGTGGAGAGGTCCCAGCGAGTCTCTTCGAAACCAAGGAGCTGCCGATGCGAGTACTTCGAAGCCATTCCACTACCGATGCCGTTCGACTCACGCTCGCCACCGTGGCCCTGGTCCTGCTCGCACTGCCGGCGGCTGCGCAACGCGGCGACGATGCCAAGCGCGCGAGCAAGAACGGGAAGACCGAGGGGGTCATCGACGGCGTCTCGATCACGCTCGAGTTCGGCAGGCCGAAGGTCAAGGATCGTCAGATCTGGGGTCAGCTCGTGCCCTACGACAAGGTCTGGCGCACCGGTGCCGACGAGGCGACCACCATCACCTTCTCGAGTGACGTCATGGTCGAAGGCAAGCGGCTGCCCGCGGGCACCTACGGGGTGTTCTCCGTGCCCGCCGAGGACGGCTGGACGTGGGTCTTCAACCAGCAGGCGAAGCAGTGGGGCTCTTCCGCGTACGACCAGGGCAAGGATGCCCTGCGAGTCACGGTGAAGCCGGCTGCCGCGGAGCATGTCGAGGACCTGGACTTCCGGATCGAGGGCTCGAACGTCGTGCTGCGCTGGGAGAAGCTCGCCGTTCCGTTCCGCGTGCAGAAGGCGTCGTAGTCGGTACTGCCCCTGGGCGGCTCCCGCCGGCCTCTTGCCGATCGACCCTTCCGCTCGATCGCGAGAAAGTGAGAAGATCGGTGCTTCGCCACGAAGCGCAAGATCGTCCGGCGCCCTTGCCAGGCAGCGGCGCGCGATCGACCAGGCGGAGCCGTTCCGTGAGGGAGTTCTTCGACCAAGCTTTCACCATGCCGACGGCCGTGTTCAGCGTGCTGTTGGTCTTGGTCGTGCTGTACTGGTCGGTGAAGCTCCTGAGCGGGTTCGACCTGTTCGGGATCTGGCTCGACGGTGCGGAAGGCGCTGCCGAGGGTGGTCTCGACGCTGTGCTCGACGCGGACACGGTCGACGCCGGATCGCGGGGTGTGCTGGCCATGGTCGCTGCTCGACGATCACTACCTCGGCGAGGCGCAGGCGCTGACTACTGGCGCGGAATCGAACCTGCTCAAGCTGCGAGAGCTGCGCGGCGTGTTGACCCCCGAGCAACGCGAGCGCTGGGACGCGATCCGGCGCGCCTATGTGCGGCAGGTGGTACAGGTGGCAGCGAGGAGGACCCGGCGGTGCGCGTCGTGCGTCAGATCGGGATGGTCGGCGACGGCTCGAGGATCTCGGGCGCACCATCGACAGCGCTGCCAAGGCACGACAGGTCGAGCGCGGCCGAGGTGGCCGAAGCGCTCGAAGGCCTGGTGCGGCCGATCGTCACCCAGCTCGGCGAGGCGCTCACCGCGCTGGCGGCGCGTCCGGTCGTCGCCGCGGAGCCACCCGCGAAGAAGCGGTCGGCCAAGCCGGCTGGCGACGGCGACGACGCCGCTCTCGGAACGGTGGCGCTACGCGCCCAGGCGCAGCAGCTCACCAATCGCCTCGACGAGCTGCTCGCGCGGCTGGGCGACGTGCTGTCGGTGGTGGCGCAGCGCGAGGCTCCGCCCGCCCCGACCGCGATGGCCGCGGGTAGGGCCGACGCCCCGGCGCAGCCGAGCGGTGCGGTTTCCCTGGAGCTCTACCTGGCGCGGCTCGACCAGACCCTAGCGGCGATGGCGCGGCGACCGTCGGGGGTCGCCGTCACGCAGCGGCTCGGCCCCGTCGTCCTCAAGCGGCTCGACGAGATGAAGGAGCTGGTCGCGGCGCTACGCCGGCTCGACACCGGACGGATCGCTCCGGATGGCGGCTGACGCGAAGCGCGCACGTGCGCGAGGATGTCTCGCGCTGCTCCTGGCCGGGACGCTGCTCGTGCTCGGCGGTATCGGGCTGTGGCGCCACGCCGAGCTCGCTCTCGATCCATGGTTGACGGCCGACGTCTCGCCGCCCCCCGGCATGGAGCCGCAGCGAGGCGATCCGTACGAGTCTGTGATCTACCTGGACGAAGAGCGCGCTCGGTTGCAGCGGCGTCGTTTCCGTACGGCCGGCGTCGTGATGCTCGCCGGTCTCGGCGTCGGGTTCGCCGGAGTTGCCTTGCTCGTGCTGCCGGGTCGACGGTGAGCCGCGCGGGGGTGCTCGTCTCGTCACGAGGCTAGATCTTCGCCGGGTCGAGGCAGCGACGCACCGTCGTAGATCTGGTCGACATCGAGCGCGGCGCCGAGACCTTCGAGCACGATGAACTCGCCCGGACCGGCCCCGCTCTGCCGCCAACCGGGACCCGCGGCCTCGGTACGCTGCCACAGCTCGATCCGTCGCACGCGTGGATCCAGCAGCAGCACGGCGCCGAGCGAGGGCACCTTGCGGTAGTGGTCGAGCTTCTCTCCACGGTCGTAGTCCGCGGTGCTCTCGCTCAGCACCTCGACCACCAGCACCGGGTTGAGCACCGTGGTCGGGCTCTCCGGGTCGCGCTCCGGCTCGCCGCAGACCACCGACACGTCGGGGTAGGTAGCGAGACCGGTGGCGAGCACGCGCATCCGCAGGTCAGAGCTGAAGACCCGGCACGGTCCGCCGCGGGACTGAGCGTGCAGCGCGCTCGATACCGACACCGCGAGCGCCGCGTGCTCGGGAGTGCCCCCGGCCATCGCGTAGATCTCACCCGCCAGGTACTCGTGCTTGACATTGCTCGCAGCCTCCAGCTCGAGGTAGTCACGGTACGAGTAACGGTGGAGGCTAGTGGGTTCCGACATGAGCATTCCTCGACACGCTGGCCAGCTTAGCAATCGGCTGGTGGGCTTGGGTTGGAAGCGGACGGCGCAGTGCAGAGGGAGCAATCGTGTGCCCTGAGCCGGAGCAGCGATCGGCGGGAGCCACGGATCCGCATAGAATCGAGAGTATTCTTTCGTTGTTGCAGTTGCGCGCGAGAGCAGGAGCCGCCTCCTCGAGCGATGAGATGAAAGGGCGGGCTGGAGGCCCCTGAGCTGACGGTGAGGGCGACCTGCCGCGCACCGTGGCCGCGCCGCGCGGCGCTACCGGCGACGCGCGTAGTCGACCAGGATCCGCCGCATCGCAGAGGAGGCGGCGGCTAGCTAGCTAGCTAGGAACTGCTCGCGACTCTCCCAATCGCCGCGATGGACGGATAGACGCAAGTAGGCTTCGTTCACCAACGCCGTGGGCCGCAGGGTGTGCGCGTGCCGCTCCGAACGCAAGTAGCGCGCGGCCGCGACGCGCAGCTCGCCATACAAGTCGTCGAAACGACGGTCGACTTCTGGTGAGCGACCCCGCTGCTGCGTCCCCAAACTCAGGCTCGTCGAATGGGCTTGACTCTACCAAGGGCGTGGCCAGGGCCTGGAGACTCGCGGTGGCTACTACCGTTGCGGCACTCGCTCGATCACGCCGCACGCGATTCGAGGGCCGGCGTTGCCGTCGGGCTGGACGTCGAGCTGATCGGTATCGCGGTGTACGACGAGCGCTCTCCCGAGCGCGGAGGTGGGACCCTCACGGAGCGTGATGCGGGCACTGTCGAGCGCGTAGCCGACGGTGCCGTCTTCGCCAGCGGTGATGTTGCCGAGGTCGCCGGCATGCGCGACGCCCTGGGGCCCGCCGTGATCGTTACCGGTGGGGTTGAAGTGGTCTCCGGCCGTCTCGAACTCTGGGTGGCTGCAGTCGCCCGTCTCGTGGATGTGGAATCCGTGCTGTCCGGGGGGAAGGCCGCTCAGCCCGGCTGTGATGGCGACCTGGTCGCCGGTTTGCTCGAAGCGGACCGTACCCGCCACTTCGTAGTCGGCATGCGAGCGGAGGACCGCTTGCGCTGTCGTCGGCTGCGCCATGGCGGGCGGTGTATCGGTTTCGGCGGGCGAGGTGATGCGCCCCGGTGGGGGGGTGGTCTTGTCCGCACAGGCAGCGCCCAGGCTGGCGGAGACCGCGACGATGGTCGCGACCCACAGCCCCGTGCACTTCGTGCTCTTGCCGGTGGCGTTCTTGGCTAGTGTCATACGCGACTCCTTGTCGGCGACTCTTTGGTCGGGTCTTCTTGGTCAGGCGCGCGGCGTGGCGCACTCTCGGCCCGAGCGTCGAGCCTCTGCTCCTTTGGTGGTCTGCGAGATCCATGCCGACAGACGCGAGCGGAAGGCACGCGTGGGCGGACGATGCCGGTTCGTAGGGTCTACTGGGGAAGGCGGTAATTCGTTCACGCAGCGAGTGTCACGAGTGCGTCCGAGCCGGAGCGCGAAGATGTCGTACCCTAAGGGGTCGATGCGATCGGGATTTCGCCCACGCATCGGGTGTGAAGTTCCCTAGAGCCAGGAGACCCCAGACCTTGAACCAGAACGATTTCGACGCCGACGACGACAGCGTCGGCCTCCCCGGTCGCGCGGAGTTGCTCGAGCTAGCAACTGGGACCGGGTCTTACTGCGTGTCGCTCTACATGCCCACGGCGCGCTCCGGCACCGAGACCCGTCAGAATCCGATCCGTTACAAGAATCTTCTGAAGGAGGCCGAGGACCTCCTCGCGGCCAGCGGCTTGGACGGCGATCAGGTCGAAGCAGCCTTGAAGCCTGCGCGTGAGCTCGTGGACCAGTACTCGTTCTGGCAGGCGCAGGGTGACGGCCTGGCGGCTTTCGTTTCGCCAGGCACTTTCGTCCACTACCGGCTGCCGATCGCGGTCGCCGAGCGGGTGGTGCTCGGCGAGCGTCCCTACCTGAAGCCGTTGCTGCCGCTGCTGGAGCTAGGTCAGCCGTTCCACGTCCTGGCGTTGAGTCAAAACCACGTCCGGCTCTTCCGGTGCCAGCGCAGCGACGGTGCTGAGGTCGACCTCGGCGACACACCACGGTCTCTCACCGAGGCCGTCGGCTCCGAGCTCGAGCAGCAGTCGTTGCAGTTCCACACAGGAACGCCGGACTATGGCGGCGGCGCCCGCGGGCGCTCCGCGGTATTTCACGGTCACGGTGGCGGTAACGAAAAGGAAGATTCCGAGATCGAACGGTTCCTCCAGCTCGTCGACCAGGGTGTGCAGCGGCGCATCGATCCGGCGGAGCCACTGATCGTGGCGGCGGTGTCTTCGTTGATCAGCGGCTACCGAGCCGTGAGCGGGCTTCCTTCCTTGCTCGAGGAGGGAATCGAGGGCAACCCCGACGAGATGAGCGGCGCCCAGCTCGCCGATGCTGGCTGGAGGCTTGTCGAGGGAGTGCTCGAGCGGAAGAGGGTGAGCGCCGTGGACGAGTATCGCGAGAAGCAGGGCAGGGGACGTACCACGGACGAGCTGGCTACGGTGCTCCAGGCATCTCGTGAAGGCCGCGTGGGCACGCTGTTCGTGGCGATCGATCGCGACGTGTGGGGTCGCTTCTCTAGCGAGGAAGAAGGGCTGCCACGTCTCGAAGTTCACGAGGAGCGCGCACCGCTGGACGTGGAGCTACTCGACCACGCGGCGGTCGAGTGCCTTCAGCGCGGGGGCGAGGTTTACGCGGCATCTCAGGATGAGCTTCCTGGCCCGGCCCCGATCGCCGCCATCCTTCGCTACTGAGTTCGTCCGCGGAGTAGCTCGACGATTGAGGAACCCGCTCGAGATCTTCCGAGCCGAGCAGCGCGACCGCGACGAGCGCGCCTCGCGGATCGGTCGTGTGCGCCGCTGGCTGCGCCACCTGCCACGCCGCTCCAACATCGATGGCTATCCGGTGCTGGGCCGGTTCGCCGAAGCCGCGCGTGCTCGACCCTACTTGTGGTCCTTCCGCACCAGCTCGATTCGTCGAGCGATCTATGGCGGAGCGGTGATCGCATTCCTGCCGGTCTACGGCCTGCAGATCTTTCTGGCGTTCTTCGCGGCGCTCCTCCTGCGCGCGAACCTGGCGGTGACCTGCGCGCTGCAGCTCATCACCAATCCGCTCTCCGCCGCGCCCTCCTACTACCTGACCTACCGCATCGGGATGTGGATCATCCGCACCCTCGAGATCGGCGAGGGTCGAACCGCCTTCGGCACACGCGTCAACGCCCTCATCCTCGGCGGCATCGTCGCTGGTCTCGCGGTGGGTCTGATCGGAGATCTGGTGCTGCGGCTGGTCGTCTGGGAGGCGAGCCGGCTTCGCGAGCGCGCGGCCGGCTCGCGCGCTGACGCCGACGAGATCAGGGCACGCTCGAAGGAACCGGAAGGCGACAACGAAGAGTCGTCGAACCGCTAAGAGCTCCTACGCACGTCGCACCCACAACCGCGTGTAGCTCGCTGTGATGGCGGCGTGCTGCGCGAAGATGTGCGCCATGTTCTTGTCCGACTCGTCGAAGGTGGACTTGCCGGACTTGTCGCTGCAAGCGAGGTTCAGCACGCCGATGACCTCGCCGTGGCATTGGAGTGGCACGCACAACGCCGACTGCACCGGGCGATCTTGGATGTGCTCGAAACGGCCATCCTCGGAGGCACGGCCGACGAGAAGGATGGGTTGCCGGTTCTGGACCACCCAACCCGCGACGCCCTCGCCGAGCATTACCCGCGTGCCCGCTGCCACGGCTTGTCCCAACCCCTGCTGGCTGCGAATGATCAGCGCCTCCTGCTTGTCGTCGAGCAGCATCAGCGAGCCGCGATCGCCGCCGACCAGCTCGAGCGCGGCATGCACGACGCTGTCGTAGGCGTACGACGGGTTCTGCACGGCGTTGACGGTGCTGATGGCACGGTAGAGCTTGGTCAGGTCGTCGACGCGGCGCACGAGCTCCTGGTTCTTCTCCTCGCGCGCCTTCAGCGTCTCGCTCAGTCGAGTGAGCTGTCGCTCTCGGCTCGTGGTGCGCACTTGGAGGCCGCTGCGCAACCCTCGCTCCAGGGCGAACGCCGCGATCGCGGCGCCGAGGGTCGCGACGGACAGCGCCGAGATCTCCCAGCCGAGCTCGCGCCGAATCGCGAGGTAGAGGAGCGCCGCCGCACTCGCCGCCGCGATCGCGACCAGTAGCAGAACTAGACCGGTGCGCGGGCGCTCGCCCGGCCCTGGCTGAGAGTCTGGTGGAGTCATGGGCTCGTTCGGAAGGTGTCGGTGATCATAACGAAGAGCGTCCACGCTCCCCACACGGGGCTCGAAGCGGGGACGATGCACAGCCAAGCGTCTTCGTGGCACGATAGGCGGACGGGCCCAAGGATCTTGGTGACGCCAAGAGGGACCGCATGCGACTCTCAGGGGCGAGCTCGGCCACAGCGCGGCCCTGAGACATCCCGGCCGCGGTCGAGCGGGGCGGGACAGCGCCCTACCGATCGCCCGGGTGGTAGCTACGATGTCGGACGACCGCATCGTCGTCGATCTGATCGACGGCACCTACGAGCTGTTCCGTCACTTCTACGCACCGCGCTCCTCGGACGCGGAGCGGCCGCGGCCCGGCGACCGCGCGGCTGTTCGCGGTGTGCTCGGTACCGTCGTGCGGATGCTCGAGGAGGGAGCGACCCACATCGGAGTCGCGACCGACCACGTGATCGAGTCGTTTCGCAACGAGCTGTGGCCGGGATACAAGACCGGTGAGGGCATCGACCCCGCGCTGTCGGACCAGTTCTCCCCCCTCGAGGAGGCACTCGAGGCGCTGGGGGTCGCGGTGTGGCCGATGGTCGAGCACGAAGCCGACGACGCGCTCGCCGCTGCCGCGGCGATGGCGGCATCCGATGCGCGCGTCGCGCGGGTGCGGATCTGGACCCCCGACAAGGATCTGTCGCAGTGTGTCGAGGGCGATCGGGTCGTGCAGGTCGACCGGCGATCGGGCGCGGTGCGTGACGAAGCAGCCGTGGTCGCGAAGTTCGGGGTGCCTCCGGCGAGCATTCCCGACTGGCTCGCGCTGGTGGGTGACTCCGCCGACGGCTTCCCTGGGATTCCGGGCTGGGGCGCCAAGTCGGCCGCCGTCGTGTTGGCGCACTATCGCCGGCTCGAGGAGATCCCGGAGGCCGCGGCGGCGTGGCAGGTGAAGGTGCGCGGCGCCGTTGCGCTGGCAAGCTCTCTGGCCAGCCGCCGCGACGAAGCGGTGCTGTTCAAGGTGCTCGCGACTCTTCGTCGCGACGCCCCCGTAGGGAGCGACATCGAGTCTCTGCGTTGGACCAAGCCGCGGACGAGCTTTGGGCGGCACGCGGAGATGCTCGGGGTCCCGGAGCTGGCCGCGAGGGCAGCCGCGGCTGCAAGACGCTGACGCTGAGCTGTGGACGCAACAAGCCATCTCGCGAGACACTTCGACATCTCTAGAGGTACGCCGATGAAGAACAAGCTGGCTTCGAGGTCCTGGTGCGCCGTCCTCCTGCTGGTGGCGACGCCCATCGCCGCTCGCGCGGAGGGAGGCTGCGACTCGCTCATGGGTCTTCGCCTTCCCGACGTGCGCATCGTCGATGCAAAGGCGGAGCCGGCACCGGTGCCGCACTGCAGGGCGAGCGGGGTCGTCGGCCGTGAGATCCGGTTCGCTATCTGGCTGCCCCAGGACTGGAACGGCAGGTTCGTCATGGGAGGCGCCGGCGGCTTCGCCGGCACCGTGGAGAACCAGGCGATGGCGCTCGGCGCGCTGCAGAAGGGCTACGCCACCGCAGGCACCGACACCGGGCACCAGGGCACCGCGATCGACGGTAGCTGGGCGCTCGGCAACCTCGAGCGCATCGTCAACTACGGACACGTCGCGGTGCACCGAGTGACCGAGGTGTCGAAGGCGATCGTGCGCAGCCACTACGGTCGCGACGCCGACAAGTCGTTCTTCGCCGGCTGCTCGAACGGCGGGCGCCAGGCTCTGATGGCCGCGCAGCGCTACCCGGAGGACTTCGACTCGATCATCGCTGGCGCGCCCGCCAACGACCTGACGGGCACCATCGCCGGCTTCGTCTACGTCACCCAGCGGATGTACCCGGATCCGGCCAGCCTCGACAAGCCGATCCTCGGTGGTGCCGACCGCGCTGCACTGCGCAAGGCGATCGTGGCGCAGTGCGACCGGCTCGACGGCATCGAGGACGACGTGCTGCACGATCCGCGCGCGTGCTCGTTCGATCCCAAGAAGCTCGCTTGCGGCGCCTCCGACAACGCCGACGGCTGCCTATCGGCCGAGGAGCTCGCGGCGGTCGAGGCGATCTACGGCGGCGCGCACAGCCCGGCGGGAAGGCTGTCGCCCGGCTACCCGCTCGGCGGCGAGGACAAGGAAGGCGGCTGGGGAATGTGGCTCGCCGGCCGCGAGGGCGGCGCGATGGCGCCCGGGATCCCAACCGCCGCGTACGGCTTCGGGCTCGGCTTCATGCGCAACTTCGTCTACCAGGACCCGAGCTGGTCCTACGCGGGCTACGACTTCTCGACTTTCGAGCGGGATCTCGCGCTGGTCGCCGCCTCCATCGACGCCACGAACCCCGACCTGTCGGCGTTTCGCGAGCGGGGCGGCAAGCTGCTGGTCTATCACGGCTGGTCCGACTCGGCGCTAACCGCCCTCGGCAGCATCGACTACGTCGAGGCGGTGTACGCGAAGGATCCCGGTGCGAAGGAGGACGTGCGGCTGTTCCTGATGCCGGGGGTGCTCCACTGCGCCGGCGGCCCCGGACCCGACCACGTCGATTTCCTCGCCGCGCTCGAAGCCTGGGAGTCAGGCGGGCCGGCGCCCGACGAGCTCGAGGCGCAGTTCCGCCAAGGCGGGGGCGGGCGCAAGGTGTGCGCTTACCCGAAGCAGCTGCGATTCCTGGGCGGCGACCCGCGCGACCCGGCGCGGTTCGCGTGCGAGGAGTGAGGGAGGGTCGCGGAGTTGGCCGAGCCTTCGGCCCGGCCGCTCCGCGCTCCCTATTAGAACTTGACCCGCGCCACCACGCCGAACGTACGCGGCTGGTTGGTCAGGTAGCCGACGCGTGCCAGCGTGCCGCGCTCCTGGTCGAGCGCGAGCAGGGCCCGCTCGTCGGTGACGTTGTTGAGGTACAGCGCCGTGTCCCACTTGTCGTTCGCGTACCCGACCCGCAGGTTGAGGATGTCGTAGGACGGTAGCTCGGGGTCGAAGGTGAAGGTGTTCGCCGTCAGCGGTCCGCCGATGGTGTTGGGCAACGCTCGCAGGTTGACGAACCCGAACCCCTCTGCCTGGTCGCCGATCTGCGTGAAGCGCGATCCGACGTGCTGGAAGGTGCCGGTGACGTACCCGAGCCAGCTCTGGCGCACCTGCCACTGGTAGGTGGCTGCCGCGACCAACTGGAACTCGGGCACCGTCGGCAGGCGGTTGCCCTTCTGGATGCCGGACACCACACTGACGTTGCTGAGATCGTCGGTGGAGGTGAGCGTGGAGCGCAGCTCCGAGTCGTTGAAGCTGGCCGAGATCGCGAAGTCGAAGTTGCTGTTGGGCTGCGCGGCGAACTCGAGCTCGAGGCCGGTGGCGCGCGCGTCGGGAACGTTGAAGACGACGCGCGAGGAGCACGAGCCCGCAGTGACGGTCGCCTGGAGGTCGCTGATGTCCATGTAGAAGGCGGCGGCGTTGAAGGTGCCTCGCCCGCCCATCACCGTGGACTTCGAGCCGACTTCGTAGTTCCACAGCGACTCGTCGTCCCAGCCTTCACGTCCGCCGAAGGTCACCTCGTCCTGCGGCGTGCACAGCGGCACGTTGAGCGGGTCGTTGATGCCGCCGAGACGGAAGCCCTTCGACAACTGCGCGTTGACCGTGGTGGACTCGCTCAGGTCGTAGCTGGCGATGACTCGCGGCGCGAAGCCGTCGGCGGTGGTGGAGCCGGCGGTCTGGACCAGAGCGGTGCCGTTGTCGTCGTTGCCGAAGATGCCGTCGAAGACCTGGGTGCGGTCCTCCTGGAAGTCGTACCACCGCACGCCGGCGCTGAGGTCGAAGCGATCGTTGAACGCGTAGGTGACCTCACCGAAGAGCGCGAACTGGTCGAACTGGTACGCGAGGTCCGAGAAGAACAACACGTCCCGTGGCGCCCGCAGGCCCTGGGTGGGGATGCCGCTCAGTGCCTCGAATCCCTGGACCAGCAGGTCCTGCGCGTAGTCGCGCTCCGTGTCGCTGTAGAACGCGCCGACGACCCAGTTCCATGCGTCCTCGCCGCCGGCGAAACGCAGTTCCTGGGTCAGCACCTTGGCTGTGGTGGCGTCGTCGAGCGGCGCATCGAGGGTGTAGATGCTCTCCGGCAGCCCGATGCTGCCGCCCGTGATGCTGGAGGTCAGCGCTCCGGCGTCGCGCACCACCAACACGTCGCGGTCGGTGTAGGAAGTGATCGAGGTCAGGGTCAGCGCACCGAAGTCGTACTCGATGCTGAGGTCGGCGAGAAGAAACTCGTCGGTAAACGGTTCATCGATCTGGGTGAACTGCTCGCGCTCGTCGAGCCGCGCTGCCGGGCGAGTGGTGGTGAAGGCGTTGCCCAGGATGTTGTAGTCGTCGATCCGGTTCCAGCCGTCCATGTTCACTTCCTGGTACAGCAAGCGGGGCGTGACCGTGAGTCGCTCGTTGGGCTCGAAGCGGAAGGCCCAGCGGACGCCGGCGCGGTCGCCGCTGTTGACGTCGCTGTTGGTAGACAAGCCCGGCTGGACCGCGTCCATGTAGCCGCCGTATCCGGTGTAGTAGGCGGTGATGCGCATCGCCGCGGTGTCGCCGATCGGCATGTTGAGTGCGACCTTGGCGTTGCCGCCGATGTCGCCGCCGTCGATCGAGCTGATCCCGACCTCGGCCACCGAGTCCTTCGAGCCGAGCTGTGGCTGGTTGGTGATGTAGCGCACCGTGCCGGAGAGCGACCCCGAGCCAAACAGAGTGCCCTGCGGCCCGCGCAGCACCTCGACCCGCGACATGTCGAAGAGGTCGATGTCCGGGGTGAACAGTGACAGCGAGATCACCGACTCGTCGAGGTAGATGCCCACCTGCTCCTTGACGCCCGGCTGGTCGCGCACGATCTGCCCGGCCGAGACGCCGCGCATCGCGACCTGGCTCTGTCCGGGACCCAGGTTCTGCACCGAGAAGCCGGCGACGTTCGCGGCCACGCCCTCGAGAGTCTCCGCGCCGCGCACGCGCAGGGTCTCCTCGCTGGGCGCTGCGACCGAGAACGGCACCTGCTGCAGCGTCTCCTCGCGCTTGCGCGCGGTGACCGTGATCTGCTCGCCGAACTCCGCAGGCTGCTGTGCGCTCTGCGCACCCTCCTGCTGGGCCTCCTGGGCCGCAGCGGGCTCGCCGGGATCCTCGGCTGCTGCAGCGAGACCGAACGTGGCGAGGATGAGGACGACACCAGCCGACACAGATCGAGCCGCGACACTCTTCATGACACGCCTCCGAGCAAGAAGTACGTGAGGATTCTTCACGATACCCGGGATCGCGGTCAACGCGTCCGTTTGGCGGCCGGGATGCGAGCGGAGATCCACGCCCCGCCGTCCCGTATCATGGCCAGAGAGCGGGAGGACGCCACGCTGTTCGACCACGCCACCCGAGCTTTCGTCGAGGCACCGAGGTGTTCGGCGCCGAGCAGCTCTACGCGTTCTTCTTCCAGATCCGGCGGGCCTTCCACTTCACCTTCCGCGGCATCATCGGGGCTTCGGCTGCGGCGGCCCGCCTACATGCGGCGGTGTGGCAGTCGGTGTTCACGCACGACATGCACCGCTACCGCCGCGCGCTTTATCGGCGCATGGGCGACGTCACGACGCTGGTCACTGGCCCCACCGGCACCGGTAAGGAGTTGGTGGCGCGCGCCGTCGGGCTCTCGCGGTTCGTACCGTTCGATGCCGCGCGGGGCGGCTTCGTGGAGGACTACGAGCAGTCTTTCTTCGCCCTCAACCTGTCTGCGCTCTCGCCGACGCTCATCGAGTCGGAGCTCTTCGGCCATCGGCGAGGCGCGTTCACCGGCGCGATCCAGGATCGTGTCGGATGGTTCGAGGTCTGCCCGCCACTCGGCACCGTGGCACCTTCCAGCGCATCGGTGACACCGCGGGACGCCGTTTCCAGGGCAAGCTGGTGGCTGCCACCAACCGCGACCTCGCCGCCGAGATGCGCGAGGGCCGGATGCGTGCCGATCTCTACTACCGGCTGTGCTCCGACCGCATCGAGACGCCATCGCTCCGCGAGCAGCTCGCCGAGCCGGAGGAGCTCGGGCGCGTGGTGTGGGCGGTGGCCGCGCGCCTGGTGGGTCGCGAGGAGGCGGCCAGCCTCGCCGAGGAGGTGCTGGAGCGGATCCGAGCCGACCTCGGCGACGCCTATCCTTGGCCAAGCGAGACCGCGGCCGTGACCGTTCGCCGAGACGGTGCCGCCGATCGTCAGGCGATCGGCGCCCGTCTGCTTCTGACGGATGGTCCAGGTCGGCGCTCGCTCGGGTCGGCCGCGCCGGCCGCGTTGTCGCGCGAGGAGGTTCGCGACCAGCGCTGGCCACATCACGCCCGACTTTACTTCGACCAGCCCGCGCTCGCGATCCAGTGCGCGGATACGGTCGTGGGAGCGGAGGTCGAGCAGGAGGCTGTCCTCGCGGAACTGCTGCCCTCCCATGGCGTGCCGACCTCCGGCAACGCTCACAGCACATGCGCGGCTCCGCGCCAACGCGAGCGCGTGGCGGATCTCGGCGGTACCGCGCACCGGCATCACCTCGCGCACTCTCACGCGTTGGAGCTTCGAGTGGACGTCGAAGACCTCGATGCCGGCTCTCGTCGGTAGGGAGAAATCGCGATGCGTCTCGGCGTGCATGCTTTGCGGTACCTCCTGCGGACTGTGGTCCAGCGCGTCGGCTTGGGAGATCGCATGAGGTGTGCCCGCGAGCGGCGGCATCGGTGACGGCGCAAGTTCAAGTGGTGCAAGGCTTTCCGAGTACTG
>DATLFI010000163.1:0-2169 GCA_035524895.1 Thermoanaerobaculia bacterium | reverse complement strand
CCGTCGGCGTGCTGGTCGTGCAAGCGGCGATCGGGGGAGCCCGAGCAGACTTGCCGTTGGCGGTGCGGCGTCTCCGGCGATGGAAGAGCCGTGTCACCATCGGTGTCCTCCACCTGCTGCAGCCGGTGATGCGGCTCTGGGGCAGGCTCGGCTACGGGCTCCATCCGCTGAAGAGGAGCGCGAGTCGCCCTCGCCCGATTTTCCCGGGCACTTACCAGCGGTCGATCTGGAGCACGGAGTGGCGCTCGGCTCAGGAGCGACTGGAGCGGCTGGAGCGGCGCATGAAGCGGCTCGGGGCACGCGTCCGCCGCGGCGGCGACTTCGACTCCTGGGACCTGGAGGTGAGCGGCGGTCTCCTCGGCGGTGCGCGCCTGCGGATGGCGATCGAGGAGCACGGCCAGGGCCGGCAGATGGCGCGGTTCATGCTGTCGCCGGCGCTGGCCCGCTGGACGCTGCCTCTGGTGGGCGGCTTGGCCGCGTTTGCCGCCTTCCTCTCCTTCTTCGACAACCAGATCGCAACCATCCTTCTCGCCGGTGTGGCGGCGCTCTCGGGAATTCGCGGGTTCGCCGATTGCAGTGGCGCCCTCTCGGTACTGCAAGCCGCAGTGGATGAAGATCGGGACGAGGCGTCGAGTGGGGCGCTCGGCGATCGCCCGATGCAGGCGAGCTGACGCGGTCAGCTCGAGCCTGCCGTAGGGACAGATGGCCGCCAGATCGCCACGAAGCATGTTCGGCAAGTTCCGTCGCCTCCTGCCGTACGTCTGGCAAAGACGTCGGAACGTGGCGGCGATCCTCGCCCTCACGGTCGCCGCATCTCTCACCGCGGCGCTGCAACCCTGGCCCTTGAAGGTCCTGGTGGACTATGCCCTCGGTTCTACCGCGGCGCCGAGGTCACTGGAGACGGCGATGGGAGCCCTCGGCCTGGAGCCTTCCGCTCGTGGCCTCGTCGCCGCGGCGGCCTTGGCGAGCCTCGGGCTCTTCGTCGTCAATACCAGCCTCGCATCCGCTCTCACGTGGGCCTGGGCGCAGGCCGGTCAGGGGATGGTCTACCGGCTGGGAGCGGACCTGTTCTCACATCTACAGCGTCTTTCTCTCCGGTTCCACCACGCTTCATCGGTCGGCGATCAGCTCAGCCGGATCTCGGGCGACACCTACTCCATCTACACGCTCGTCTCCGAGCTTGCGGTCTCGCCCGTCCAACGGCTCTTGACTCTGGCCACGATATCTGCCGTCGCCTGGCAGCTCGACCCCGTTCTCACCCTCCTCTCCCTCGTGGTCGCCCCGGTCCTGGCCGCCTCTTCGCTCTACTTCGGTCCCAAGATCAAGGAGCGAAAACGGATCAGCCGCGAGGCAGCCTCGAGGGTCATGAGCTTCGTGCATCAGACCCTCACCGCAATTCCTGCCGTGCAGGCCTTCGGACGCGAGGGCGAGAACCGGTCGCGCTACCGACAGCTGGCCGACGAGGCGGTGGCGCGCTCCCAGAAGAACGTAGGGGTTCGGAGCACCTACGCCCTGGTCAACGGTCTGGCGGCGACGGTGGGAACGGCGTTGGTCATCTACGTCGGCGCCGTTCGCACGCTCGAGGGCGCGATGACGTTGGGGAGTCTCCTGGTCTTCCTGGCGTACCTCCGGACCATGCGCTCGAGCTTCGAAAATCTGGTGACCACCTACGCCACGCTGAAGTCGGCAGAGGCGAACGTCGATCGGATTCTCGAGAGCCTCGACGCTCCTGTCGAGCCACGGGAGCTGGAGAACGCCGTCTCGCTTCGGCCCGATGCGTCGGGTCGGATCGTTCTCGAGAACGTCACGTTCGGCTACGAGCCCGACAAGCCGGTCCTTCATGGCATCTCCCTGGAGATCCGGCCCGGAGAGACGGTGGCCGTGGTGGGGCCCACCGGGGCGGGAAAGAGCACGTTGATCTCTCTCCTCCCCCGCTTCTTCGACCCCTGGGAGGGTCGCGTGACGTTCGACGGACACGACCTGCGCGATCTGCGCCTGGCGAGCCTGCGCAGCAAGATCTCCCTCGTCCTCCAGGAGCCCTTCCTCCTGCCCGTCACCGTGGCCGAGAACATCGCGTACGGCCGGCCCGAGGCGACGCGAGACGAGATCGTCGCCGCGGCCACTGCGGCCCAGGCCGACCACTTCATCTGCCGTCTCCCCGAGGGCTAC
>DATLFI010000162.1:0-24853 GCA_035524895.1 Thermoanaerobaculia bacterium | reverse complement strand
GGCGGCCACGAACGCGAGACCGGCGTTGAACGCGAGCAGGGCGGCGGCTCGATAGCCTCGCAGCACGCGCTCGAAGCGCACAGCGGGCGAGGTCATGCGCTGCGCCGCACCACCTGGCGGTCGTCGCCGACGCGACGAGTGACGCCCTGCGCGTCGAGGTATTCGAGCAGCGGGATCGCCCACTTGCGACTGAGGCCGAAGCGATCCTTGAACTGGCCGACGCCGAAGCGCTCCCAGCCGCTCGCCTGCAGGTCCTCGCGCAGCTTCGCCAGCGCCGCAGCCGAGACGAAGAGGCCGGTGGGCAACCGCACGAGGTCTCCGCGCCCTACCAGGTGCTTGACCAGGCCCTCGAAGACCTTGGGTGCGGCGTTGACCTCGGCGCGGATCTCCTCGAACGAGGGCGCGGCGAGCCCCCGTTTCGCGAACCCGGTCGCGATGCGGTCCGCGAGCGTCGACTCCTGGGCGGTGAGCGCGCTGCCGCGCCCGGGGAGCGCGACCCGCTCGCCGTCGAGGCGCAGCGTGCGGTCGCGGCGGAGCCAGTCGAGGTACACGTCGGCCAGCGACGCGCCGCGCCGGCCGAGGATCGCCGTGATCGCCTCGGCCTTCGGCATCCCCAGGGCCATGCGCTGGCGCTCGAAGTAGTCGCGCAACACCGCGCCAGCGCGCTCCTGCACGCGCCGGTAGACCCCGGGCGAGAGCCAGCGGCGTTCGTGACCGGGTCCGGCCGGGGCCTCGAGCAGATGGCCCTCCTGCACCTGGGCCTGTAGACGTTCCAGCGCGCCGGCGCGCGTTTTGCCGAAGCGGCGTGCTAGCTCCGGCAGCTCGGCTCCGCGCTCGGCCGCGCGCTCGACGAAGTGGCGCAGCGCCTGATCGTCGTTGCCCGCGAGCGCGTCGAGCGCGCTCGACAGTGAGCCGCCACGCAGTGCGATCCACTGCGGGTCGAGCACCAGCCCGCCGCCGATCGTCCGCTGCGGCGACGGCCGGCGCACCACGAAGCGATCGCCACGCGCGGCGGCGACCGGCCGATCGAGTCGCACGTCGCACAGCGCCTCGCCGCCGGGCTCGAGCGGCGAGCCCGAGAGCGGCCGCAGCTTGCCGACGCGCTCGCTGGCGTAGAGATGGAAACGGATCGGCACCGCGCCAGTGATCGCCGCGGGGGCGTCCGGGAGCAGCCGGCAGCGTACCAAAATTCGCCGCGTCGCGAGGAAGGCGCCAGGCTCGACGGCCTGGGTGCCGCGCGCGACGCGCTCGAGCTCGACACCCGCAAGCTGCAGCGACACGCGCTCACCCGCCGACGCCTCGTCGCGATCGGCGCCGTGGACCTGCACGCTGCGCACGCGAGCCGAGCCGCCGCCAGGCAGCAGCTCGAGCGCGTCGCCGGGCCTGATACGTCCCTGGGCCAAGGTGCCGGTCACCACCACGCCGAGACCCTTGAGGTGGAACGCGCGGTCGATGGGCAGCCGCGCGGGCTCGTCGACCAGCGAGGTGTCGGGCTCGTCGCGTTGCGCGAGCTCCAGGAGACGGCGACGCAGCTCGTCGATCCCCCGCCCGGTCGTGCTCGAGACCGCCACGATCGGCGCACCCTCGAACGGCGAGCCGAGCAGCTCCTCCTCGAGCTCGAGCTGCGCGAGCTCGAGCAGATCGTCGCCGACGAGGTCCGCCTTGGTCAGCACGGCGAGCCCGGCCGGGATCTCGAGCAGCGAGCAGATCTGCAGGTGCTCTCGTGTCTGAGGCTTCACTCCCTCGTCAGCCGCCACCACCAGCATCATGGTGCGGATGCCGCCCAGCCCCGCGAGCGCGTTGCGCACGAAACGCTCGTGACCTGGCACGTCGACGAAGGACACCTGCAGCTCGCCGTCCTCGAGATGGGCGAAGCCGAGGTCGATGGTGATGCCGCGGCGCTTCTCCTCGATCAGGCGGTCGCAGTCGATGCCGGTGAGCGCCTTGACCAGAGCCGTCTTGCCGTGGTCGATGTGGCCGGCGGTGCCGACGGTGAGGCGCATGGGACGATGCTCAGCGCGGGGAAGAGGTGCGATGCGGGCGCACGGGACAAGGACAAGGACTCACCCCGCGAGCTCCTCCCTGACGATCCCCGACAGCGTCTTCCCATCCACCTTGCCCGCATAGCGCGCGGACATCTCCTTCATGACGGCGCCCATCGCCTTGGGGCCCGACAGCCCGGCGGCGCGCAGGTAGGCTCGAACCTCCTCGCGGACAGCGGTCTCGTCGACCGGCGGCGGCAGGTAGGCCTCGAGGATCGAGATCTCGGCCTCCTCCTTCTGCGCCAGCTCCGGGCGGTTGCCCTGGCGGTACTGTGTCGCCGAGTCTTCTCGCTGCTTGATCGACTTGCGGGCGAGGGCAACGAGCTCGGCTTCGCCGATGTCTGCGCCTAGCTCGATGCGGCGGTTCTTGACCATCGCGAGCAGCATGCGCAGTGTCGCGGTGCGATCCTTGTCGCGTGCTTTCATCGCCTCTTTGAGGTCGGCCTCGAGGCGTGCCTGGGGGCTCTCGGACATGGGTTGGTTCTCCGTGGCTCCTGCTGCTCTCTGCGTCGGGGCTCGGCCCGGGCCGGCCGCGCGCCCCGCTGCTTCATTCCGGCTCGCGCTCGGCCTTGATGCCGTAGGCGCGGAGCTTGCGGTGCAGGTGGCTGCGCTCGAGCCCGAGCGCCTGCGCGGTGCGGGTGACGTTGCCTTCGTGACGCTTGAGCTGGCGCTCGATGTAGAGGCGCTCGAACGACTCGCGCGCCTCCTTGAGGGTGCCGGAGCCGTCCCCGGACGCTACCCGCAGGCGGTCGGACGAGTCCTCGCGGAGGTTGGAGGGGAGGTCCTCCTCGCCGATGGTGTCGCCCTCGACCATGATCTGCAGGCGCTCGATCAGGTTGCGCAGCTCGCGCACGTTGCCGGGCCAGGCGTACTCCACCATCCGCGACATCGCGCGGCGATGGACCGTCTTGCGCACCGTGCCCTGCGAGAAGCGATCGAGGAAGTGCTCGACCAGGAGCGGGATGTCCTCGCGGCGCTCGCGCAGCGCTGGCACGTGGAGCGGGATCACGTTCAGTCGGAAGTAGAGGTCCTCGCGGAAGCGGTTCTCGCGGATCTCCTTCTCTAGGTCCTTGTTGGTGGCCGCGACCACGCGCACGTCGACCGCGATCGGCGTGGTGTCGCCGACCCGTTCGAAGCGCTGCTCCTCGATCGCGCGCAGCACCTTGGCCTGGGTCTTCACCGACATGTCGGCGATCTCGTCGAGGAACACCGTTCCGGTGTCGGCCTTTTGGAAGCGACCCTGGCGGTCGGCGCTGGCACCGGTGAAAGCGCCGCGCACGTGGCCGAAGAGCTCGCTCTCGATCAGCTCCTCGGGGATCGCGGCGCAGTTGAGGTCGACGAAGGGACCCTTGGCGCGCTGCGACAGCCGGTGGATCTGGCGCGCCACCAGCTCCTTGCCGGTGCCGTTCTCGCCGGTGATCAGGATCCTGCTGTCCGACCGCGCCGCGACGCGGAGCTCCTCCCCGAGGCGAACCATCGCCGGCGACGAGCCGACCAGCGCTTCCTGGGCCTCGAGCCGGACCGAGAGGTCGTGGAGCTGCCGCCGCATCTTGCCTTCGGCGAGAGCGTGCTGCACGGTGAGCACCACCCGCGACAGCGACAGTGGCTTCTCGAGGAAGTCGTAGGCACCGAGGCGGATCGCTTTGACCGCGGAATCGATGTTGCCGTGGCCCGAGATCACGATCACGGGCTGGTCGAACAGGCCGTTCTGCATCTCCTCGAGCAGCTTGAGCCCGTCGGCGTCCGGCAGCCACACGTCCAGCAGCGCCGCGTCGAAGCGTTCCTTGCGCAGCACCCGCCTGGCCTCGCCGGCGTTCTCCGCGGCGCGCGTGCGGTAGCCCTCGTCCTCGAGGATCCCGCTCAGGGTCTCGCGGATGCCCTGTTCGTCGTCGATGATGAGAATTCGGTCGGACGCCACGTTCGGAATAGTAGTCGCTGCCGCGGTGGCTGGCAGCCCACGGGGCTCCACCACGGGTTGCCGGTGGGGGATCGGAGCCTTGGGCGGTGGTGGCTGGAGGTCGCGGGCGGGCGACCGTCGGGTCGGGGGTGTGGAGGACCGCTTGGGCGGGGTGTTGGACGTTGGGCGGGGGCGCTACTGCGGCAGCTCGATCGTGAACACCGCGCCGTGCGGCACGTTGTCCTCGACCCGAATGGTGCCGTGGTGGTCGCTGACGATGCGGTGCACGATGGCAAGGCCGAGGCCGGTGCCGCGGCCCTTGGTCGAGAAGTAGGGCATGAAGAGCTTGTCGCGGGCGTCGGCCGGAATGCCGGGGCCGGTGTCGGCGACACGAATGCGCAGGTGGTTGTCGAGGCGCTGCGCCGAGACCCGGATCTGCCCGGGTGCTTGCGTGGCCTCGACCGCGTTGTCGAGCAGGTTGATCAGCGCGCCGCGGATCTGCTCGGGGTCGAGCGAGGCGTGGCCGTCGCCCGCGGCTTCGAGCGAGGCGCTGACCTCGAGACCGGGCTTGATGTCGCGGTATAGGTGCACGGTCTCGTCGACCAAGCGGCGCAGGTCGACGCCGGTAGGCCGGGGCTGCGGCATGCGCGCGAATCGCGCGAACTCGTCGACCATCGCCTTCATGTTGTCGACCTCGCGCACGATGGTCCCCACCGCGGTTTCCAGCGCGGACCCTAGGCTGGGGTCGTTGGCGCGGTACTTGCGAAGCAGCCTTTCGGCGGACAGCTTGATCGGGGTGAGCGGGTTCTTGATCTCGTGCGCCACGCGTCGCGCGGCCTCGTTCCAGGTCGCGAGCTTCTGGGCCTGGATCAGCTCGGTGAGGTCTTCGATCACGATGACGCGTCCGACGACGCCCGCGTCCTCGGTGAGCATCGGGGTGCTCTTGACCTCGAAGGTCTTCCAGTCGCCGTCGACGGTGAAGCGGACTTCGTCGCGGGTCGTCGAAGGCGCCGCCAGCGCTCCGGCGAAGAGACCGCGCAGGGCAGTCTCTTCGACCGCGCTGACCAGGCCTTTGCCGATCAGGCCCTGTGGTTCCAGCCCGAGCATGTCGAGCGCGACGCTGTTGCAGGTGAGCACGGTGCCGTCCTGATCTACCGACACCACCCCCGCGGCAACGTTCTGGAGCACCGCGCCCATCAGCCGCCGCTCCGCGTCGAGCTGGCGGTTGGACACCAGGAGGTCCCCCTGGCTCCGTTCGATCTCGGCGCGGTTCTGCTGGAGGTCGTCGGTCATACGATTGAACGAGTCGACCAAGACGCCCAGCTCGTCGTCGGCAGGGGCCTCGACACGATGGTCGAGGTCGCCGCTCATGATGCGCCGCGTGCCCTCGGCCAGGGCTCCGATCGGCACGGTCACGCGACGCGCCAGCACCAGCCCGACCCAGATGGTCGTCAGCAGGATGACCAGGGTGATCATCAGCAGGAGCAGCACCGACGCGGCGCGGAAGTCGCTCTCCTGCACCAGGACCTGCCGCTGGGCCTGGTACGCCTCGACCAGGCTCTGGGTGTCGCGCGCGAGCTCGGCGCCGAGCACCGAGCCGGCGACCACGACGGTCCGTCGCGCGCCGTTGGCCGGCGGCGAGGCCACGGCGGCGACGATCCAGCGCTCTGCCCGGCCCGGGAGCGCGTGCACCTGCTGCGCGACGCCCTCGCGCAGCGTCTCGAGCAGTAGCGTCTGGCTCAGCTCGGGGAGGCGCGCGACGCCGCTCGCCGGGTCGAGCAGCGCATGGACGAACTCCGTGTCCTCGTACACGGCGAGGAGGTCGGCACCCAGTGCGGCGCGCTGGCGCTCGAGCACGCGGCTGAGCGCCGGCCGCTGGTTGGGATCGGCGAGGTCGATGCCGGCGATCGTCTCCAGTACGAGGCGCGCGTCGAGCCGGTGGCGATCCTGGAGCTCGGTGGTGAGCGCTTGGGCGACCCGGTTGCCGGGTTCCAGCAGGCTGTCCTCCGGGATCCGGAACAGTCGGTCCAGCGAGCCTTGCACCAGACCGTTGGCGTAGGCGAAGAGCAGCAGGACGGGCAGCAGCGCCAGGAGGACGTAGGTGGCGACCAGCTTGGTCTTGAACTTGGAGCCGAGCACGCGCTGGCGCCGCTCGAGCCAGAGCTTGACCAGGTTGCGCACCAGTACGAACAGCAGCGCGAGGATGAGCACCGCATCGACGTTGCGCAGGAAGAACAGCAGGACGCGGTTGTTGACGACGTCCCGGTCGAGGTCGCGACCCTGCAGCACCACGTAGTAGGTGGCGGTGATGAACAGGAGCGCTGCTGTCAGCACCCAGAACAGGACGCGGTTGTCGCGCAGGCGCTGGCGGACCGAGCTCGGCACCTTCATCGCAGCGTTCTCCGCCCCGCGCGGGCAGCCGGCTCGTCACGCTGCGGCCGGCCGGTGGTCATGACTCGTCGTCGCGCCCCGCGACCAGACGGAACGGCTCGGACTCCGCCCAGTTGGTGTGCACCGTGGTGGGAAAGAGCGAGAGCAGGGTTCGGGAACCGAGCTCGGCGCGTACCAGCACGGTCAGTCGCCCGCGCGGTAGTGCGTCGAGGTGGAACACGGCGATGTCGTGGACTCGGGACATCGCCTTCTGGGCATCGCCGAGCGAGGTGAACACGCGGCTGTCGATGAGGCGTCCATCCTGCTTGGTGTTCACCAGGTACTCGCGCGTGACGGCGTTGTACATCGCCACCGCTTCGATGCGCGATCGCAGGACAGCGTCGTTGAACCACCAGCGGCGCTTCTTCTCGAGCTTGGCCTCGAACACGAAGCCAGTCGGCAGACCAGACTCGATCCGCTGGCGCACCTCGTCGTCGAACGCTTCCACGAGCTGGAAGCTCACTCGGATCTGACTGTCGCTCCGGCGGATCTGGAGGTCGCGGATCGCCGGTCGAGAGTCGGCGGCGTGCAGCGGAGCGACCCAGCAGACCGCGAGCAGCGCCGCGATCATCCCAGCGTGCGTTGTTCGAGCCATCCGGCGTAGCTTAGCGCCGGGTCGAGGCCGCGCCAGCTAGCGGGTCCTGGTTGGCGACCCGTCAGGTGGACGAGAGCCGGAACGGCGGTTCTATCAGCGATGCCTCAGCGTCGTGGTCGCCGGTCCAGGTCGAATGCGCGTTCTCGGCACTGAGGAACGTCCAAGCCTGGGGACGCGCCTGCAGCGCTTCGATCAGGCGGAAGTGCAAGAGGTGGCCGCCCCGCTCGACCTCGACGTGCCCCCAGATCGGGCCCCCGAGCAAGGCCAGGTCGCCGATCGCGTCCAGTGCTTTGTGGCGAACCGGCTCGTCGGCGAAGCGAAGCTCGGTGTTGATCGGACCTGCTTCGTCGAACACGATGCAGTTGTCCTCACGGCCACCGAGCCCGAGGCCGTTGCGGTGCAGGCGCTCGATGTCCTCGAGCAGCGCGAACGTGCGCGCGGGAGCCAGCTCGCGAACGAAGCGCTCTCCCTCGGCAACCACGTCCACGGTCTGCCGGCCGATCGACGGCTGCGGGTACTCGAGCGCGTAGGTGACGCGCAGGCCCGGGTACGGAGAGACGCGAATCCGCTTGCCGTTGTCGGACACCTCGACCGGTTCGCGTATCGCGACGATGCGGCGGTTCTGATCCTGGCGCGTGACCCCGGCGGCCTCCAGCAGGCGCCAGTACGGCAGCGCGGATCCGTCGAGGATCGGCACCTCGGGTCCGTCGACCTCGACCACCAGGTTGTCGATTTGCGCCATGTGCACGGCGGCCATCAGGTGCTCGACCGTCGACACTGTGACGTCGTCGCGCCCGAGCGTCGTCGCGAGCTCGAGCGAGGCAACGTGAGACGCGAGTGCAGGAATCTCGATCCCGCCGCTGTCGGTCCGGCGGAAGATCACGCCGGTGCCGGTGGGCGCCGGCAGGAGGCGAAGGCGCACGAGCTGTCCCGTGTGGATGCCCACGCCGTCGATGGCGACGGGGCGACCGATCGTGGTCTGTCGGAAGAGCTGAGACTGCGCGGGGTGGGGGGTGCGCTCGACCGGAGAGGCTTCGGAGCCCGTTCGGCGGCCGACGGCAAGCGAACTTCGAGATTTGACTTTCATCCAGTAGGAGTCGCCGTTGCCCTGCGTACAGGGCCGCGACTCGGTTCTCCGGTAGGGTCGGGTCTGTCCAGAGCAGTCGAAAAAAAGGAAAGAGCAGTCGAAGACAGCGAGATCGGAAGCCAGTCGGGACGTCGAGTCGCCATAGCGAGCGCCGGCCGGCCATGCGCCGCTCTCGCCTGGAACTGATGGCGATTCGAGCCGAGGGCAGGAATAGCAAGGGATGTGCCACGGCTCGTCGCCGATGTGAAGAATCGGTGAATCGACCTGTCCTGCCAGGGCTTTGACGCGACGCCGGTGGAGCGTCGGGAGGCCGCTTGCGGACGCCAGAACTGTGGCTCGAGAGCCACAGTGTGTCCTGCCGGCGCCACCTCGGGGCTGGGACGTCAGGACGGTCAGGAGGCCGGCGCGGGGAATCCGAAGCTGATCCGAAGCTATAGACTGCGCGACTCGTCCCTCCGCCCCGCGCCGCCGGTCCGGCGCCTTACCTTTGGGGCGATCCCCCTCCCATGTCGAAGCGAGACGGCGACCCGATTCTCGCCTCCAACCGGCGAGCGCTGCACGAGTACCACATCCTCGAGAAGCTCGAGGCAGGGATCGCGCTGCGCGGCACCGAGGTCAAATCGGTGCGTGCCGGCCGGGTACAGCTCCAGGAGGCCTTCGTCGAGTTCCGCAACGGCGAGGCCTACCTCGTGGGAGCACACGTCAGCGCCTACAGCCACGGCAACCGCGAGAACCACGAGCCGGAGCGGGCGCGCAAGCTGTTGATGCACCGGCGTGAGATCGACCGCTTCTTCGGGCGCAGCCGGGGCAAGGGGCATACCGTGGTGCCGCTCAAGATGTACCTGAGCGGCGGCCGCGTGAAGGTCGAGATCGCCCTGGCGGTGGGCAAGCAGCAACACGACAAACGGCAGGCAGCGCGCGAGCGCGAGATGGATCGGGAAGTAGCCGAGGCGATGTCGCGCGCGCGCAAGGGCAGGTGACAGTGGAAGAGAGCATTCGGGTGCGTGGCGCCCGCGAGCACAACCTCAAGAACATCGACGTCGAGATCCCGCGCAACCAGCTGGTGGTGATCACTGGCGTGTCGGGATCGGGCAAGTCGTCGCTCGCGTTCGACACGCTCTTCGCCGAGGGCCAGCGACGCTACGTCGAGTCGCTGTCGGCGTACGCCCGCCAGTTCCTCGACCAAGCGGAGAAGCCCGACGTCGATGCCATCGACGGGCTGTCGCCGGCGATCTCGATCGAGCAGAAGTCGGTCTCCAAGAACCCGCGGTCGACGGTCGGCACGGTCACCGAGATCCACGACTAACTGAGGCTCTTGTTCGCTTCGATTGGAGTTCCGCACTGCCCGAAGTGCGGCGCTGTGGTGCGGCCGCAGACGGTGCAGCAGATGGTCGACCGGGTGCTCGCGTTGCCTGCCGGCACCCGCGTGATGCTGCTCGCGCCGTTCGTGCGCGGGCGCAAGGGCGAGTATCGCAAGCAGCTCCAGCAGATGACGCGCGAGGGCTTCCTGCGCGCGCGCATCGACGGCGAGATGGTCGAGTTGGACGGCGAGCTGCCGATTCTCGACAAGCAGAAGAAGCACGACATCGACGTGGTCGTCGATCGCCTGGTGGTCAAGCCCGACCTGGAGCAGCGGCTGTCGGCGTCGTTCGAGACCGCGCTGGGAGTGGGCAAGGGGTTGGCCGTCGTCGCGCCCCAGGGTCTGCCCGAGGAGACCGTGTCGCAACACTTCGCGTGTTCGGTATGCGGCACCTCGCTCACCGAGATCACGCCGCGCCTGTTCTCGTTCAACAGCCCGTACGGCGCGTGCCCGACCTGCTCGGGGCTCGGCACGCTGATGTCTGTCGATCCGCACAAAGTGGTCGGCGACCCCGAGCTCTCGATCGAGGGCGGCGTGATCGTGCCCTGGCCGGCTGGGTCCCGCTCGTGGCGTCTGCGCATGATCGGCGCCGCGGCACGCTCGTTCGGTTACGACCTGTCGACGCCCTGGCAGGACATGTCCGAGGAGGGGCGCCAGACCATCCTCTACGGCACCGGCGGCAAGGAGCTCGACTTCGAGCTCGAGGGCAAACGCTCGCGCTACCAGTGGCGCGGCAAGTACGAGGGCGTGATTCCGCTGCTCCAGCGCCGGCATCGCGAGAGCGAATCGGCCATGGTTCACGGCGAGATCGAGCGCTACATGTCGGTTTCGGCGTGCGCCGATTGCGGCGGCAAGCGGCTGCGGCCGGAGGCCCTCGCGGTGACTGTCGAGGGGTACTCGGTCTACGACCTCAACCACCGGCCGATCAGCGAGCTCTGCCGGCTGATGCTCGACCTGCCGCTGTCGCAGAAGGAGCGCGAGATCGCCGGCAAGATCGTGCACGAGGTGACCGATCGGCTCGGCTTCCTGCACGACGTCGGCGTCGGGTACCTGACGCTCGAGCGTTCGTCCGCCACTCTTTCCGGGGGCGAGAGCCAGCGCATCCGGCTCGCGACCCAGGTCGGCAGCAAGCTGCGCGGCGTGCTCTACGTGCTCGACGAGCCCTCGATCGGGCTCCACCAGCGCGACAACGAGCGGCTGTTGGGCACCCTGCGTGGCATGCGCGATCTCGGCAACTCCGTGCTGGTGGTCGAGCACGACGAGGACACCATCCGTGCCGCCGACTGGATCATCGACCTCGGTCCCGGAGCCGGGGAGCACGGTGGCATGGTGGTCGCGGAAGGGAAGCTGCCCGAGGTCCTGCGCAGCGAGTCCTCGCTCACCGCGCGCTACCTGCGCGGCGAGCTCGAGATCCCGGTGCCGGCAACTCGACGATCCGGCAACGGCGAGCGGCTCGAGGTGCGGGGCGCCCGCCACAACAACCTTCGCGATGTCGATGCCTCGATCCCGCTCGGGACCTTCACGGTGGTCACCGGCGTGTCGGGGTCGGGCAAGAGCAGCCTGGTGCAGGACGTTCTCTACCGCGCGCTGGCCCAGCACTTCTACCGAGCCACGGAGTCGCCGGGCACCCATGACCGCATCCTCGGCCTCGAGCACCTCGACAAGGTGATCGCGATCGATCAGAGCCCGATCGGCAGGACGCCGCGCTCCAACCCGGCGACCTACACCAACGTGTTCGGGCCCATCCGCCAGCTCATGGCGCGCACTCCGGAGGCCCGAGCGCGTGGGTACCAGCCTGGCCGATTCAGCTTCAACGTCAAGGGCGGTCGCTGCGAGGCGTGCCAGGGCGACGGACAGATCAAGATCGAGATGCACTTCCTGCCAGACATCTACGTCGCCTGCGAGGTTTGCGGCGGCAGGCGATACGACCGCGAGACGCTGCAGGTGCGCTACAAGGGACTCGACATCGCCGAGATTCTCGATCTCTCGGTCGAGCGGGCCCGCGAGCTCTTCGCGAACGTGCCGAGCATCGCGCGCATTCTCGACACACTCGACGAGGTGGGTCTCGGCTACATCCGGCTCGGCCAGCCGGCGACCACGCTCTCGGGTGGCGAAGCGCAGCGCGTCAAGCTGGCGACCGAGCTCTGCAAGCGGTCGACAGGCCGCACGCTCTACCTCCTCGACGAGCCCACGACGGGCCTGCATTTCGACGACGTGAACAAGCTGGTGGCGCTGCTGCACCGCCTGGTCGAGCTCGGCAACACCGTGATCGTGGTCGAGCACAACCTCGATGTGATCAAGACGGCGGACTGGATCCTCGACCTGGGTCCAGAGGGGGGAGCCGAAGGGGGCCTGCTGGTCGCCGCGACCACTCCCGAGAACCTGGTCGACGTGGCGGACAGCCACACCGGGCGGTTCCTCGCTCCGGTCCTGGTGGGACGCCGGAAACCTGCCAGGGCGCCGCGTCGCCGGGCGTCCAAGTCTCGGGCGGTCGCGAAGAGCCGTTAGCGAGGCCGGGACCCTCCGCTGCGGCTCCACCGCCCCACGGCGCCACCGCTCCTTCGTACACCTGGCCGGCACCGTGCCCCGTCGCACGCGGATAGAATCGAAGTCTCCATGGTCCACCCCAACGGCGATCTCGCCGACCGGCGTCGTGAGCTTCGGCTCGAGACCCTCTACGACCTGCTGGTCGCACTGCATGCGCACCGCAGCGAGCAGGAGCTCGTCGACGAGCTGTTGCAACGCGTGTGCGCGGCGGTCGATCCGGCGGGGGCAGCGGTGGTCACGAGGGATGCCACGGGGGAGGCGCGTGCCGCAGCCTCCGTGGGTTGGGAGGAGACGCCTCGTCCGTCGGAGCTGCTTGCCGCGCGGGTCGCGGGCGAGGTGCTGACCACCGACGCCGCGGTGACTCGGCACGGCGGGCAGCTCGCGGGACGCGATTACGCGGAGCTGCAGGGAGTGCCGATCAGCCACCGCGGCGACGTGCTCGGATACCTCGCGGTGTTCGACAAGGAGCTTCGCGGCGGCGCGGAGTCGTCGTTCTCGGAGGAGGACCTGCGTTTCCTGCAGGCGGTGGCGGCGATCGCGGGCGTCGCGCTCGACGGCCTGCGTCGCCTGGAAACCCTGCGCGACCGGAGCGAGCGGCTCGAGCAGGAGAACCAGCTGCTCAAGGAGCGGCTGGTGCACGAGGTCGCCGGCCAGCGCATTGTCGCCGAAGCGCCGACCATGCGGAGGATGCTCGAGGTTGTCGAGCGGGTCGCGCCGCGCGGGGTCAACGTGTTGGTGCGCGGCGAGAGCGGAACGGGCAAGGAGCTGGTGGCGAGGCTGCTGCACCAGCGCTCTGGGCGGCCGGGGCCGTTGGTGGCCGTGAACTGTGCGGCACTGCCCGAGACCCTGCTCGAGAGCGAGCTCTTCGGCATCGAGGGCGGCGTCGCGACAGGGGTCCAGGCGCGCGCGGGCAAGTTCGAGCTCGCCGACCGCGGCACACTGTTCCTGGACGAGATCGGCGATCTCGAGGTAGCGCTCCAAGTGCGCCTGCTCCGCGCCCTCCAGGAGCGCGAGGTGGTCCGCCTGGGTGGGCGCAAGCCCAAGCCCGTGGACGTCCGGCTGGTCACCGCCACGCACCAGCCGCTCGAGGAGCTGGTGGCGCAGGGGCGCTTCCGCGAGGATCTCTACTATCGGCTCAAGGGAATCGAGGTCGTGCTGCCGCCGCTGAGGGAGCGGCGCGAGGACATCCCGCACCTGGTGCGTTACTTCGTCGAGCGCTTCTGCGCGCGTGAAGGCCTCGAGGCGCCGCGCGTTACCGCGGAAGCTCTCGGGGTCCTGCTTGCACACGACTATCCGGGCAACGTGCGCGAGCTCCAGAGCCTGATCGAGGGTGCGATCTCCCTGGCCGACCGGGAGATCGACGCCCAGCTCTTGTCGTCGTTCCTGGGCACCGCGCCGGCGATGCGGACCGTGCCCGAGGCGCTGGACCTCGAGACCCTCGAGCGACGGCATATCCGGCGTGTGCTCCAGCTCACCGCGGGCAACAAGTCCGCGGCCGCCAAGCTGCTCGGCGTCGATCGCCGGACGCTGGCGCGGCGCGGCTTCTAACAGTCGTCCATGGGCCGCCCATGGACGACTGCGTGAAGCGGCCGGGCCCCGCGACCGCCGAGCGAGTGCTGCGGTCCCTGAAAGGTACGAGACAAAACGCCCCATGCGGGTCAATTCGTCTCGCTGCAGTCCAAGTCGGCCTGTGGGCGCGCTATTCCGCGGTATCTCCGTGTTTGCTCGGTCGCGACGGGGCATTTTGTCGCGGTCGGCGCGGTGACACGAAGTGACGTTCCGCCCGTCAGAATCGACCCAAGTATCTGATTTCTCAGCGGGTTGCTGGATCATCGTGGGTGGATGGCAACCGAATTGCTCTCTCCCGCGATTCCGAGGGAGGAACCCGCATGCTAAAGTTGGCCAAGAGATCCCTAGCACTGCCTTTTGTCCCGGTGGAGCTGGTGTACTCGGCCGTGGTCGTGTTCGGGTTCGTGGTGTTGGTGTTGCAGGATAGGGTCCATCCCTTGGTCGTGTATCTCCTGCAGCTCTACCTGGCTTCCTGATCGGTGCTTCCTGATCGGTCCTTGGCCTGCCGCCGCTCCCGGCGCCGGTGCCGCATGATGTCCGACGCCTCCCCTCTGGAGCGATGTCCGAGCCGTTCGTCTTGAGATCGGTCAGCGTGACCCTGAAGCTCGCTCCAGACATGGAGATCGAGGCCTGCGAGACAGCTTGCGCGGTCGCGGAGCTCATGAAGATGAGCCCCGACAAGATCGACGAGGTCCGCATGGCCGTCGTTGAGGCTTGCATCAACGCCATTGAGCACAGCGATGCTCCCGACGGTCTGCTCTACCTCAACATCGCGGTTCTCGGTCACGATCGCCCCGAAACACTCCAGATCACGGTGCAGGATCACGGTGTTGGCTTCGACCAGCGAAAGCTGGTACAACCCAAGATCGAGGACAAGATCGGCGCGTCGAGTAAGCGGGGTTGGGGCCTGAAGATCATCGAAGGCTTGATGGACACCGTCGCCGTCCATTCGGGGGAAGCCGGCACCTCGGTCGTGATGAGCAAAGCCCTATGAACGGGGACTCGAGCCCCGCTAGGCTCGGCCTGCGTGGTGAGCACGACGCGGACCGCGCGACGGTACGCTTGGCGCAGCCCAGGGACTCAGGAGCGCGAATGACCGACAGCCTGAAGTTGAGCGTAGACCGGCGGGGCGGTGTCGCCGTGGTCTACACTGACGGTTACATCAACAACCAGGGCGGCGAGGAGATCGCCAAGGTTGCGTACGCGCTCTTGGACGAGGGCTACAAGACCTTGCTGCTGAATCTCGCCGGCACGAAAATCGTCAACTCGATCGGCATCTCGATCCTCATCGAGATCATCGAGAAGATGCTGGAGGTCGGCGGCAAGCTGGCGTTCTGCAACCTGACGCCGACGATCGACAAGACCTTTCACATCATGGGTCTGGCGCAGTACTCCAGCATCTTCCCGGACGAGGCGGCGGCCTTCACCACCCTCGGCTCCTGACTCCGCGCGACGCTGCCGGCTACGGCAGGGTCCCGCTGCCGGCTGCGGCAGCGTCCGGACGCGCTCCTGATTTCTCGTAGGATGCGAGGCGGCTACGCGGCTGCCTCTTGCCGCTCCATCCGTGGGAAGTGGTGCCGGTGCAACGACGAAGGGTCGAGGGGGTGTCCAGGCGGCGGCGCCTGACGAGCATTTCGCCGGCAACCCACGTTCTCCGTTCTCCTGTCTGCGGTTTCGCCTACTGCCCTCCGTTTCCACCATGGAGATGTCCGTTCCAGGATCTCCCCTCGCGGCGCTCGAAGAAGCGAGCGAGCGGGAGTGGGAAACCGGCGCGGTGCTGGTCAAGGCACTCGATCTCTGGTGCGACCTCCACCGCGTGCCAGCCGCGGCCCTCTTCGCGCCGAACGGGGACGGCGCTGGCGGTTGGGAACCGGTTGCCCGTTCGAGCGTGGGTGCGAGGGCCGGTGAGCTCACACCGGTTGGCGCGGAGCAGCCCGGCAGCGGTGTGGCGTCACTTCGGCTGACCGGAAACTTCCTGCTCTGCTACTCGGCTGTGGCCGGTGAGGAGCGACCAGCGCCGTCGGGCGAGTTGGGCCTGCTCCTCGCGGCGAGCGCTCGCCTGCACCGCGTGCACGAGCGACTCAAAGGTCAGGTCTTCCAGGAAAACTACAAGGTCGTCACCCTCGAGGCGCTCTACGATGTCGGGCTCTCGGTTGCCTCGACGCTCGATCTCGAGCGCCTCTGTGACGAGATCCTGCTGCGCGCGGTCTCGCTGCTCGACGCCCGTCGCGGTGCGCTCTACCTGATCGACGGCGATCGCTATCGCCTGCACCGCACGATCGGCGGTTCGGCGTGCCCGGATGTCTCGCGGTCGGAGCCATGGCTCGCCGACCTCGCCTCGCACGGCAGCGGGGTCGGTTTCGAGCTGCTGCCGGGCTCGAGCCACCCCCTGGTCGTGCCGATCGAGGTCGACCGGCGCAGCCAGGGGATTCTCGCGGTGGCCGACAAAGAGAGCCGCACGGGCGTAGGCCCGTTTCCGGATGCCGATCGCCGGGCCCTATCGATGTTCGCGAGCCAGGCTGCGATCGCGCTCGAGAACGCGCAGCTACACCGCCAGGCGCTCGAGAAGGAACGCTTGGAGCGCGAGCTCGAGCTGGCTGCCGAGATCCAGCGCGATCTGCTGCCCGCGAAGATGCCGTCGTTCCCGTCTCTCGAGATCCTCGGCTGGAGTCGACCGACGCGCCAGGTCGGCGGCGACTACTACGGCCATCTCTCGCTGCAAGGCGGGCGTATCGGTCTGGTGGTGGCGGACGTCACCGGCAAGGGTATGCCTGCCGCGCTCCTCGTTTCGACCCTGCACTCGGCGATCCACCTGCTGCTCGAGCAAGCGGCGCCGGACGAGAACACCCTCGCCAAGCTGAACCAGCACATCGCCGCTTCGTCCGGAGCGAACAAGTTCATCACCCTCCTGCTGGTCGAGATCGATCCGCAGGGAGATGGCCTGGGCTACCTGAACGCCGGCCACAACCCGGGCCTCCTGCTTCGCGCCTCGGGTGAGGTCGAGCGGCTGATGCCGAGCGGCCTGCCGCTGGGCCTGTTGCGCAGCGCCAAGTACAGCTACCGGCGCATGGCGCACCAGCCCGGCGACCTGCTGTGCCTATACAGCGACGGCATCACGGAATGTGCGTCGCCCGCCGACGAGGAGTTCGGCGAGGATCGCCTGATCGAGTATCTTTCCCGCCACCGCGAGCTGCCGCTGGGCGAGGTCCTCAGCGGTTTGGAGCGGGCGGTCACGGACTTCGCCGCCAACCGACCGCAGGGCGACGACCAGACGGTCGTCCTGGTGCGACGGAGCTGACGTCGCCACGCGACGCCCCGCCAATGTCCCCCTGCCGGCTCGACTGGGAATGAGCGCCGATCGGCCGGGGTTGCAGTGCCCGGTACCCGTACGGTCGCCCGCGTCGCAGGCCGGGCGCAGCGCCCCAGGCGGCCCGCCGATGTGTGCTCCCAGCACCCCCATGGCTCGATATCTCGCCAGCCGCCTCGCTACAGCCTCCCTCACCTTGGCGGGGGTTGTCGCGCTAGGCCAGGGGACTGCCGCCCAGGAACCGATGACGAGTCGTATCCTGCGGTATGCGCCGCTCGCTTCGGGTGCTCCGGCTTCTACCGTGAATAGCTCCGCCCAACGTCTCGCATCGGCCGACGAGTACGCCGCGGCTCGAGAGAACATGGTGCGGTCCCAGATCGAAGCGCGTGGGATCGTGCAACCCACCGTGCTCCAAGCCATGCGCTCGGTGCCGCGCCACTTGTTCGTGCCCGAAGACCACAGGCCTGCCGCCTACGCGGATCACCCGCTTGCGATCGGCGAGGGCCAGACCATCTCGCAGCCCTACGTCGTGGCGCTGATGACGCAGCTTCTCGAGCTCCGTGGCGGCGAGAAGATCCTCGAGATCGGCACCGGTTCCGGCTACCACGCCGCCGTCATGTCGCGCATCGCCGGATCCGTCTACAGTATCGAGATCATCCCCGAGCTCGCGCGCCGCGCGCGTCGCACGCTCGACCAGATCGGCTTCGACAACGTCCACGTCCGACACGGCGACGGCTACCAGGGCTGGCCGGAGGAGGCACCCTTCGACGCCATCGTGCTGACGGCGGCTCCCGAGGAGATCCCTCCGCCCCTGCTCGACCAGCTCAAGATCGGCGGCCGCATGGTTGCCCCGGTCGGTGGTTTCTTCCAGGAGCTCAAGCTGATCGTCAAGGCCGAGGACGGCATAGAGACCCGCACCGTCGAGGCCGTCCGCTTCGTGCCGATGACCGGGAAGGCGCAAGGGCCGCCGCAGTAGAGGCAGCCGCTGCGGGGAGCTCAGGGACCGGTCCGCAGGGGAAGCCACAACGTGAACTCGCTGCCGCGACCGTGCTCACTGGCAGCGGTGATCTCGCCGCCGAGCAGCGTGGCGAGCCGGCGGCAGATCGCGAGCCCGAGACCGGTCCCTTCGTGGTGCCGGGTGAGCCCGGTATCCAGTTGCCGGAACGGCTGGAACAGGCGCGACAGGTCCTCGGGACGAATGCCGGTGCCGGTGTCCGTGATCCGGATCCGCACCAACCTGCCATCGACGACATCCGCTGCGAGCGTGATCGAGCCGCGATCGGTGAACTTGATCGCGTTCTGGAGCAGGTTGAGCAGGATCTGCTCGAGACGCCTCCGGTCGGTGAGCAGCTCGAGGGACTCGCCGGGTGGAGCGACGCAGAGCTCGAGACCCTTGTTGTCGGCGAGCGGGCGAACCGTAGCGATGGTGTTGTCGATCGCTGCGGCGAGCTCGACGGGCTCGAAGCGCACTTCGAGCTGGCCAGCCTCGATCTTCGACAGGTCGAGCACGTCGTTGATCAGTGCCAGCAGATGGCGCGCGCTTCCCTGCACCATCGCGAGCTGCCTGGTCTGCTCGGCGTTGAGGGGACCAGCGAGCCCCTGGAAGAGGATCCCGGTGAAGCCGATGATCGAGTTGAGCGGCGTGCGCAGCTCGTGCGACATCGTGGCGAGAAAAGCGGACTTCATCTGGTCGGCGGCCTCCGCGCGCTCCACCGCGGCCGCGAGCTCGTCGGTGCGCTCGGCGACCCTTTGTTCGAGCGTCACGTTGAGGTCCCGCATCGCCAGCTCGGCTGCCATGCGCTCGGAGAGGTCGATCCCCACGCCGACCAGGCAGTTGCGGCCCTCGAACTGGACGAGCCGGCCGGTGAAGAAGTACGGCGTAGCGGTGCCGTCCTTCGCCAGGAACGACGCCTCGACCGACGACTCGCCGCGCGCGAACACCTCCCCGATGCGGCTTTCCAGGAGCGACCGGTCCGCGTCTTTGAAGAAGTCGAGCGGGTGCATGGCCGCGATCTCGACCGCCGAGTAGCCGGAGACGGTCTCGAAGTTGCGGTTCCAACGGAGGAAGCGACCCTGCTCGTCGTAGAGATAGAGGACTCCCGGCATGCTGTCGAACAGAGAGTCGGAGAATTGGCGCTCGCTTCGCGCCGCAGCTTCCGCTTGGCGGTGCTCTCGCTCGCGAGCCAGGCTCTCGAGCGCGAAGGAGAAGTCGGCGGCAGCCTCCTCGAGCAGCTCGATCTCCGGCTTCTGGAAGAAGTCCACTTCTCCGGCGTAGACCACGAGCAGGCCGCAGACCACGCCGCCGACCCGGATCGGGAGCGCGGCGCCAGCGCGAAGCTGTCGAGCCTTCACCTCCTCGAACCAGGGCTTCGTCTCCGGGTCGGAGTAGAGGTCGTTGCAGACGTAGAGGCGACCATGGCGGAAGGCGTTCGCCAGGGGACCTCGCCCCTCCGGGCGATCGTCGGAGTAGATCTGCAGACTGCGCACGTAGGCGCTGTCGCCACCACAAGCGGCCACCGGGACGAGCTTCGACGTCTCCTCGTCGTGCCAGCCGATCCAGGCGGTGCGGAACCCGCCCTCCTCCACGAGGGCGCGACAGACCTTGTGCTCGAGGTCCTCGCGGGAGGTCGAGCGGGCGATCGCCTTGTTGATGCCGCTGAGCGCAGAGAACAGCCTGCTCAGGCGTCCGATCTCGATCTCGTGCGCGTGGCGGATCGAGATGTCGCGCAGGATCAAGGTGCTCGCGGCCGTGTCGCCGGTACCTGTGCTCGAGATCGAGGCTTCGATCGGGAACGTCTCGCCACCGCCTCGCGTGCCGACGAGGGAGCGACGATTCGCGTCCGTCGGCGCGAGAGAGCCTTCGACGAGCTTCGAGATCGGCTCGCCGATGACCGCACATCCGGCGCGCGCGAACATGCGCTCCGCCGCAGGATTGGCGAGGGTGATCCGACCCACTCCGTCGGTCGTGAGGATGGCATCCATCGCCGAACGCACGAGGGTGTCGAGCTCGGCTTCGCGGGCCCGGAGTCTGGCGGTCTTGGACGCCAACGACTGATAGGCCCGCTCGAGCGCGCCGAAGGTCCTCCGCACCAGAAGCCACAGCAGCACCGATGTCGTCGCGACGAACGCCAGGCCTTTGAGGGTGCCCCAGCCCAGGATCCGGTCCGGATGCGGAACGAGCAGGCCGAGAGCTCGGTCGGAGAGGAGAATCCAGAGCGTTGCGAAGACCGCGTAGCCCGCAGCGATCCGTGTCGCCAGCGAGTGCAGCCGCCCGCCGACCCATGACCTGGGTCGAGACTCGGCGGCATCGCCGGCCGAGGAGCCTTGAGTCTGTGGCGCGTCCGGGGGTTCGCTCATGACTCGAGCGAGACCTCGAAGGTGCCTTCCCCTCCCGAGGAGCTCGGCGACGCGTGGCGGAGCCTGAGGTCCCCACGCACTACGAGGTCAATGACAGGATCGTGAAGGAAACCGCCACTCGTAGCAAGCATCAGCGAGGGTGTCTCGGCAGCGCCCACGAGCCGCCGACGTCGGCAGCCGCAACGAGACCCCGCAGTTGCGCCTCCGCGACGCCTAGGGCGACTGCATTCGAGGCGCCTAGGGCGACTGCACCCGCCGCCGCTACGGCACCAACCTCCGCTCGATCGCAGACCGTGCTCCCCGGGTCGCGTCGAGGCTTGCTTTCTGGATCCTCCGGTAGAGAGCGACGACCTCTTCGCCCTCCGCGGTCAGGGATGCGCCGCCGCGCCGAAAGCTCGAGGTCGCGACGAGCGGCTGGCGGAAGCAGCGGTTCATCGTTTCTACCAGCAGCCACGCGCGTCGGTACGACATTCCCAGCTCGCGCGCCGCACCGGAGATCGAACCGGTCTCCCCGATGGCCTCGAGGAGGTCGACCTTCCCCGGTCCGAGCGCGATCTCGCCTCGGCGTCCGATCCGCCAACGGGGCTGCGCTCTCCAGCTAGTCCCGAGTTTCTTCGTCATGGTCACGGGATTGGGTTTCTCGGGTCTACGCCAGGAGGGCGACCGACTTCACTTGCACCCAGACCTCCTGTCCGGGAGCTACATCGAGCTCGGAGGCCGCCCGCTTCGTCAGCCGTGCGACGAGAATCGAACGACCGATCCGGATGCGCACGAGGGCCGAGCTCGGATGCTGGTCGTCGGCGACTTCGTCGATGCGCCCTTCGAGCACGTTCTGGATGCTGGTTCGTTCGGGCGCCCTTCGTGCCAGGCTCACGTCGCGCGCCAGCACGCGCACGCGCACCCGTTGCCCGGCTGGGAGCCCCTGATCGCGCGTCCAGAGGGCGCCGCCCGGAAACGCGACCCGCGCGAGGTGCCACTCTGCGTCCACTTCCGCGATCACCCCTTCCAGGATCGTTCCCGCGTCCTCACCGAGCCGGAGCGGAACATCGAGACGGGCCAGCAGGTCGCCGAGCGCGCCGCTCGCGAGCACCCGCCCGCTCTCGAGAGCGACGAGGTGGTCCGCCAGGCGCGCCACCTCGTCCGGCGAGTGGCTGACGTAGAGAACCGGAATCTCGAGCTCGTCGTGCAGGCGCTCGAGATAGGGCAGGATCTCGCGCTTCCGCTCGAGGTCGAGCGACGCCAGCGGCTCGTCCATCAGCAGCAGGCGAGGGCCCGTGGCAAGAGCGCGGGCGATGGCGACCCGCTGGCGCTCGCCGCCCGAGAGCCGGTCCGGTCTGCGGTGCAGCAGGTGGCCGAGGCCCAGCAGGTCGACTGCCGCATCCAGGCTCACGCGTTGCGCATCGGCGCTCCGTCGCAGCCCGTACCGCAGGTTGCCGGCTACGGAGAGGTGCGGGAAGAGGCTCGCCTCCTGAAAGACGTAGCCGAGTGGACGCCGGTGGGTTGGCACCCAGCGACTGCCGTCCTGCCAAGCCTCGTTACCCATCCACAGCCGTCCGCCCGGCGCTCGTTCCAGGCCGGCGACACAGCGCAGGAGAGTCGTCTTGCCAGAACCCGACGGACCGAAGATCGCCGTTATGCCGCGAGCGGCCAGCTCGAGGTCGACGTCCAGCGAAAAGCCCGGCCGATCGAGCCGGAAACGGCACTGGATGCCAGGGGCAACGGTCACGGCGTGCCCCGCCGCGAGTTGGATCGCGCCGAGTAGACGATCAGCAGGACCAGGAAAGAGAAGACCAGCATCACCGCCGCGAGGCGATGCGCCTGAGCGTACTCGAGCGCTTCGACGTGATCGTAGATCTTCACGGAGGCGACGCGGGTCACCCCCGGCAGGTTGCCGCCGATCATCAGGACCACGCCAAACTCACCGACGGTGTGCGCGAAGGTCAGGATCGACGCGGTCAGGAACCCGGGCCGCGCCAGTGGGACGGCGACGGTTAAGAAGGCGTCGAGCGGCGAGGCGCGCAAGGTAGCGGCCACTTCGAGCGGCCGCTCGCCCACCTCTTCGAACGCGGTCTGCAGCGGCTGGACCATGAAGGGCAGCGAGTAGAGCACCGAGGCCACGACCAGGCCCCAGAAGGTGAATGGCAGGAGGCCGAGGCCGAGCGCCTGCGTGAGGCGACCTGCGGCGCCGTTCGGTCCCATTGCGAGGAGCAGGTAGAACCCCAGCACGGAGGGCGGAAGGACCAGCGGCAGAGCCACGACGGCGCCGAGCGGACCCTTCCACCATGAGCGGGTGCGCGCGAGCCACCACGCGACCGGGGTGCCCACGACGAGCAGGATCAGGGTGACGGTACCCGCGAGACGGACCGTCAGGGCGAGAGCGACCAGATCGTCTTCCGAAAGGAGCATGCGCAGTGAGCGCGGACCTACTCGTCCGCGACCCCGTCAGAGAGCTCGAAACCGTAGCGGGTCATCACCGCGCGCGCGGTCGGGCTATCCATGAAGTCGGCGAACCGGCGGGCCAACGCATTGCCGTTGGCTCGTTTCGTGACGATGTATCCCTGCTCGAGGGGCTGGTGGAGAGTGTCTGGCACCAGCCAGAAGCCGCCCTTCGTGGCGAGCCTCGGGTGGATGGCCAGCGACAGCGCGAGGATGCCGACTTGGGCGGTGCCGGTCTCGACGAACTGGGCGGTCTGGGCGATGTTCTCGCCGAAGACCAGTCTCGGTTCGACCTTCGCCCAGAGGCCCGAAGCGCGTAGCGCCTCCTCGGCTCGCTTCCCGTACGGCGCGTGCCGCGGATTGGCGATGGCGATGCGGGAGATCGCCGGATCCGCGAGCGAGGCGAGGGTCATTCGGGTCGCGTCCAGGCTCGCGCTCCAGAGAACGATGCGGCCGATGCCATAGGGCGTCACCTCGGAAGCGGCGAACCCGGCTGCGGCCAATCGGCGAGGGAACTCGATGTCCGCCGAGAAGTAGAGGTCGTAGGGCGCGCCCTGTCGAATCTGCGTGTGGAACTTCCCCGAGGAGCCGTAGACCACCTCGACGCGATCTGGAGGATGCGTCGCCTCGAACGAGGCGACGATCTCGTCCATGGCGAACTTGAGATCGGCGGCCGCGGCGATCGTGATCGTTTCGGCCTGTACGCCGGTGGCGAGCAAGAAGGAACCGGCCAGCGTCAAGAGACGCAGGAGCTTCATGGAAGGGGCGATGACGCGGGCGAAATGATTGTCACCTGGTGTCACCCTCGAGCGTGCTCCTCGTCGGACCTGCCGCTAATGCCTAACGGGGCATTGTATAGCACGGAATACAATCAGAGTCCCAAAGACAGTGGTTCGTTGCCTGGGTCGCGAGCGAGATCATCCTGTTCGCTGGTAAGGCGCTTCGACGAAGGCAGGGCGGTGGCGGTCTCGAGCCATTCGAGCTCGGCACCGTGAGCGAGTGCGGCATGCCACGCCTCCGGAATCCTCGGCTCCCATTGAACCGGTTTGCGGCGAGGAGCGACTTTTCTCAGGATCGCGCGGCAGGGCGACGGAGAAGAGAACGTTGAGCAACTCCCGCAAGACCGCCCGCCTCTTCGACGAATATCTCGCCGCCGCCGCGCGGGCCGGAGACCGTGGCGCTTTCGGGCGTCTCGCCGAGCGCTGGCAGCCGAAGCTCCTCGCCCACGCATGGCGGTTGATGGGCGAGGCGGAGGCGGCGCGCGACGTGGCGCAGGACGCCTGGGTCGATATTGCGCGGGGTCTTGCGCGCCTCGATGACGCGTCGCTCTTTCCCGCCTGGGCCTATCGAGTCGTCTCGCGCCGGGCGGCCGATGCGATCAGGAAGCGCGCCCGGGCAAGACGGCTCGGCGCTGCTTTCGCTGCGGAAGCGCCGCCGACGGACGATTCGGCGGGGCGGATGGAAGCGGCGGCAGATGCCGAGCCGCTCGCGAGAGCGATAGCAAGCTTGCCACCGGAGCAGCGCGCGGCGGTCGCGCTGTTCTACGTCGAGGATTTCAGCGTCGCGGAGATCGCCGCGGCGATGAGCGTTCCAGCGGGCACCGTGAAGACCCGCCTGATGCATGCGCGGGCGAAGCTGCGTGCCGCGCTGAAAGGAGAACACCATGGATGATCTAGACCGGAAGATCGAAGCCGCACTGAGCGCGGAAGACCGCGCCCTCCTTGCGAAGTTCGGCGAGCAGGGAGTATTCGCCCAGTGGTTCGGCGTCTATGACGGCGCCGTGCGCGGCATGGCCGTCTTCGCGACGATCATCACCTTCGCGCTCTTCCTCGCCGCGGTCTACTGCGGCCGGAAGTTCCTCGGCGCGGACGAGGCGATCGACGCCGCGCGCTGGGGCGCGGGCACGATGCTCCTGATGGTGATGGTCGGCTTTCTGAAGCTGTGGTTCTGGCTGCGCATGGAGTCGAATCGCGTGCTGCGCGAGATCAAGCGGCTCGAGCTGCAGATCGCCCGCGTGAATGCGCCATGAACAAGAGCGCGGGAGCGTCCTGCGCCGGGCTGCAGCAGGCGCGCTCCATCCTGTCGGAATTCCAGGCGTAGGGGATCCCGGCGTCGCGCGACACCGCGGTGCAGGACGCGCGAATGTGTTCGTCCGCCCCGGTCCGTAGCCGCTCAGCGGCGTGTCGCCGACGCGGCCCCGAGCTTGCCGAGAACGCCGCCAGCCGC
>DATLFI010000161.1:0-4906 GCA_035524895.1 Thermoanaerobaculia bacterium | reverse complement strand
GTACTGGCCGCCGCGCATGGTGTCGGCGAAGTGCACGCGCCAGTCGTCGCGCTCGTCCACGTTCGCGAGCGCCGCGGCGATCCCGCCTTCGGCCATGACCGTGTGGGCCTTGCCGAGGAGCGACTTGCACACGAGCCCGACTCGGACGCCATGGGCCGAGGCCTCGATGGCCGCGCGCAAGCCGGCGCCGCCGGCGCCGACCACGAGCACGTCGTACTCGGCGAGCCGGTGCTCCCCCTTCAGAGGATCCTCCAGTCCCGCCACACGCCCATGGAGCACAGGCGCACGTAGAGATCGGCGAAGGCCACCGAGAACAGGCTGCACCAAGCCCACAGCATGTGCCGGCGGTTGAAGCAGGAGGTGCAGCGCCAAGCCCGCATGCGTCCGCCCGAGCGCGGGAGCTCGTCCCAACCTCCGCCCACCAAGTGGCGCAAGGAGTGGCAGCCCAGGGTGTAGCTGCCGAGGAGGACGACGTTTGCGAGCAGCACCAAGGTCCCCACGCCGACGCCGAACTCGAGCGCGTGCGTCCTCGGATCCTCGAACCAGCAGGCCTTCCACACGTCGAACGAGAGGATCAGCAGGAAGAGGAGCGCGAGGTAGAGGAAGTAGCGGTGGACGTTCTGGAGCACGAGCGGAAACGACTGCTCGCCGCGGTAGCTCGCGCGCGGCTCGGAAACGGCGCAGGCGGGCGGATCCGCCCAGAACGCCTTGTAGTAGGCGCCGCGGTAGTAGTAGCAGGTGAGCCGGAACCCGCCCGGCGCCCATAGGATCAGGAAGGCGGGGGAGAAGGGCAGCCACTGCGGCCACCACTGCGGGCGGGAACCGAACCAGCTGTGGGGCGAGTCGCCGAGGAGCTCCGGGGAGTAGAACGGCGAGAGGTAGGGCCCGTGCGTGTAGTGATCCCCCTGGAAGGCCGCCCACGTGGCGTAGACGACGAAGGAGGCGAGCACCAGGAAGACGGCGATCGGCGGGAGCCACCACGCGTCGCGGCGCAGGGTCCGCAGCGCGGACCCTCCACGCACGTCGCCTTCGCGAGCCAAGCCGGAGTCCATGCGAGATCTCGGGTCATTCAACCCGAATCGGAGGCCGGTTGACAAGCAGGTCCCGGGCTCGAGCGAAGGCTCGGGTGCGAAGAGAGATCATCGAGCGCGGACCGCGCGGCTGCGACACGCCGGTCCGAGCGTTTTCGCTCTGTCCGGGGGGATCTCGATAGTCGAGCCGCACGCCGTTCGACTGGCCTGAGGTAGGATCGACCGTGAAGGCACCGCGCGGTGAGCGGCACGTGGCTTGCACTTGTACGGGCCCAAGATCCGCTTCTCCCCACGTCCCACGGAGCTTCGATCGATGCGTCACTTCGCGCTCTCGAGTGCCATCTCGCTCGCTGCCTGCAGCCTGGCCTTCGCCTCCGCCGCCGCTGCCCAAGTCGTCAACTCGCCGGTCGCGCCCGACGCGATCTACGTCGGCAGGCTCGGCGCCATTCCGGGCCTGTCGGTGATCGACTTGAACGGGTTCGGGCAGGGAACCGGCGATCCGAGCTTCGACTTCACCTATCAGACCTTCCCCGAGGGCAACTCGAACTTTCCGAACAACCCGAACGTCAAGCTCCAGGGGGTGCTGCTGCGCCCGCCGCTCTTCCCGGGGACCAGCACGCTCGACGGCGGATCGGCGGGCGTCTCCACGCTCGCGAAGAACTCGGCACTCCAGGGCCTGGTGCTCGGCGCGCCGGAGATCACGTCGGTGGGGGACATGATGCTCGGCCACCCGCTCGACGTGGTCTACCACGCGGGCCTGGAGCCGTCGGGCTGCACCTTCGGCGGCGGCAATCTCTGCGCCGTCACGGCCAAGAAGATCCTCGACCCGGCGGTTGGCGGCCCGAACACGGTGCAGCCGAGCTTCTACGGTGGTTCCCCGCTGGTCGTGCAGCCGGGCCGCGGCAACCCGATCTCGTGGTCGCCGCATCCCAATCCGCCGCCGCTGATCAGCCCGCCGATCTGCGTCCAGCCGCTGATCGAGGGCCAGGAGCCGACGGCCTTCGAGACGATCGCGACGCACGGCTTGGTCAACCTACTCGTGCCCGGGGACCCGTTGGGCAATCCGGCGCTCGGCATCCCGCCGTCGGGCCTGCTCGTCGAGGAGCAGAACACCTTCTTCGCCGGGCCGTCGCTTTCGGGCAGCCCATTCCTCGCGTGCCTCCCCTATCAGCAACGCCAGCAGATCGGCCACTTCCTCTACGTGACCGACCGCGCGCGCGCGGAGGTGGTCGTGCTCAACTCCAACCGCTTCACGGTGCTGCAGCGCATCGCGCTGCCGGACCCGACCGAGCTGGCGATGGGCACGAACCTGGACTTGCTCGCGGTGACGAACCAGCTCGCGAGCTCGGTGTCGTTCATCGACATCCACCCCTCGTCGCCGACCTTCCACCAGGTGATCCAGACCACGCCCGTCGGCAAGCACCCGCGCGGCATCGCCTGGGAGCCGGGCAACGAGGACGTCTTAGTCTGCAACGAGGGCGACGACACGGTCTCGATCCTCTCCACCGTCAGCTTGCAGGTCCGCAAGACCTTGCACCGCGGCCTCGACCGGCCGTTCGCCGTGGCGATCACCCCGCGGCAGACCCAGTTCGGCTACCTGCGAAACGTGTACTTCGCCTACATCCTCGACCGCGCGGGCCGCGTGTCGCTCTTCGAGTCGGGCCCGAGCGGCATCAACGGCTGGGGCTACGACGAGATCATCGGCCGCACGCCGTTCGCGTTGCAGGAGCCGCGCGCGATGCAGCCCGATCCGTTGCGCCTGACCTCGGGCGTGTGGATCGCCCACGTCGGCCAGGTCGATCCGAATGGCCAGCCGACCGGCCTCGCCGGCGGGGCGCTGTCGAATTTGGTGCTCGACTCCGGCTCGATCGGCACGCTGCCGCTGAACGCCACCAACTTCATCACGCCTCAGATGCGCGATCTCGCGTTCCGCGTCGAGGCTTCGATCGGCAGCGACCAGCTCACCGGGATCCCCACCGATCTCGCCTTCGACGACCAGCGCAACCTGGGAGCGTTGCCGAACCCGACGACCGGACCCGGCGCGGGGGCCCGGCTCAACGGAAAGAACCTCGTGCGCAACTACGCCGGCCAGTGGGTGAACACGAACGAGGCGTCGTACCTGTTCGCCGCCGTGCCCGCCTCGGGCGGTGCGGGCGGGATCGACGTGATCGACCTCTCCACGAAGAAACGCATCGACACGAACGCGCACCAGCCCGGGATCCAGTCCATCCCCGCCGGATCCGCCGCCGTCGTGATGGGCTACTTCCGCCAGTAGGGCGCGGGCGACGGCTCAGTGCGCCTCGGCCGCCGGCGCCGCGGCTTCGAGCAGCACGCGCAGCCGCTCGAGGGTCCGCGGCAGCGGCTCGACGTGTGGCGGCATAGGACGGGCGACCGCCAGGTTGCCGCGCACGCCGTTGACGTTGAGCCAGTGGCCGGTCTTCTCGACGTGCACGGGAACGCCGACACATACGTCGACCGCCGGCAGGTCGCGGGCCTCGGCGTCGAAGAGGACCAAGCGCAAGCTCGCGGGCAGCGCCGCGAGCTCTTCGAGCCCGATCAGCTCGGCCACGCGCTCGCCGGCGAGCACGGCTGACTTCGCTCCGCGCAGCCGCTCGAGGACCTGCGCGGGCTCCAGCGGCTCGAATCCGAGCTGCTCCAGGCCGCGGCGGTTCGGGCACGGGTCGCCGGTGTTCAGGAGCTCGTCCTCCAGGCCGCTCGGCGCCGGCGAGACGAAGGCCGGCTTCGTTCCGAGCTGGCGCGACAGCGCGAGGAAGGCCTCGCCCTCCTCGACGGTCATGAACGGCGAGGCGACGAGCGCGCGCGGCTCGTTCATGCGCAGGGCGTCGCTGGCGGCCTCGAGCGCGCGCTCGACGGCGGCCAGCTCGAGCTGGCCGCTGTAGCCGCGCACGGCCGCGCCGCGCAGCCTCCCGCCGAGCACCTCGCCCTCGCCGGCGATCGGGCGGTTGACGTGCTCGAAGGCGAAGCGGCCGGTGTCGCACATCCACCAATGGTTCACTTCCGGGTCGTAGCGCGGGCGGAAGCGCTTGACGTCTTTCAGTCTCAGCACCTCGACCGTGATCCGGCAGCCACGGCTGCACTCGGCGCAGGTCGAGAGCGTCTTGGAGAGGTTCCAAACCCGCGCCTGGAAGCGGAACTCCTTGAGCGTCAGCGCGCCGACCGGGCAGACGTCCGCCAGGTTGCCCTGGTAATTGCCCTCCAGCGGCCGATCCAGGAACGTGTTGATCACGCTCTCCGCGCCGATTCCCTCGACCGTGAGCTGAGGCTTCTTGGTCACGTCCTCGAAGAAGCGAATGCAGCGGCTGCACAGGATGCAGCGCTCCTCGTCGAGCACGATCACCTCGCCCAGGCTCTTGCGCTTGTCGAGCTGGCGGCGCGGCTCGAGGCTGCGGCCCTTGCCCTGGCCCTCGTTGAACGCATAGTCCTGCAGGTCGCACTCGCCGGCCTTGTCGCAGATCGGGCAGTCGAGCGGGTGGTTCTTCAGCAGGAACTCCAGGCACTCGCGCCGCGCGTCGCGCGCCTTCGCCGCCTGGGTGTCGACCAGCATGCCCTCGACCACCGGCGTGCGGCAGGCGACGGTGATCCGCGGCGGCATCTCTCCCTGGCGCACCTCCACTTGGCAGATGCGGCACGAGCCGACCGGCCGCAGCCCCGGGTGGTAGCAGTACATCGGCACGTCCACGCCGTGGTCGTGGCAGGCGCGGATCAGCGGCTGCTTCGGGTCGGCCTCGACCTCGACGCCGTCGATCGTGATCTTCGTCACGCGTGGGCCTCCGCCAGCTCGCGTCCTGCCTCACGCGCCGGCGCGAGCGGGCAGCGCTTCAGCCGCACGTGCTCCTCGATCTCGCCGCGGAAGT
>DATLFI010000160.1:0-4053 GCA_035524895.1 Thermoanaerobaculia bacterium | reverse complement strand
TCGGCTCCTGATGCACATCCCGGCGCCCAGGCTCCACCTCGTGCGCTACTACGGGCGCTACTCCAACGTCGCCCGCGCCCGACGCAAGGCCTCGCCACCGGCCACCCACGGCGCTGGCGGCCACAACACCGAGCCACCGGGCAAAGGCAACGTCGAGACGCTGAACGGCTACGGCGTCAAGAAGATCGTGACCTCCTGCCCGCACTGCTTCAACACCTTCGCCAACGAGTACCCGCACCTCGGCGGTCACTACGAGGTGATGCACCACACTCAGATGCTGGCGGCGTTGGTGGACGAGGGGAAGTTGAAGCCCGAAGCCAACGGCAACAGCGTGACCTTCCACGACCCGTGCTACCTGGGACGGCACAACGGGGTCTTCGACGAGCCGCGCGAGCTGGTCAAGCTGACCTCGCGCTCGAAGCCGATCGAGATGGAGCGCAGCCGCGAGCAGAGCTTCTGCTGCGGCGGTGGCGGCGGCATGTGCTACGTCGACGAGAAGCCCGACCAGCGCGTCAACCAGAACCGCGCCGACGAGGCGATCGCGACCGGCGCCGACGTGGTCGCGGAGGGCTGCCCGTTCTGCACCACCATGCTCGAGGACGGCATCGCCGCGCGCAAGGGCGATCGCAACGTGGTGGTGCGCGACGTCTCCGAGCTGCTGTGGGAATCAGTCAGCGCCGGTAAACCGGACCCCGCCGCAAAGTCAGTCGAAGCCAGTTAGTTGGTTAGTTAGTCAGTTGGTTCGGGTTGTCGGGTGTCGGGTGTAGGAGCGGAGCTTGTCTCCGCCCTTCTTCCCGCTAGCCTCTCTCTCGCGAGCTAAGCTGGGCCGACAGCCAGGCAAGTAGGGAGGGCGGGGCTGACAGTGAAATGCCCGCGGTGCCAGCACGAGAACGGGGCCGGCGCGAAGTTCTGCCAGGAGTGCGCTGCGCCTCTGGCGCGGACCTGTGGAAACTGCGGTGGTCAGCTCCCCCCAGGAGCCAAGTTCTGTCCCGAGTGCGCCCACCCGGTCGCATCCCCGGCGCCAGCGGGGCCCACCGCCGAGCGCTTCACCTCCCCCGATCGTTACACCCCCAAGCACCTGGCCGAGCGGATCCTCGATTCAAAGGCCGCCCTAGAAGGCGAGCGCAAGCTGGTCACCGTGTTGTTCGCCGACCTCAAGGGGTCGATGGAGCTGCTGGCCGACCGCGATCCGGAGGACGCGCGCAAGATCCTCGACCCGGTGCTGGAACGGATGATGGAGGCCGTGCACCGTTACGAAGGCACCGTCAACCAGGTGATGGGCGACGGGATCATGGCGCTGTTCGGCGCACCGCTCGCCCATGAGGATCACGCGGTACGGGCGTGCTATGCGGCGCTGCGCATGCAGGAGTCGGTCGGGCAGTACGCGGAGGGCGTGTTCCGCTCGCACGGGGTGCCGATCCAGATCCGTGTCGGCCTCAACTCCGGCGACGTGGTCGTGCGCGCCATCGGGTCGGATCTGCACATGGACTACACGGCGGTGGGTCAGACGACACACCTGGCCGCCCGCATGGAGCAGATGGCCACACCCGGCACGATCCTCTTTGCGCCCGCGACCCTGCACCTCGCCGAGGGCTATCTCGAGGTCGCGGCCCGGGGGCCGGTCGCGGTCAAGGGCCTGCCGGAACCGGTGGAGATCTACGAGCTCACCGGAGCGAGCGCGCAGCGAACCCGGCTCCACGCTGCCGCCGCTCGAGGACTGACGCGGTTCGTCGGCCGAGACGCCGAGATCGAGCAGCTCCACCGGGCGCTCGCTCTCGCGCAGGGTGGCCACGGCCAGCTGGTCGCCGTTGTGGGGGAACCCGGGGTGGGGAAGTCCCGCCTGGTCTATGAGCTCACCCACTCTCACCGCACGCAGGAGTGGCTCATCCTGGAAGCGGGCTCGGTGTCCTACGGCAAGGCGACCAGCTGGCTGCCCGTCATCGACCTGCTCAAGGCCTACTTCAAGGTCCACGATCGCGAGACCCACCGCGAGATTCGCGAGAAGGTGACCGGGAAGCTCCTCACGCTCGACGAATCGCTTAAGCCCGCGCTGCCGGCGTTGCTGGCTCTCCTCGAGGTGCCCGTCGAGGACGCCCAGTGGCAAGCGCTCGATCCCGGCCAGCGCCGGCAGCGCACGCTCGACGCCGTCAAGCGGCTCCTGCTCCGGGAGAGCCAGGGCCAACCGGTCGTCGTGGTCTTCGAGGACCTGCACTGGATCGATGCCGAGACGCAGGCCCTGCTCGACGGCTTGGTCGAGAGTCTGCCCACGGCCAGGATGCTCCTGCTGGTCAACTACCGGCCGGAGTACCGGCATGGCTGGGGGAGCAAGACCTACTACAGCCAGCTCCGGCTCGACGCGCTCCCGCCCGAGAGCGCGGGCGAACTGCTGAGCGCCCTCCTGGGCGACGACCTGGCGCTGGAGCCCCTCAAGCGACTGTTGGTAAAACGCGGCAACCCCTTCTTCATCGAGGAGAGCATCCGGACGCTGGTGGAGACGGGTGCGCTCACCCGGGAGCGCGGCGCCTATCGTCTGACCCGACCGATCCAGGCGATCGAGGTCCCGGCGACCGTGCAGGTCATCCTGGCGGCCCGGATCGATCGGCTCCCGGCGGACGACAAGCAACTCCTCCAGACCGCCTCGGTCATCGGCAAGGACGTGCCATCAGTTTTGCTCCGCGCCGTGGCTGAGCAGGCAGAGGATGCGGTGCATCGGGGGCTCGCGCATCTGCAGGCGGCCGAGTTTCTGTACGAGACGCGGCTCTTTCCGGATCCCGAGTACACCTTCAAGCATGCCCTCACCCATGAAGTCACCTACGGCACCCTGCTCCAGGAGCGGCGCAAGGCCCTCCACGCCCGCATCGTCGGCGCCATCGAACGCTCCTATCCGGACCGGCTGACTGAGCACGTCGAGCGGCTGGCTCATCATGCCGTTCGGGGTGAGCTATGGGAGCGGGCGGTCACCTATCTCCGTCAGGCTGGCGCCAAGGCACTGGCGCGATCGGCTAACCGGGAGGCCGTCGGTTTCTTCGAGCAGGCATTGACGGCCCTGCAGCATCTGCCCGAGACTCGCGAGACGCTGGAGCGGGCCATTGATCTTCGCTTCGACCTGAGAACTGCACTTTTTCCGCTCGGAGAATTCGAGCGGATCGCCAGCTATCTCCGCGAAGCCGAAGATCTGGCGAGGACGCTCGACGATCAACGGCGACTCGGCCAGATGTCCGTCTATATGTGCCACAACCTCTTGATGACGGGTCATCCGACGGAAGCGCTCGCGTTCGGAGAGAAGGCCCAGGGCATTGCCGAGTCGCTTCGGGATGTTCCGCTCCAGGTGACGGGAAATCTCTACCTCGGCGCGGCCTGCTTCCAGGCGGGGGACTACCGACGGGCCGAGGATCTTCTCCGGAAAGTCCTACCGTTGCTCGAGGGCGATCTGAGTCGGGAACGGTTTGGCCAAGCCGGATTTCCTGCCGTGGTGGCCCGCTGTTATTTGACGTGGGCTTTCGCCGACCCGGGAAAGTTCAAGGAAGGGATCGCACACGGCCAGGAGGGCCTCCGCCTCGCTGAGGCGCTCGATCACCCCTATAGCCTGAGCAATGTGTGCTCGAATCTCGCCTATCTCCAGATCACCAGGGGAGAGCTCAGCCACGCGGTTCGCCTGCTCGAACGCGGGCTGGCGCTGAGTCGCGAGTGGAACCTGACCTTCTTTTCAGTGTTCCACACAGGGAGCCTCGGCTATGCCTACGCGCTCTCGGGGCGGATTGCTGAGGGCATGCCGTTGTTGGAGCACGCGCTGAGCGCCATTGAGACCATTGGACTCGGAGTTTTCCAGCCGCTGTTCCTGGCGTATCTGGGCGAAGCGTACGTCCTCGCCGACCGGCTCGAGGACGCTCTCGAAGTCGCCGAGCGAGCCTTGATCCTTGCCCGCGAGGGCGGTCAACGCGGCTACGAGGCGTCGGCCCTCCGGCTCCTCGGCGAGATTGCCTCGCGTCGCGACTCTCCCGAGGTCGGGACGGCCGAGGACTACTTTCGTCAGGCATTCGCGTTGGCCGAGGA
>DATLFI010000159.1:0-26256 GCA_035524895.1 Thermoanaerobaculia bacterium | reverse complement strand
TCTTCCACGCCATGGCCGTCGCGGTGTTGGTGCTCGGCAGCGCGTGTTGGGTTGTGGCGTTGCCGAAGAGGGTGGCGGTGGGAGAGGCGGTGGTGGTCGGGGCGGGGCGATGACCCCCCTCCGCCCGCGCGACCGGTGTGGCGCGCCGCCTCTCAGGGAGGGCAGGACGTCGGGCTGCCGCGACGCGAGCCCCCAGGTAGCACCATGAAAATCGGTAGTTCACATGCGGACTTTTATGGTGCCGTCGTGATCGCCCGGCGCCTCCCGACGCCTGATGATTCGGTGGCTCCAGCCGTGACACACCAACCTCGCCAAGCGGTTCGTCGAGGCTGCCTACCTGGCCGAGGCCGCTGGCCTCCGGCGCCAGCACCCGCGCGCCCAGCTCCAGCTCCCAGAGCACTTCCAGCGATCGACCCTGGGCGTCGTCGTCGAGGCAGGTGAGCCGGACCAGCGTCTGCTGCCGGGGCAGAGCTGGAGGCACGACCTCCTCGACCAGATACTGGCGATGGCGCACCAGGACGACATCACCGGGTTGGGGCGAGTAGGGCCGATCGGCCGCGGTGGCGAAGGCAGGAGTGAACGGCTCAGCGAGGTCGTCGCCAAGCTTCGCGATCAACCGGTTCGCGAGCTCGGCGCGGGATCGGCCGGTGTCGGCGAGGCCGAGGCGGCGGCAGGCCGCGCGCAGCTCGTCACGGCCGAGTGTGGGGATCAGGGCCGCGACGTCGAGCGCGGGGGCGCGCTGGAGCGACTCGAGCTGCTCTGCCTTGGTGTCGGACGAGCGCACCGCAACCTCGAAGCGGCGACCAAGGTCGACGAGGCGGTCCTTGGTGAGGACTTCGAGCAGGGACGTGACGGTGGGCGAGGACGGAGCGTTCACGGGCGAGCCTGGCGATGGATCTCGGACCTGCGGCCACCTGCGATCGGTGGAGCCGCGACATGCCGGTCAGGTCAGCCGCGAAACACCACGTCGCGGTGGAACTCGAGCGCCTGCGGCGCGGGGCGCGCGTCGGCGCGGCGAGGCAGCCAGATCTGGTGGCCTTCGAGCGGATAGTACGGCTCGCCGTTGTCGAACTCGTCCTTGAGTCGCCGGCTGACGCGAATCCGGTACTTCGGGTCGACGGTGACGTACCCGCGGTCGAACAGGCGGTGGAGATCGGAGCGGAGCAGCAACCCGTTGGTAGCCTCGTGCCGGCCGCCCGATGCGACCGGGCGGATGTGCGAGGCCTCGAGCACCGGCAGCGCCTTCTCCCCGGTGGCGGCGCAGCGGCGCTCGTAGGTGTCGGTGATGAGCACCCGGAACGTGCCCTGGCCGATGCGTCTCATGGTCTCGGTCGGCACCAGGAGCGGGCTGTCGGTGACCTCGGCGACCAGGCTCGCGGAGCGCAGGGCGAGTCGCTCCGTCACCTGCGCCCAGAGCCGCGCTCCTTCGCCGCTCGTGAGGTCGTAAGCGCGACCCTGCACGAGGTTCTTGTGCCAGTCGCTGGGCGCCGGGATCCACTCGTCGCGGCGGAAGAAGAACGGCTGCTGCAAGAGGATGCAGCCGATAGGGTCGTTGCCGTGCGGATCGGTGGGACCGCGCCGGTACTTCTCGATGCGCGCCAGCATCTCGCGGAACGAATCAGCGCCGTTGGCTTCGCCGAACGTTTCCCAGGCCAGGGCGGCCGGGAGCAGCGACGAGTAGCCAAAGAAGCCGCCGCCCACGATGAAGTGGTGCGGGCTGTGCAGCTTGAACAGGAACGGCTCACCGGGAGAGAGCGCGCGGAACCGCCTCTTTCCGCCCGGCTGCCAGAAGTTGATCTCGTCGAGATCGAGGCGCCGGGAGAGCTGCTCGTACCAGGCGCGGTCGGTGATGCCGACGTAGGTCTTCACGAGAAGTGCCCGACTCCTGTCTCGAGTGGCAGTTCACGGCATCGAAGGACTGTCGGAAGCTGGCGTCTAGCCTATAGCGACGTGAGACGGTTGAGGCGCCGCCCCACGGGTCGCCGATGGGTCGCGTAGTGTCATGGACAGTCATGGAGACTGCGTCAGCTCCAGGTACCGGCACAGCCCATTCGCCAGCCGCATCTGTGCCGGCGTCCGGCACTCCGGCTCGAACAGCGCCGGTGCTGCGACGAGGACACAAGCGCAGCGCGCCCGCGACGTCGCGACGTTGAGGCGGTTGAGGCTGTAGAGGAAGTCGAGGCCGCGGGGGGCGTCTTCGGGCGACGACGACGCCATCGAGTAGATGACGATGGGGGCCTCTTGTCCCTGGAACTTGTCGACGGTACCGATGCGTGCCCCGGGAGGCAGGTGCTCGGCGAGCATCGCGACGTGCGCGTTGTAGGGGGCCACGATCAGGATGTCGTCGAGCTCGAGCGGGTGGCGGTTTCCGTTCCCGTCGGTCCAGGCGGCGCCCTTCGTGAGCCAGGCTCGCATCAGGCTCGCCGTGGCGCGGGCCTCCTCGATCGAGGAGTTCTGGTTCCCCTTGTGGGGCACCGAGATGTAGTGGAGCCCGCTCTGGAGCGGCGGGGGAGCGATGTGAATCTGCTGCTGTTCGAGCCCGGGCTGTGACTGGAGGCGTCCCTCGTAGAACAGCTCTGAGGTGAGGACGCAGATGGCGGGGTGGAGGCGCCAGGTGCGTTCGAGGAAAAGCCCGCGGTCCTGCGGAACGGTGATGCTTCCCGCGAGCAGGTGGTCGAGGGCGGAGAGGCCGGTGCCGTCGGGATGCGTCGCCTTCTGCGGTTGCTCGAGCTGCTGAGGGTCGCCGATGAGGATGACGCTGCGGGCGGCCTGTGACACGGCGAGCACGTTGGCGAGGGCCATCTGGCCAGCCTCGTCGACGACCAGGACGTCGACCTGCTGGAAGAGCTCGGCCCGCGCCCAGAGCCACGGCGTTCCGGCGACCACCTGTATCTCGCCGTCTTCGAGGCCCTGGTCGATCGCGCCGTTGCTGGTGACTTCCAGGAGTCCCGGTATCTTGTCCTTGCTCAACTCCCTGACCAACTGGGCGCAGCGCAGCGGGACGCTCTCCTCGGCCGCTGCCTTCAAGGTGCCCTCGACGAGGTTGCGGATGACCTTATGGCTCTGCGCCGTGATCCCGACCTTGCGCCCCGCGCGGACGAGGTCGACGATCATGTGCGCACCGGTGAAGGTCTTGCCCGCGCCGGGAGGACCCTGGATCGCGAGCACGCCTTCGTCGAGGCTGCGAGCGAGACGGCGGGAGCTGTCGAGGAGCTTCTCGCCGGGCCAACGCAGACTCCCTTCCTTGACGGCGAGACCGCGCGGCGGGAGCTGGAGCAGGAGGTCGCGGGCGGCGCGATACGGGCCTGGCGCATCGATGCCGTGCTCGGCTACCCACTCGGCGAGGCGGTAGAGGGAGTTGGCCAGCACTTCGGTGGGAACGTGACTGTGCACGAAGAACGAGGTCGGGTGGAGATCCCGCGTGTCGCCTCGCTTCTTGATATCGACGGTGCGCGTTGCATCGTCGATCTGCTCGACCGAGCCGAGCCGTTGCTCGGCGTCGATGCGAGCTTTGTCCCCCGCCTGGATCGCGTGCTCCTGGGGAGGAAACGAGTAGCGGTGAATCGGGCACCGCTTGGTGCCGCCGACACACTCGACGTACTGGAGCCCGGAGAGGGCCTCGCGCTCTTCGAGACGCTCCTCGTCGTCGAGGTCGGCGAGGCGGAAGAGCTCCCACCAGCTCACCTTGTCCTCGCGGCGGTGCCATTCGAGGAGTTGCGCGAGGATCCAGCAGGCCTGCTGCTCGTTCGAGCGCGCTTCGCGGTCGGCGGGAATCGCGGCGAGCAGACGGTCTGCCAGCTCGCGGATCCGCTGGAGCCGCTCGCTCAGCTCTTCCGGAGGATCGTCGATCTGCGGCGGAGGGCGCGGGATCGCGGCGCCACCGGCGACCAGATCGCTCCGCCTCGCTTCGAGCCAATCGCGGAGTCGCCAGGTCGCGACACAGTCGTCGCGGTTGTAGGCCTCGACGAGCTGCTGGTCGCTGGTGTCGAGCGCCTCGCGGTCGCCGAGCTCGAGCGCCGCCTCGATCGCCCGCAGGCTCCGCGACGCCTCGCGGAGATCGAGCTCTCGCGCGTAGCCGAAGCACGGCTCGAGGTCCTTGAGCGAGTAGCTCGCGACGCCGGCGCGCACGCCCTGGCGGAACACTCGGAACAGGTCGACGAACCGGCCGGCGCGCAGCAGGCGGTCCAGCTCGTCGGCCCGGGTGGCGTAGCGGCCCATCAGCCGCTTGAAGGCGCCGGGCTCGTAGGGCGCGAAGTGGTAGACGTGCATGCCGGGGTCGCTGTCCCAGCGCTCGAGGATGAGGTCCATCAGGCGCTCGAAGGCGGCTTTCTCTTGCTCGCGGTCGAGCGCCCAGACCGCGTGGTACGCGGCCTCGCCTGCCTCGTCGATCGTCACGTAGCCGAAGAGGTACTCGAGCCCGCCGTCGCCGACGAAGCGCGCGCTCTCGAGGTCGAGGAAGACGTCGCCGGGCGATGGCTCGGGAACGCTGCAGAGGCCGCGGCCATCTTCGATGGCCAGGAGCTCGTAGACCGGCCGTTGCTCGACGCGCGCCTGGACCTGGAGGCGTGCCTGCTCGCGGAGCGTCTCGTAGGTGGACCTGGAGCCGCGCTGCGGCTGTTGCGCGAGCGGGAGCGGAAGGATCGCGAGCGCGGCCATCGTCGTCACGCCCCAGCTCTCGATCTCGCTCACGTGGCTGCGGCGGAGGCCCGCGACGAGGGTGAGATGGTCGTCGTCGCGCCAGCGGTCCCGGCACTGCGCCCACCAGCGACAGATGTCGCAGTGCGAGACCGGGAGGGGATAGGTGGCTTGGTCGTCGGCCGGCGCCGCGACGGTCTCCTCGAGGCGGCGCTTCACGAAGCGGTAGTAGGCCATGAAGTCCGCGGTGCGATACGTCTCCGGCTCGAAGTCGCGGAGTGGCATCACGACGTGGAGATGCTCGGGTCTCGTGCCCTGGAGCCGCCCCAGCAAGTCGGTGTAGAGGCAGAGCTGGAGGATGGTGCCCGCGCGGGTTTCGCGGGCCAGCTTGGTGTCGACCACCTCGTAGGACCAGTCGCCGAGCGCGCTCGCCCTGTCGACGCGAAGGAGAACGTCCGCGCGACCCATCCACTGGCCGTCGAGGAGGGTGGCCTGTGCGATGACATCGGCGCCCTCGGCCATCGCCTGGCGGGTTCGCTGGGCGAGCTCGGCGGTGGAAGGGCCGCTCTCCGGGAGCTCGACGATCGCGTGGCCTTGCGCGCGGAGGTGCTCGAGGTAGGCGCGCTCGTGCTCGAGGCCACGCTTCTGGAGCGCGTCGATTCGAATCCAGTTCCGCGCGGGTGGCTGGAGGTTCCTCTCGGCGCGGGCGCGATCGAGTGTCGTGACGTGTCGGCAGGAGAGGTGCGCCGCGAGGTCTGAGGCGGAGAGGCGAAGGTGGTCGTCGAGGAGGCGCACGGGATGTCAGGCGATCGTTGGAGAGGTGTTCGCTTGGCGGAAGGTCGTTCCCTACTGCTGAGGAATCAGCATCCACCGATAGGCCGGCCACACCGTCACGTCGTCGGGGAGCTCGGGCGGAGCGGCATCTCGTGTCAGCGTGAGCAGCCAGCGGTGGGCGTCCGGGTGTTGACGCGCGGCGCTGCGCAGGGCGCGCAGCTCGCGCTCGGCGGTGTCGGGGTCGGTGGCGTCGGCGCACACCTGGAGGAGGTGCGTCTTGCCGTCTGGCTCGCGGGCGAGGAAGTCCACTTCGTGCCCCTCCGGGGTGCGCACGTAGGTCACCTCACACCGGCGGCGCTCGAGCTCGACGAGCACCGCGGTCTCGAGCGCGTGGCCCAGGTTCGCCCGCCCGGTGCGATCGAAGACCGGGATCAGGCCGGAGTCGACCGGGTACGCCTTACGGGGATTGACCATGCGTTGCCGCTCGGAATCCGCCTCCATCCATACGGTGCGCACGAGGAAACAGTCCTCGAGATAGCCGAGGAGCTGGTGGAGGGTGTCGCGCGATACCGCGATGCCCTGGCTCTTCAGAGTGCGGTGGAACTTCTCGATGCTGAAGGGCGACCCTGCGTTGCCGAGGAGATGCCTCACCAGCCAACGCAATCCGGTGACGTTGCTGACCTCGTACCGCTCGACCACGTCGCGCAGCATGGCGACGTCGACGTAATCGCGGAGCGTCTGTCTGCGGGTCGGCGCGTCGTAACCCTGGACCTCGGGGAAGCCACCGACCTCGAGCCAGTTCAGGAACGCGTGCTCGAGGCGAGCGAGTGCCGGGCCGGTCAGGTCGCCGGGATCGCCCGGTACCGACACGCCGCGATGTACTAGAGCCTCGGCGAAACAGAAGGGGTAGAGCGGTACGGCCCACGCCCGGCCCCGGAGCGCAGTGCCGATCTCGCGCGAGAGAAGCGCGGCCGACGAGCCGGTCACGACGATCTCTGCCCCACCGGCATCGAGCAACCGGCGCACGAAACGCTCCCAGCCAGGTACCTGCTGGATCTCGTCGAAGCACCAGAGAACGGACTCGGTGGTGGCCTCGGGGACGCGTCGTGCGAGCTCGTCCACCAGGAACCCGAGATCACTCGCTTCGAGCTCCGCGAGTCTCTCGTCTTCGAAGTTGATGAACGGCACCAGCGTACGCCGCCAGCCCGAGTCCACGCGCTCGCGACGGAGCTGGTGGACCAGCGTCGTCTTGCCGACTCGGCGCGCGCCCATGATGGCCGTCACCTTTCCAGGCAGCCACACGGCGCCGTGTGTTCGTCGGGGCGTGCGATCCGGGATGGCGCCGTCGAGAGAAGCGACGAGCGCGGCCGTAAGGGCTTCGCGGAGGTGGGTGGCTGGCGTGGGCAATTCTCCCTCCTGCAGGGAGAACTTAGCTGACAGTTCTCCTCAGATCAAGGAGAATATGCTGCCTGGATCAGCTCCGTGCGTCGGCCCTCTTACACCACCCGCCACCACGGCACCGCCAACACATCCGGCGCCAGCCACTCGACCGTCTTGCCGGTGTGTACCAGCAGCCCGGCCCGCGCCTTCTTGCCGTACTCGGCGCGGAACGAACGCAGGTGCGCGGCGTCGCCGAGGCGCGGGCGGGTGGTGGCCTTGACCTCGACCGGCACCAGCCTCCCGCCGGTCTCGATCACGAAGTCGACTTCTTCTCCTGTGGCGGTGCGCCAGTAGAGGACCTCGGCGCGGTCGAGGCGGGCGTCGCGCCAGGCGAGGAGGTCGTGTAGGACGAGGTTCTCGAGGTGCGAGCCCGTGGGATCGTCCTGCTCGGAGAGGTGCAGCGCGACGCCGGTGTCGGCCCAGTAGAGCTTGGGTGTCTTGATCAGCCGCTTGGTGCGGTTGACGGAGTAGGCGGGCAGGCGCACCAGCAGGTACGAGGTCTCGAGCAGGTTGAGCCAGCGGCGCACGGTGGGCTGTGCCAGCGACACATCGCGGCCGAGCTCGGTCTGGTTGACGAGCTGGCCGAGGCGCAGGCAGACGGCGCGCATCAGGCGCCGGAAGTCGGGGAGAGCGTCGATCGAGGAGAGGTCCTGGAGGTCGCGCTCGAGGTAGGTGCGGACGTAGCCGTCGAACCAGATCGCCCGCTCGCGTGCAGTGCGCAGGTGCACGGCGGGCGTCGGGAAGCCGCCGCGTCGCGCCAGTGCTCGCCAATCCTCGGGCTCGTCGGGCTGCGACGTGACGAGCTCGAGCCAACCCTCGTCGGGCGTCGCGATCAGCTCCTCCCACAACCCGCAGCGACCCTCGCCGCGCTGCTCGCGGCGGGTCATCGGCCACAGCGTGAGGTAGCTCGCGCGGCCTGCCAGCGACTCGGAGACGCCGCGCATGAGCAGGAGGTTCGCCGAGCCGGTAAGCAGGAACTGGCCGGCACGTCGACGTCGATCGATCGCGCGTTTGACCGCGCGTAGCAGCGCGGGCTCGCGCTGTACCTCGTCGAGCGTGACCGGCTGCGCGCCGCCCACGAGAGTCTCGGGATCGCGCCGCGCCGCGTCGAGCACATCGAGATCGTCGAGCGAGTAGAGCCGACGCTCGCCTGGGGCCAGGTCCTGCGCGAGCGTGCTCTTGCCGGTCTGGCGGGCGCCCGTAAGGACGACCGCCGGCATCACGCCGAGTCGCTCGGCGAGGCTGTGGGTGACGAGGCGGGGGAGGGCAGTCGACGGTCGAGTCACGCCATGAATGATAATCATTCACGGCGTGAATGGACAGGACGCCGGTCCCGGCGAGGCCGCGCGAGCCCTCAGGTCGGCGCTTAAACGGGGTAACTTGTGTGACGTATTACCGGCTTTCTTTGGTCCCGCTGGAGGTTGAGGGTCATCATGGGCGATAGCAGGCGACGAGAGAGTGGGATCTCGGCGAGTGTCGCCGGGCTGATGGCCGGGGCCGTCGCCCTGTCTGTGGGCGCGACCTCCTGTGGCGCTTCTCCTCCGGAGGTCCCCATCGGCGAGCTCTGCGACGCGGGTGTGCGAGCGGCCTTGACGCGTCTGATCGCGCAGGGGGACGACTCCTGGGCCTTCGTCATCGTCGAGCACCCGCCGAGCGAGGACTACGTTCAGTTCGCCCTGGAGGAGGACGGGCTCTTCACGGACTTGCCGACGATCCCGCTCACCCACGACGAGCAGGAGCGGGCGAGAGTGCTGTTTGCAGAGATCGGGGTTCGCGACTCCGTCATCGTGAAAGCGCCAGTCCCCGGCACCAAGGATGTGACCACCGTGAGGACCTTCCAAGCGCGATTCGGCGACGACGTGGAGCGAGCGTGTCGCTTCGCGGGCCGGGTCTTCCGCGAGGTCTACCTCATTCCGGAAGAGGCTCCGCTCTCGATAACGGAGGACGACGGTTGAGCTAGCGAGGCTCGCGCGAAGCCTCAGCCCACGACGACCTCGCTGATCTGGAGCACCGGCTGGAGATCGGTGTAGTTCGCGATGTCGGCCATGATCTCCTGCGCGTGCGGGCCGAAGCCCGACTGGAAGGACTCCACGGAGTCACAGAAGATGTGGCACATCGCGACGTAGGTCGCTGGCGCGCCCGGGGTGCCGCCGGCCAGGCCCTTGTCCACTGTGTACTGCCGGCACACGTGACCCATCCGGCTCTGGATCAGCGGCATGTGCTTGTCGCGGTAGTAGGCGTGGTCGAACCGCGCGCCCGGGGTGTTGGGGTACATCACGCTGACTTTGATCATGTCGTTGCTTCCTCTGTTTGCGGGTTAGGAGTCCGGGTCTCTTTTCGAACGTAGATCGCGGCGGTAGGCCCGAGAGCCCGGCCAGGAACGAGGTGCTCGCCACTGGTCCGATCGAAGCCCGAAGGGGTCACGCGGCGTCGTGTCGCGGGATCTTCTCGATCTCTCCGCGCAGCTTCCTTTCGGCGTGCCAGAGGTCGTGGGCAGCCTGCATACGGAGCCAGACGCCCGGTCCGTTGCCGCAGAAGCGACCGAGCCGAACCGCCATCTCGGGGCTCACCGCCGACCGACCGGCGAGGATCGCGTGCAGGGACTGGCGCGAGACGCGGAGCCGCCGTGCGACCTCGGTCACCGAGAGCTCGAGCGCCGGCAGTACGTCTGCTCGGAGGATCGCTCCGGGGTGAGCCGGTTCCATGGACGGCGGGTGCTTGGCTCTGATTTCTGCCATCGGGCTGCTCCTCAGTGATACTGCTCGAGATCGACATTCCAGGCGTCGCCGTCTTTCCATTCGAAGGTGATGCGCCACGGGCCATTGACAGCCAGAGCATGGCGCCGAGGCCGGCCGCGCAGCGGGTGCAGCCGCCAACCCGGCAGGTCCAGATCGCTCGAGCTCGTGGCGGCATCGATTGCCGAGAGCAGTCGCCTCACCCGATCCTGCAGATCGCTGCGGATGCCCTTTGCGTCGCCCTCGTTCCAGAGTCTCCCCAGTCCGCGATGCCGGAAGGTCTGGATCATGCGAGGGGGAAGGTAGCTCGTCGGGCCTGGTGGTGTCAAGCTATGCTTTACTATCTGGATAGGTCGCGATCCGTCGGCAGTAGCCGCCCCCGCCGATTCCCCGCGGACAGCGCTGCCGCCAGTAGGATTCGGGGGTGATGCAGCGCAGGCACGTTCGCGAGGGCGGCCGTAGGGACAGCCGTAGGCGTAGGGACAATCGTCTCGACACTCTTCGCTCGTTGACGGAGGCGACGGCGCGAGCGGAGACTGCCGACCGAGCTTGTGAGCTCGCCGCGGCAGCGCTCAGCGCGAGCTCCTGGTCTCCCTTGTGCGCGGGCTTCTACCTCCTAGAGAGCGCGCCGAGCGGGCAGGGGCGGCGGCGTCTCCGGTTGGTTGCGTCGGGGACGCCAGCCCAAGGAGCGCCGGGGCGGTGGCTCGCCGAGCTCGACGGGTCGTGGCTGGATCCGGCTCCAGGCGACGCCGTGCCGGGCGTTACCGCGCGCGCGGGATCGGCGTCGCTCCTCGACGGCCTTCGCGAAGCCGCCGACCTCGGGCAACCGACGACGCTCGTGCTGCAAATCGAAGCACTGCCGGTCCCGCCAGGCACAGCCGGACTTTCGGAACCCGCAACCGCCGGCCGGTGCCACGTGGTGCCGATGATCGCGCCGGTCGACGGCGACCTGCTCGGGTTCCTGGTCGCCGGTGGGAGCCCGCGATCGCGGGCGACTGGCGCCGACCAGACCTTCCTTTCGCTCGTCGCCGGCTTCGTCGCCGCCGCGATCGCCGGCGTCCGCGCGAGGGAACGGCGCGACGACCATGTGGCGCCGCGAGCCGGGGCCGAGACGGTGGCGGCGGGATCTGCCCTGGGGGACGAGGAGATCCCCAGCGGAGAGCGTTTCGCGCGTTTCATGGAGCAGCTCCCCGGCCTGGCGTGGATCAAGGACCTGCAAGGACGATACGTGTACGTCAACGACGCCGCGCAGCACGCCTTCTGCGCCGGGCGGCCTGCGATCCTCGGCCGCACCGACGAGGAGATCTTCCCTCCAGAGGTCGCGTCGGTGTTCCGGGAGAACGATCGTCGCGCGCTGGAGAGCGAGGCGGGTGTCCAGACCGTGGAGACCCTGGAACACGCCGACGGCGTCGTGCACCACTCGCTGATCAGCAAGTTCCCGATGCCCGGGCCCGACGGCCGCGCGGGCTGGGTCGGCGGCATGGCGATCGACATCACCGACCGGATGCGGGCGGAAGCGGCGCTCCGCGAGGGCGAGGAGCGTTTCCGCATCCTCGCCGACAGCTCGCCGGTGCTGATCTGGGTCACCGGGCTCGAGGGCTGCGAGTTCGTGAACCTCACGTACCGCGAGTTCGTGGGGGCCTCGGCCGAGGAGGTGCACGGCGACGGCTGGATGCGCTTCGTGCACACCGACGACCTCGACCACTACATCGGCGCCTACGAGCGCGCCCTCGCGCGTCGCGGCACTTTCGACGCTGAGATGCGCTTCCGCCGTCACGACGGCGCGTACCGCTGGATGCGATCGGTCGGCAGCCCGCGCTTCGGACCCTCCGACGAGCTGCTGGGCTACTGCGGCTCGACCATCGACGTGTCGGAGCAGCGGCAGGTCGAGCAGGAGCTGCGCGATAGCGAGCAGCGGTACCGCGCCATCGTCGAGAGCCAGGCCGAGATGGTCTGCCGCTTCCGCGCCGACGGCACGATCCTGTTCGCGAATGACGCGTACGCGCGCGCGCGTGGCGCGACCGGCGAGGGCTTCGCGGGCACCAGCCTGTGGAGCTTCGTGCACGGCGAGGACCGGCGCCGCGTGGAGGAGCTGCTGGCCCGGCTCTCCCCCGAGTCACCCGAGATCCGCATCGAGAACCGCGTCCACACCGCGGACGGCGAGCGCTGGACGCTGTGGACCAACCGCGCGCTCGCCTTCGACGAGCACGGCCGCTGGACCGAAGCGCAGTCGGCGGGCTTCGACATCACGCAGCGCATGGAGATGGAGGAGGCTCTGCGCGAGGCCGACCATCGCAAGGACCATTTCCTCGCCACCCTCGCGCACGAGCTGCGCAGCCCGCTCGCGCCGCTGCGCAACGGCCTCGAGCTGATCCGCCTCGCTGCCGGCGCCCCGGACGCCACCGAGCGGGCGCGGGCACTCATGGAGCGCCAGCTCGCGCAGATGGTCCGGCTGATCGACGACCTGCTCGACCTCAGCCGCATCAGCCGCGGCAGGATCCACCTGCACACCGACCTCGTGCCGCTGCCCGAGGTGGTGCGGCAGGCCGAGGAGACCGTGGCGCCGGTGATCGCCGAGCACGGCCACGAGCTGGTGGTGCGACTGCCCTCCCAGCCGGTGTGGGTCGAGGGCGATCCGGTGCGACTGTCGCAGGTGCTCTCGAACCTCCTGCACAACGCAGCGAAGTTCACCGAGCCCGGCGGCCGCATCGTGCTCTCTGCGGAGCGCAAGGACGAGCGGGTCGAGGTGGTGGTGCGCGACGACGGCGTCGGCATCCCCGCCGATCTCCTGCCGCGCATCTTCGACGTGTTCAGCGAGTCGGACCGCTCGCTGCTGCAGCCAAAGAGCGGCCTCGGCATCGGGCTGTCGCTGGTGCGCACGCTCGTGGAGATGCACGGCGGCTCCGTCGAGGCGCGGAGCGAAGGGATCGGCCGCGGCAGCGAGTTCGTGGTGCGGCTGCCGGTCGCTCGCTCGCCGATTGCGGAGGTGCCGGAGGAGGCGCGCCAGCCCGCTGCGGCGGCGCGTCCGCGACGCATCCTGGTGGTCGACGACAACCGCGACTCCGCCACCAGCCTCGCCGAGCTCCTCGGCCTGCTCGGTCACCAGACCGAGACGGCTCACGACGGGCTCGAGGCGTTGGCGGCGGCCGCCCGCTTCCGACCGGACGTGATCCTGCTCGACCTCGGCATGCCGAGGCTCGACGGCTACGAGGCGGCGCGGCGGATCCGCTCGGAGCCGTGGGGTCGCGACGTGCTGCTGGTGGCGGTCACCGGTTGGGGTCAGGACTCTGATCGCGAGCGCTCGCAGCAGGCCGGCTTCGACCTCCACCTGGTCAAGCCGGTGGATCTCGCGAAGCTCGAGTCGCTCCTCGCCGAGCACTGAGAGCGCGCTCGTCGCCAGCGTAGCCTGTGGGCACGCGCCCGCCCATGCGCGAGTGGCAGCCCACGCTCCCAGAGGGCTCAGTCCAGCCGCAACGCCACGATCGGATCGAGCCGCGCCGCCCGCCGCGCCGGCAGCCAACACGCCAGGAGCGCAGCGAGCGCGACCGCTGATGTGGCGAGGAGCAGCGGCGGGGCGGTGAGGCCGTCCATGCCGTAGACCAGCTTCTCGAGCACGCGCGAGAGTGCAAAGGCGCCGCCGACGCCGAGCACGACGCCGACCGCCACCCAACGCAGCCCCTGGCCGAGCATCAGGCGCAGCACGTCGCCGCGGCCGGCGCCGACGGCCATGCGCAGCCCGGTCTCGCGGGTGCGGCGCGCGACGTGGAAGGACAGGGTGCCGTAGAGGCCGACCGCGACCAGCGCGAGCGCGATGGCCATGAAGACGTTGACCAGCGTGGCGGTGGCGCGTTGACCTTTGGTCGCGTCGAGCACCAGTTGCTCGAGCGTGCGCACGTTCTCGAGCGCGAGCTCGGAGTCGATGTGCGCGATCTCGGCGCGCACCTGCGGCGCCAGCGCTGCTGCCGGCTTGCTCGAGCGCACGTTGACGTGGACCACGTTGCCCCAGTGGCGCGGCGGCGTGGTGTACATCTCGGGCTGGACCTTCTCGCCCGCGCCCCACTGGCGCACGTCCTCGACCACGCCGACCACGGTGGCGGTGTACCACGGGTTCTCGGGCATGTTGGCGCGAAACACCTGGCCGATCGGATCCTTGTCGGGCCACGCCTTCTCGACCATGGTGCGGTTGACCACCACGCCGAGCAAGCCTTCCTCGTTCATGTCGTCCTGCGGCGTCAGGTTGCGCCCCTGCAGGAGTGTCACGCCCATGGTCTCGAAGTAGCCCTCGGTGACCGACGTGCGCTCGACCAGCAGGCGCTGCGCCGCCGGGTCGTAGACCTCGTCGTTGACCAGCGCGCTGGTGTTGCTGCCGCCTTCGAGCGGCAGCTTCGAGGTGAGTCCCACCGCGCTCACGCCGGGAAGGCCTTCGAGCCGCTCGACGATCTGCTCCCAGGTCGTCACCCGCGTCTGGTCCTCTTCGTAGCGGTCCCCGCGGAGGTTGACCCTGGCGGAGAGCACGTGCTCGGTCGACAGCACCTGGTTCTCGGCGAGCAGCTTCAGGTACGCCGAGGAGAACAGCGCGGCGCCGATCGCCAGCACGAAAGCCACCGCCACCTGCGCGATCACCAGCGTGCGTAGCGCGCGGTGCCTGGAGCGCGAGCCGACGCCGCCGCGCGTGTCGTCGCGCACGATGGTCGAGGCGGACGTACGCATCGCGGCGTATGCCGGCAGCAGCCCGGTGAGCAGCGCGGCCAGCAGGCTCGCGCTCAGCGCAAAGAGCAGCACGCCGCCGTCGACCGTCATCGCCGCGGCGCGCGCCTCGCTCACCGGCACCAGACCGCGCAGCAGCGCGACGCCGCCGTAGGCCACCGCCAAGCCGCAGGCGACGCCCGAGAGCGCCAGCACCAGGCTCTCGGCGAGCGCCAGGCGCGCGAGGTCGCTGCGGGTGGCGCCCAGCGCCACGCGCACGCCGAGCTCGGCGTGGCGCTTGGCGCTGCGTGCCAGCAGCATGCTCGCGACGTTGGCGCAGGCGACCAGCAGCACCAGCGCGGTGGCGCCGAACAGCAGCCACACCTGCGAGCCGACCCGGCGGGTCATCTCCTCGTGCAGCGAGCGCACCAGGAACTTCTTGTGGGTGTTGCTGTTGGGGTAGAGCTTCGAGAGCTGGACGCCGATGCCCTGGATCTCGGCGAGCGCGGTCTCCACCGTGACGTCCGGTCGCAGCCGCGCGATGCCCGACAGCCAGTGGCTGTCGCGTTCGGTGCGCCGCGCCTCGAGCGAGAGCGGCAGCCACACCTGCACGTTCGAGGTACGCACCCAGGGACCGGCGAACTCGAACTCGGCCGGCATCACGCCGACCACCGTGACGTCGCCACCATTGAGCCGCACGGCGCGGCCGACGACGTCGGGGTCGCCGGCGAAAACGTCCTGCCACAGGCCGTGACCGATCACCGCTACCGGCGACGCGCCCTCGACGGTGTCGTCCGGCTCCAACCAGCGCCCGAGCTGCGGGCGCACGCCGTACGAGTCGAGCACCTCCGCGGTGCAGTTGAGCCCGGTCACTGCCCGCGCGTTCTCGGCGCCGACGTTGACCGAGCCGGGCGTGTACACGCCGAACGACTCGAACGAGGTCGATTGCTCGTGGAGGTCGAGGAAGTCGGCCGCCGACAGCGGCCAGCCGTCCCCCGACCACACCTGCACCAGCTCGTGGGACTCCGGGAAGTCGAACGGGTGCACCACTAGCGCTCGCAGCGCGCTGTACATCGCCGTCGCGCCGCCGATGCCGACCGCGAGCGTCAGCACGGCGGTCAGCGCGAGGCCGGGAGCGCGCAGCAGGTTGCGGAGGGCGAGACGAAGGTCCTTGGTCATCGTCAGGTTCTCCCGGCGGGCACGGGTCTTGGTGGGTCGACGTGATCCCGGAGAGATGACTGTTGGGGGAGTCTTTGGTTACAGGAGGAGTCGGTGTGGTGGCGGGGCGGGGAGGTCGAGGGTCCGAACGATGTCCCTGGATCGTGGGCGCCTTCGAGCGAAGGTTGGACGATAATCAGCGCAGCGCCCTTCCGAGACGTTGCCGAGTGGTGCCGGAGTGGTGCCGGAGTAGTGGAGGAGGAGCTATGCGCGAGTCATCGAGAGTCGCCGCTGCACGGGGCGCGCTGGTGGCGCTGGTGGTGGTTTTGGGGCTGAGCGCTGGCTGCGGTCGCCGGTCCGCCGAGGGCGAGCCTCGCAGCGAGCCGTCCGCGGAGACGGCCGCCGACGCGACGATGGAGTCGGGCACCTTCTCGCCGCGACCGACCACGCCGCGCCTGCTGCCGGTCGCCGAGGAGGGTCGCAGCGCGGCGCAGGTCGCGATGCTGGCTAGCCGGCCTGACTTCAACATCTATAGGACTCTCGCGCACCACCCCGAGCTCTACGAGCAGTGGTCGGGCTTCGGGCGCTTCGTGCTCAACGGCTCGAGCCTGCCCGCGCGCGAGCGCGAGATCGTGATGCTGCGCATGGGCTGGCTGTGCCAGTCGGAGTACGAGTGGGCGCAGCACGCGCGCATCGCCGAGGAGAGCGCGGGCATGACGGTCGAGGAGATCCGGCGCATCGCCGAGGGTCCCGACGCGCCCGGCTGGAGCGACTTCGAGCGCGCGCTGCTGCGCATGACCGACGAGCTGCGCTACGACGCGAAGATCTCCGACGCCACCTGGTCGGCGCTGCGCGCGCAGTACTCCGAGCAGCAGGTGATGGAGGCGCTGTTCACCGCGGGCCAGTACCAGCTCGTGTCGATGGCGCTCAACACGCTCGGCGTGCAGCTCGATCCGGGTCTCGAGCACCGGCTGCCCGAGGGCCTGCCGTTGCCGGACGTGGCGGGTCGACCGGCCTCGGACGTAGCGCGCGGTCGGCTGCCGGCACTCGGCCCGGAAGGGTGGAGCGACGAGCAGCGGGCCTTGCTCGCGCCGGTGCTGAGAGAGGACGGCACGGCGCCGAACCTGCACGCGACGCTGGTCCACCACCCGCAGCTCTTCGCGCCGCTGGGGACGCTGTTTCGCTACCTGGCGGGCGAGTCGGGCCTGCCGCCGCAAGACCGGGCGCTGCTGATCCTGCGCACCGCCTGGAACCTGCGCGCCGAATACCTCTGGGCGCACTACAGCGGCGCGGCGCGCGCCGCGGGTCTCGGCGACGAGGAGATCGCGCGGGTCGCGGCCGGCCCCGACGCGCCGGGCTGGACCGCCGAGCAGGCCGCGCTGCTGCGCGCCGCGGACGAGCTGCGTCGCGAGGCGTTCGTCTCCGACGCCACCTGGGCTGCATCAGCCGCGTCGCACGACCCGCAGCGGCTGATCGAGGTCGTGTTCACCGTCGGCGGCTACTCCATGACCGCGCTCGCCATCCGCAGCTTCGGTGTCGAGGTCGAGGCGGGGCTACCGGGTTTCCCGGAGGGGTAGCCGATGACGGAGGTGGAGCGAGCGAGGCGTCGGTGTCGCCTCCCGTCCGCGACAGCGGCGCTCGCGGCCGGCGTCGCGCTCGGGCTCGTGGCCGCCGCTTCCGCCCAACACGGCGCGCCGCACGGCGAGTGGCACACCTGGGGTGGCGACGCGGGCTTTACGCGCTACGCGCCTCTCGACCAGATCGACCGCGACAACGTCGCGCGACTCGAGATCGCCTGGCGTTGGAAGTCGCTGCCGATCGGAGAACGCCCCGACGTCAACCTGAAGGCGACGCCGATCTACGTCGGCGGGGTGCTCTACGTGCCGACGGGCATGCACGAGGCGGCGGCGCTCGACCCCGCGACCGGCGAGACGCGGTGGGTGTTCACGCCGGAGCCGGCCGACATCGGCGGGCGCAGCCCGGCGCTCACCAGCCGGTCGCTCGCCTACTGGACCGACGGCGTCGAGCAGCGCTTGTTCCACAACACGCTCGACGGCCGGCTGCTCTCGATCGACGCGCGTACCGGCCGCGCCGATCGTGAGTTCGGCGAGGACGGCGCGGTGATCCTGCGCGAGCGGTTGCTCGGGCCGGGCGACCCGCGGCCGGTGCCGTTCGTCGGCTCGTCGTCGCCGGCGACCGTGGTCGGCGACGTGGTGGTGACGCAGGTGGTCGCCGACATCACCTCGGCCAACAAGGAGGCGACGCCCGGTTTCGTGCGCGGCTACCACGCGCGCACCGGCGAGCTGCTGTGGAAGTTCCACACCATCCCGCAGGCCGGCGAGCCGGGCAACGAGACCTGGGAGGACGAGTCCTGGCGCTACACCGGGAACACCGGGGTGTGGACGCTGATGAGCGCCGACCTCGTGCGCGGCCTGGTCTACCTGCCGGTGGAGACGCCGAGCCACGACTTCTACGGCGGCCACCGGCTGGGCGACAACCTCTACTCCGAGAGCATCGTCTGCCTCGACGCGCGCACCGGCGAGCCGCGCTGGCACTTCCAGGTGGTGCACCACGGCCTGTGGGACTACGACCTGCCGGCGGCGCCGATCCTCCACGACGTGGTGCGCGACGGCGAGCGCGTCCCGGCGGTGACGCTGCTCACCAAGCAGGGGCTGCTGTTCGTGTTCGACCGCGTCACCGGCGAGCCGCTGTGGCCGATCGAGGAGCGACCGGTGCCGCCGTCCTTGGTGCCCGGCGAGCGCGCGTCGCCGACGCAGCCGTTCCCGACGCGCCCGCCGCCGTACAGCAGGCTCGGCTACCACGAGGAAGACCTGATCGACTTCACGCCCGAGCTGCGCGCCGAGGCGCTGGCGATCGCGTCGCGCTACGTGCGTGGCCCGATGTACACGCCGCCGACGGTGGTGGTCGAGGACGGCACGCAAGGCACCTGGGTCTACCCGGGATACGGCGGCGGCGCGAACTGGAACGGCGGCGCGTTCGATCCCGATACCGGCATGCTGTTCGTGCCGACGCGCAACACCGCGATGGTCGCGTCGCTCGGCCCGGCCGACCCGAAGGAGACCAACTGGCGCTATCTTCGGGCCGCCACCCAGACCGTGCAGGGTCCGCGCGGCCTGCCGATCCTGCGGCCGCCGTGGAGTGTGATCCACGGCACCGACCTCCACCGTGGCGAGCACGTGTGGTCGCGCGCGATCGGCTCGGCGCCGGCCTATGTCCGCGAGCACCCCGACCTGCAGGGTCTCGGCCTCGACTTCGCGTCGATGGGCCAGCCGGGCGTGCGGCCGAGCCCGCTCGTCACCAAGACGCTGCTCTTCCTCGCCGAGAGCGGTAACCTGAGCGGCGATCCGGGCGGCCCGATGTTTCGCGCCTACGACAAGGCGACCGGCGAGGTGGTCGCCGAGCTCGAGCTGCCGGAGCGCGCGTCGGGCGCGCCGATGACGTATCTCCACGAGGGACGGCAGTACATCGTCATTGCGGTGTCGTCGCGCGAGCATCCGGCCGAGCTGGTCGCGCTGGCGTTGCCGGCCGGGCCGGGGGGCGGTGCGCTCCGAGTGACGGCGCGCGAGGAGCGAGCTCAGGCGCGCGACGAGGTGCGGGGCACACAGAGCGCGGCGACCGACGCCGCGACCGGCGTCGTGCCCGACCAGGCGCAGCTCGGTGTGGGTCGCGGGGTCTACGCGCGCCACTGCGCCTCCTGTCACGGCGACGCCGGCCAGGGCGCGCCGGATCGGTCGTCGCCGCCGGTGCGCGGCCTGCGCGATCTCGCGGAGATCGCGCGCTTCGTGCGCGACGGCGGCATCGACATGCTGCCCATGCGCGGGCTGCTCACCGAGGACGAGATCGACGCCGTGAGCCGATTCGTGCTCTGGGAGTGGGGCAGCCGATAGGGTTCTGTCCGCCATGACCACCGACCCGGGTCAGATCACCCGCCTGCTGCACGCCCACCGCGAGGGCGACGCCGGGGCGTTCGAGGCGCTGATCCCGCTGGTCCACGATCACCTGCAGCGGCTGGCGCCCTCGCAGCTCCGCAAGCTGCCGCCGGGACGCACGCTCGACACCGTGGCACTGGTCAACGAGACGTACCTGCGGATGGTCGGCGAGGGCGCCGAGCACTGGCAGGACCGCGCGCACTTCTTTGGCATCACGGCGCGCGCGATGCGACGGGTGGTGGTGGATCACGCCCGCACACACTTCGCGCAGAAGCGTGGTGGAGGTCAGCTCAAGGTCACGCTCGATCCCGAGTTGGTGGGCGCCTCGGCACAGGCCGAGACGGTGCTCGCGATCCAGGACGCGCTCGAGAAGATGGCGACCTTCGACGAGCGCCTGGTGCGCGTGGTGGAGTGCCGCTTCTTCGCCGGCATGAGCGGTCCCGAGATCGCCGCGGCGCTCGGCGTCTCCGAGCGCACCGTCGACCGCGAGTGGAAGCGCGCGCGAGCGTGGCTGTTGAAGATGTTGAAGGAGTAGCGGCCGGCCGCCGAAGCTACGAACCCCGCCGCGCGCTGTCGCTCGAGCGCGCGAGCTCTGCCAGGGCAGTCCGTACGGTTTCCGCGTCGCGGCCGCCGCGCGGCTCGAGCACCACGGCGGCGATGGTCAGCAGCGTGTCGGCGTCGTCGGGCAGGCCGCGCGCGAGGCGGATTCGCCCGAGCACCAACGCCGCGCGCCCGGTGTGGTGCGACGCATCGCCGTAGCGCTCGCGCAGCCGCTCGAACGCAGGGGCCGCGACCGCCTCTGCTTCCTCCAAGCGGCCGGTCTCGCGGTACAGGTCGCCTCGATAGGCGTCGAGCCGGTCGATCAGCGGGTGGCCGTCGGGGTAGGTCTTGGTGTAGATGCGACGCGATTCCTCGAGCAAGGCCTCGGCTTCCCGCGGCTCGCCGAGAGCGGCGAGGCCCAGGCCGAGACTCGCCCTGGACGCGGCGCAGGTTGCCGAGTCGAGCGAGCGCGGCGGCGCGGGGCAGCGGCTCGTCGGTCTTGGCCTCGGTGGTCAGCGCGAGCGAGCGCTGCAGCAGGTCGTCGGCCTGGTCGTAGCGGCCCAGGGAGCGGTAGATCTCGCCGGTGGCGCCGAGCAGCTCGGCTCGCACCTCGGGCTGGTCGGGGAAGGCGGCGGCGATGCGCGGGGCTCCGCGGTCGAGCGCCTGGCGAACCGTCACCTCCTCGCCGAGGCTCTGGGCCGGGTCCGCGGTCTGGAACAGGTCTACCAGGAACGCCTGGATCGCCGACGCCTTTGCCGCTTCGGCGCGCGCGCGGTCGCGCTCCTGTCGCACGACCTGGCTCTGGTGCAGGAAGGTGGCGAGGTTCCAGGCGCCGAACGAGACCAACAACAGCGCCACCGCCAGCGCTGCGCGATGGCGCCGCGCGAACTTGCCAACGCGATAGCCGAGCGAGTCGGGATGGGCGGAGACCGGCAGACCCTCGAGGTGACGCTCGATGTCGCGGGCCAGGGCTTCCGCCGAGGCGTAGCGCCGCTGGGGCTCCTTGCGCAGGCATTGCAGCAGGATCAGGTCGAGGTCGCCGTCGAGGCGCTGCGCGAGCTTGCGGGGCGTCGTGCGGCGCAGGTCGGCCACGGTCTCGGGAGACTCACCTGCGGTGTCGATCTTCTGGCGCAGCGCGTGGCTGGGTCGGGTCGGAGTGACCTCGCAGATCACGCGCTCGGCCTCGCTCGGTGTGCGGGTCGGCACTTCGTACGGTCGCCGCCCGGTGAGCAGCTCGTAGAGCAGCAGCCCGAGCTGGTAGACGTCGGAGGCGGTCGACATCGCCTCGCCGCGGATCTGCTCGGGGCTGGCGTACTCGGGCGTGAGCCAGCCGCCGACGGTGCGCTGCTTGGCGCGGCCCGGCGCGTCGAGCACTGTGGCGATGCCAAAGTCGAGCAGCTTGACCCGCCCGTCCGTGCTGACCAGGATGTTCGAGGGTTTGAGGTCGCGGTGGAGCACCAGGCGCTTGTGCGCGAAGTCGAGCGCGCGCGCGACGTCGCAGAACAGCCGCAACCGCTCCTCGACCGAGAGCCGATGGTGGTCGCAGTGCCGGTCGATCGGCAGTCCCTCGACGCGCTCCATGGCGAAGTACGGTCGCCCGTCGTCGGCGATACCGCCGTCGAGCAGGCGCGCGATCGAAGGGTGCTCGAGCGAGGCGAGGATCTGCCGCTCGCGCTCGAAGCGCGCGACCACCTCGCGGCGGTCGACCCCGCCCGGGATCAGCTTCAGCGCGACGGTCTGATCGAAGTGACCATCGACCCGCTCTGCGAGGTAGACGACTGCCATGCCGCCGCGGCCGATCTCCTCGAGCGGCCGGTAGGGACCGATCCGCTCGGGCAGCGGATCCTCTTCGGGCGCGTCTGTCGCCTCGAGCAGGGCCGACAGTGCGCCGGCGCCGCGATCGAGCGGGCCGGTGCCGGAGTCCGAGGCCTCGAGCAGCTCCTCGACCTCGCGGCGTATCGCGTCGTCGTCGCAGCGATCGGCGAGCACACGCTCGCGCTCCGGCGGTGGCAGATCGAGCGCCGCGTCGAAGATCTCGTTGATGCGGGCCAGGCGGTTCGAGTCCATCCGCGCTCCGGGAGCATCCTACGTCGGCGAAGGGGCAGCGCGCGGATGAAGCGCGAGTGGGGCTATGCGTTCAGCGTCAGCTTCGAGCCCCGGCGCAGGAACCGGTACCGGAGCTGACCGCCGCTCGCGGCGGCGCGCGTCGCCACTCGGTCCTCGAGCTTGCGCATGTGCGCCTTGCGGCTGTCGTGCGTCACCGCCTCGCTGCTGTTGAACCACAGCTTGAACGGCCGGCTGGAGGCCTGGCGGCGCCCGCGGATCAGCATGTCGACGGCGTCGAGGTGGGGGTTGTGATGCCCCCCGTCGCCGCAGAAGACGTAGTGGTCGGCGGTGATCTTGGCGCAGAAGTCTTCGTCGACGTTGTTCTTCGACCCGTGGTGCTGGAACTTGATGACGTCGAAGTGCGCCCGACCGGTCGCGTCCAGGCGCCCGTCGAGCTCGAGCCCGGCGCGGATGTCGTCGGGGTGGCTGTCGCCGGTGAGCAGCAAGCTCTTGCCCGCGTCCTCGACCACCAGCATGAGGGAAGCCAGGTTCGGGACGGAGACGTTGCGGCGGTCGCCGAGCTGTTGGGCGAGCGAGCCGAGGGCGGCCTGGAACGACCGCGCCTCGTCGGCGTGCAGCCGCTCGGCCTCCTCGCGCGCCTGCTCGCGGATGCGGCGGATCGCCTCTTCGTTGTCGCGGATCCAGTCGTTCCACCTCTTGCGCAGGTTCTCGAGCTCCTCGTTGCGGGGGCCGACCACGGTGATGGTGAGCTCGCCCAGCGCGATTGGGTTGTTGACGGTGGCGCCCTGGCCTATGAACATCAGGTGACCGGCCGAGGGTCCGTTGACCGGGATTCCGAGCTGCTTGGCGCTGAGCCGGTGGCGCAGCAGGAGCGCCTGTCGCTCGCTGGTCATCAGGTCGTCGAGGCGCTCCAGGTTCTCTCGCAGCTCCTCGGCCAGCAGGTTCGTCTTCATCGATGCGATGAAGAGTTCCTCGAGCGCCCCGCGGTTCTTCTGGATCTGGTCGTGGAAGGCGTTGTGCCACACTGCCCGCACCGCCGGCGGCCGGGGGCTCTTCGGCTTCAGCTTGGAGGCCTTGGGGTTGCCCTGCGCCTGCTGGTGCTCGTAGACGCGCCAGCCGACCTCGTCGTCCATCATCTGCAGGATGCCGGCTATGTGGTCGGCGTCGATGTGCGACACGTAGACCAGGTCGAGCGAGCGCCCGGCCTTGCGCAGGCGGTTCATGCTTGGCGCCACGTGCTTGCTGTAGGACGCGGCCATGCCGCCGTCGGCGAGCAGGGTCGTGCCGTTGCTGCCCTCGATCAGCAGGCAGTCGCCCTTGTCGGACTGGAACACCGTCAGCTTCATGGCGTCAGGTCCTCCCGTTCGTAGATGCGCCTGGCCTCGGCGATGCACGCCGTGGGGTCGATGCGCCCGTAGCCCGCGTCGTCGCGCCAGTGGAAGTCGACGCCCGGCAGCGGGCGCGCCGTGCGGCGCAGGATGCCGCCCACCTGCGCCGCGGTGAGGCGTGGCTCGACCGCCAGCATCCACGCCACGACGCCGGCCACGTACGGGCTCGCCATGCTGGTGCCGGTCATGCGCACCCAGGTGGCCTCGGGATCGAAGCCGTTGGCCGCCAGCACGTCGGTGCCAGGCGCGCAGATCTCGGGCTTCTCGCGGTTGTCGCGGGTCGGGCCCTGGGAGCTGGTGATGTTGATCACTTCGCGCGCGGGGTCGAGGTTGGCCACCGACACGATGCGCTGGCCGCAGGCGAGCGAGCTGACCGACGACTGGTCGACGTTGGTCAGCCGCGAGAAGAACGACGGAAAGGCCCACGCTTCCTGCATGCCGACGCGACCGAGGCGGCGCGGGTCGTCGCGCTCGATCCAGGCGTGGTAGGAGCCGTCGCGCACCTCGCGCCCGACCAGGCGCACGGTCCAGGTGCCGGCGGCGACGCCGACCACGCCATCCTCGGAGAGGAACGGCGACAGGTAGACCGCGATGTAGTTGGCGCCGTTGGCGGGCGCGTAGCGCTCGTTGTAGACGCTGACGAAGGTGCCGCTCTCGAGGAGCTGGTTCTCGACGAACTGCCCGGGACCGATCGGGCCGATCCAGGTGGTCGAACCGGGCGGTCGCAGCATCACGTCGAAGCGATCCTGCGGCGGGTACCAGATCTCGAGCTCGTTCTCCGAGAGGTCGGCGATGCCGTCGCCGACCACCACCCACTGGAGGTCGCGGGTCAGCCCCGAGGCCGCGATGCGCCCGCTGGTGTGGATGCGGCCGAGCATGAAGCCCCAGTCGCCCGGCTCCACCGGCGCCTCCTGGCCGGCGTTGCCGGCGGCGACGCACACCGAGCGGCCGGGCGTCGAGATCGCGTAGTCGATCCAGCGGCAGACCCCGCTGCTGGCGTCGTGGGCGTGACCGTTGGTGCCGAGGCTGATGTTGATCGAGACCGGCACCGGCTGGCCGAGGTCGTGCTCGAGCCGCTGCCCGAGCTGCAGCAGCCAATCCACGGCATGGGCGATCCGCGTCGAGTCGTAGAACGAGCGCCGGCGATCCCAGTCTTCGCGCGGCAGCTCGAGCAGCACGCCGGCGAGCAGGGCGTGGGGACAGACCCCGTGGTTGCCGGCGGCGATGCTCGCGACATGGGTGCCGTGCGAGGAGACCGCCAACTGCGACTGCGGCTCGAGCTCCCAGGCGGGTATGCCTGCGGCCGGTGCCGCCGCGAGCGCCGCGTTCAGGTGGTCGTTCTCGATCTCCGCTCCGTAACCGAAGCCCGAGGGCGAGGGCCGCGTCGTGCCGCCCTGGTCCCAGATCGCCACGAAGCGGGTCTTGCCCTGCGCGTCGAGGAAGTCGGGGTGCGCGAAGTCGAACCCCTGCACGTCGATGATTCCGACCAGCACTGGCCCGTGGGCGCCGGCCTGCGGGCCGATGGCCTCGCGCTCGGCGTCGATGACGCCGCCGTGCCCGAGGGCGGGACCGTCCTGATCGAGCACCGGGCGAACGTCGTTCGGCGGGCTGAAGGTGACGCGTTCGGCGAGCTCGACCCCGGCGACACCGGGCTCGGAGAGGATGGTGTCGAGCTGGCTCATCGAGACGGTCGCAGCCACCAGGTCCTGACGGCGGCCGGTCGAGGCCTTCCGGACGGCGGCGCTGAGCTTCTGGAGTGGATCCTGGAGCTGCACGAAGACGTTGGCCCGCACCGCCGCCGGCATCCGCGCCAGGCTCTTGCCCTTGCGGAAGCCGCGCGGCCGTTTCGCCAGCGGGCGGTCGCGCGCCTGGCGGTGGCAGGGAACCCGCGCCAGCAGGGCCGGGTCGGTCACGAACACCGACGCCGAGCGCTCGGCGCGCAGCGTGTTGACCACGTCGCTGCTGTTCGCGATCAGGCGCAGCTTGGGCTGGACCTTGTGCTCGTCGCGGAGCCGCGGCGAATCCTTCGACCGGCGCGTCCGCGCGCGGGCCTTGGGCGCGCTCGGCTTCTTGGACTGGGCGCCAGGCCTCGCGGCGCGCGTCGCTCGGGTCGGCCGCTTCTTCGACGTTCCCGCCATGTCCGTCCCTCCGATGGAGCGAACGACACGAGCCGAAGGGGAGAACGGCGTGCGCCGTCGACCGCACCTGCGTCCCGCGTCTCTTATCGAGATAGACGAATGTGCGATGAAAAGTAGGACTGCTCAGCTCGGCAGGCTCGCACCGGACGTCAGCAGCGCCTCCACCGAAGGAACGTCGAGCGGCTTGGCGAACCAGAAGCCCTGGCCGAGCGGGCAGCCGAGCTCCTGGAGGTGCGCGAGCTGCTCGGCTGTCTCGACGCCCTCGGCGACCACGCCGATGCCGAGGTGGCTCGCGAGCTGCAGGATGGTCTCGACGATCGCGCGCGAGTCGTCGAGCGCGAGGTCGTGCACGAAGGAGCGGTCGATCTTCAGCTCGTCGTAGCGGAAGCGCTGGAGGTAAGAAAGCGACGAGTAGCCGGTGCCGAAGTCGTCCATCGAGAGCTGCACGCCCATGGCGCGGAGCTGCCGGAGGCGCTCCATCACGGGCTCGCCATGATCGAGCACCACGCTCTCGGTGACCTCGAGGCGCAGGCTCTCGGGCGCCAGCCCACTCTGCTCGAGGATGCCGAGGAGCTGCTCGACCGCGCCTTCCTGCGCGAAGAGCTTGCCGGAGACGTTGACGCTCATGAAGAGCGGCACGGCGGCCGGGAAGCGCTCCTGCCAGTCGCGAGCCTGGCGGCAGGCTTGCTCGAGCACGTGCCAGCCCAACGGCACCACCAGGCTGGTCTCCTCGGCGACGGCGATG
>DATLFI010000158.1:0-2678 GCA_035524895.1 Thermoanaerobaculia bacterium | reverse complement strand
GCGAGACGCGGGGGAGGAGCCCGGCGACGAGGAGAACCTGCACCTTCACGAGCCCGGAGCGCGCGCGGAGAAGCCAGCCGGTCGAGCATCGCTCGGCGCGCCTCCGCCGTCGCAGTGGGGCACGGTCCTGCTCACCGGGACTGTTCAGCGCGTGTTCACGCCGCGCTACGCTAGCCCCGAGCAGGTGCGCGGCCAGTCGGTGACCACGGCGACCGATGTCTACTCGCTCGGCGTACTGCTGTTCGAGCTGCTCACCGGCGTGTCGCCGTATGGCGAGGTCGCCACCAACAGCGCGAGCGTGCAGCGCGCGGTGCTGGAGCGGGAACCGCCGCCGCCGAGCCGGGCAAAGAGCGAGGCAACCAGAGACACTCCGGGGCGCGGGCGAGGCCAGCTCGCTCGCGAGCTGCGCGGCGACCTCGACGCGATCGTGCTGCGCGCGATGCAGAAGCAGCCCGAGGCGCGCTACGCGTCGGTCGAGCAGCTCGCGCAGGATCTTCGCAGGCACCTGGGCGGCATGCCGGTCGAGGCGCGCCCGGCAACGTTGCGCTACCGCGCTGGCCTTTTCGCGCAGCGTCATCGACTCGGCGTTGCGGCGGCCGCCGCGTTCCTCCTGCTGCTCGCAGCGTTCGCCGCGGCGATGGCCGTCTCGTCGTGGCGGCTGGCCGCCGAGCGCGACCGCGCGCTGCGCGCCGAGGCGCGGGCCAGTACCGAGGCTGAGAGCGCGAGCCAGGTGGCGGAGTTTCTCGCCGGTTTGTTCCGTGCCGCCAACCCCGGCGAGGCCCGCGGGACCGACGTCTCCGCGCGCGAGCTGGTCGATCGCGGCGCGGCGCAGATCCTCGAAAACGAGGCCGAGCTCGAACCCGCTGTGCGCCGACGGTTGCTGGTGTCGCTGGGCGAGGTCTACCGCGACCTTGGCCTGTTCGAGGAGGGAGCGAACCTGCTGGTCGCGGCGCAGGAGACTTTGCCGCCGCTCGACGACGTTGCCTCGCGCGCCGGCCTCACCGACGAGGAGGTCGAGTCGCTGGTGGAGATCCTGGTCGAGCTCGGCGCGGTGCGCTGGGAGCAAGGGCGGGTCGAGGAATCGGAGCGGATCAGCGAGCAGGGGCTGGCCCTGTCGCGGCAGCGCCTCGGCGCGGAGCATCCGCGCGTCGCACTCTTCCTGCACAACCTGGGCTGGGTCGCTCAGGAGCGAGCCGACTACCAGCGTGCGATCGAGCTGCACCGCCAGGGTCTCGCGATCCGCGCGGGCAACCCCGAGCTCGAGCCCGACGAGGTCGCTGCGAGCGAGAACTACCTCGGCACGGCGCTGCTAGGGATCGCCGACTACGACGGCGCCGTCCAGTTGCTGCGCCGCGCGTTCGAGTCGCGGCAGCGCTACTTCGGCGAGGACCACCCGGGGACGCTCCACTCGCGCAACAACCTCGCGTCCGCGCTGCAGGAACGAGGTCGCGAGGCGGATCGCGCCGAGGCACGAGCGCACTATCGCGCGGTGGTCGAAGCCGAGCGACGCGTTCTCCCCGAGGACAGCCCGCTCCGCTCGACCTCGCTGGTGACCCTGGCCCGGGCGTTGCGCGAGCCCGACCAGCTCGCCGAGGCGGAGGCACTGCTCGAAGAGGCGATCGCGCTCGACCGGCGTCGCGCCGACTCCGCGATCTGGGTCGGTTACGACCTGGTAACTCTGGCCGGTGTGGTCGCGCGGGGCGGCGACACGAGCCGCGGGGAGGACCTGCTGCGCGAGGCGCTCGCGCTCTACGACCAGGCCGGCGAGCAAGCGGTGGGCTACCGCGCGGTGGCGCAGCGGCAGCTTGGCGCGTTGCTGGTCGACCGGGGCGCCGCCACGGAGGCCGAACCGCTGCTACGCGAGGCGCTCGCCGTCCGCGAGCGCGCGCTGCCGCCGGAGCATCCCGAAGTGGCGTTGACACGGCTGGAGCTGGGGCGATGCCTCTGGAAGCTGGGGCGCCGCGATCAAGGAGAGGAGCTGATGCGCGAGTCGCACCGCGCGCTCGTCGCCGCCGTCGGTGCGGAGGATCGGCGCACGGCTCGTGCCGTCGCGGTGCTGGCCGAGCTCGGACTCTGATCCCTGACTGGTACGCTGCCGCGCCGTGGACGACACAGCGCGCGCGCCAGCGCGCTACCGCTTCGGCCTCTACGAGCTCGACACCGCAGCGCCGCGGCTCTCGCGCCGGGGCGCGGAGGTGGCGCTGCAGCCGCAGCCGCTGCGGCTGCTCGCGATGCTGGTCGAACGCGCCGGCGAGTTGCTCCCGCGCGAGGAGCTGCAGGCCGGACTGTGGGGCGACCGGGCGGTGGAGGCGGACCAGGGGCTGCACCAGTGCGTGCGGCAGATCCGCGAGGTCCTGCGTGACGACGCGCGCAACCCGCTGTTCGTGGAGACGCTGCCCGGCCGAGGCTACCGTTTCATCGCGCCGGTCGAGGTGGTCGAGCCCGCCGGCGTGCCAGCCGCCACAGTGCTGCCGCCCGAAGCTGCGATCGCGTCGCTGGCGACCAGGGCCGCGCGACCCTGGTTCTTCTGGCCGCTGTGGTATGTGCTGTTCCTGCTCGGCGTCCTGGTGGCGTATGTGGTGTGGGAGGACAGCCGCTCCGCGAAGCCTCAGCGCCGCCCGTCGCCGCGAGTCTCGGCGGTTGGCGGTGGCCACACCGGCAGCTCGAGGCCCTGGAGC
>DATLFI010000157.1:0-6254 GCA_035524895.1 Thermoanaerobaculia bacterium | reverse complement strand
CGTGCGCGGGTGGCGGCCGAGCTCTGTCGCGAGCTCGTGGGCGACCTGACGGAGCAGGAGCGGGGTTGCCGTGGTCGACCACAGGGTATAAGCGAGCACCGGGACGTCGTCGATGCCGCGCGGTGCGACGAGCGGTGGCGGCGCGCCCGCCGGCAAGACAGCCGCGCGCTCGGCGAGCTTGGCGTGCACGCGCAGGGCCGCGATGTCGGGGTCGGTGCCTACTCGGTAACGCACGATGATCATCCCGCCCGAAGGTTGCGACGTCGAGTACACGAACTCGACGTCCGGGATCTCGTACAGCGCCTTCTCGAGCTGCGTCACCAGGCGCTGCTCGACCTCGCGCGCCGAGGCTCCCGGCAGCGCCACGAACACGTCGACCATCGGCACGCTGATCTGCGGCTCCTCCTCGCGGGGTGTCACCAGCACAGCGAAGGCGCCGAGCAGGAGCGAGGCGATCACCAGGAGCGGCGTGAGCTTGGAGTCGAGGAACGCCGCGGCGACCCGGCCGGCGAGGCCGAGTCGGTGCGAGCCGCCGGTGCCGCCGGGCGCCGGCCCAGGGGTCTCGTGGCCGGTCACGACGTGGCTTCCTCGAGGATCGCGCCTGCGGGCGGAGCCGCAGCGAGGCCGAGCGCGACGGTCTCGCCGCCCCCGAGGCCCGACAGCACCTCGACGCGGTCTCCGTCGCGCGGCGCGCCGAGCGTCACGACGCGGGTCTGCGCCTCGCCTGCCTCTCCGCGCACCACCACCAAGAGCAGCCCACCGGCTTCCACGATCGCGTCGCGTGGCACCACGACCGCCTGCCGCGGCGTGCCGGGCAGGAAGGCGCGGGCCGCCGCGCCGGCAGGCACCGCAACGCCGCCGAGATCGATGGCCACAGTGTAGGAGTGCGTCCGCGGATCGGGCCCCGAGACCTCGACCACCTCGCCGTCGAGCTCGCCCAGGTCGGGTCGGGCGTCGATCGTGACCGCGAGCTGCTGGCCGAGGGCGAGCGCGGACTCCCGCGCCACCCGCTCCGCCACCGAGACCGTGAGCCTCCCGCCCGCGGTCGACTCGAGGCGCACCAGCGGTCGCCCTGGCGTCGCCAGGTCGCCCATCTCGATCAGCTTCTCCGTCACCCGCCCGGCGAAGGGCGCCCTGACCGAGGACTCGCTTGCCACCGATCGCGCCGCGGCGAGCGCGCCGCGGGCCTGCTCGACCGCACCGAGCGCTTGCTCGTGCTGCGCCCTCGCCTGGTCGACCTCGAGCTCCGAGGCGGCCTGCCGTGCGGCGAGCGCCAGGAAGCGCTCGTGGTTGCGCTGAGCCAGCGCGAGCCCCGCTTCGGCCTGGGCCAGGGCGCCCTGGGCGGTCGAGACCTGACCCTGCGCGGCCGTCGGGTCGATCGCGATGAGCACCTGGCCTGCCGCGACCTGCTGTCCGAGCTCGACCGGGACCGAGGTCACCAGCGCGGTGACACGACTCGAGACGGCGGTCGAGCGCCGCGCCGTGACCGTGCCGGCGATCGAGGTGCGCGCGGCGAGCTCGACACGCTCCGCGGCGCCGAGGCGGACGGCCACGCGCGCCACCTCGTGCCTCGCCTCGTGCTCTGCCGGGCCCCCGCAGGCATAAAGCGCGCCGAGAATCGAGAGCAGGACCAGAGCTCGTGTAGCGCTTCGTGTGGTCACGGGAGACTCTCCCTCTTGCCGGCGCCGGAAAGCGCGGTTTCGGGCGCACGGCCGGCCGTGAAGGCGAGCCCCAACGCCGCGAGGTTCGCCTCGGCGCGCGCTACCAGCTCGCGCGTCTCGGCCTCGCGGCGGGCCGTGGCGGCGTCGAGCACGTCGATGGTCTGCACCACGCCGGCGCGGAAGCGTTCCTCGACGATGCGCAGCGACTCCTCGGCCGCCTGGAGCGCGCTGGCCGCGGTCGCCTGGCGAGCCCGTGCAACGCGAGCCGCCGACAGGGCCCGCTCGACCTCGAGCCGGACGCCCTCGGCGAGCAGCTCGACCTCTGCCCGTCCCGCCACCGCCTCGGCCTCCGCCGCCGCGATGGCAGCGCGCCGGCGACCGCCGTTCCACAGCTCGAGCTGCGCCACCGCGAGAACCGTCGTGGAATCGCCGTGGCTGCCGAAAAGGGTGTCGTCGACCAGGTCGCCGCGCGCGACGAGGCCCACCCGCGGCAGGCGGCCGGCGCGTTGCGCGCGCGCCTCGAGCTCGCCCGCCGCGAGCAGGCTCCTCGCCGCCCGGAGATCGCGTCGATCCGCCACGGTCGCGAGCCAGGGCGCGAGCTCCTCCTCGAGCGGCGGTGGTGCCGGCACGGCGCCGAGCTCCCAGGTGGTGCCGAGCGGTGCCGCGAGACGGAAGGACAGCTCTGCCTCGGCGACCCGCGCGTCGCCGCGTGCCTCGATCAGGAGGTCCTCGGCGCCCGCGAGCTCGACCTCCGCGCGCAGCAGCTCGGAGCGCACCAGCATGCCCTCGTCCGTGTACGCACGCGCCAGCTCGACGTGCGCGGCGACCGCGTCCCGGGCGCGCTCCAGCAGGGCCACGCGTTCTCGGGCCTGGGCGAGGCGTACCCACGCCGAGCCCGCGGCGAGCGCCGCGGCATCCGCGGCACGCTCACCGCTGGCCGCGGCGCCTTCGGCGACGTGGCTGGCCTGGGCGATGCGCGCGGTGATCTCGCCGCCGGTCCACAAGGGGACCTCGAGCTCGAGCCGGGTGGTCGCGGCGTCGATCGCCTCTGGCGAGTTCGGATCCGCAGCGGCGAACTCGGGAAACGAGAACCGCTCCTGCTCGAGCTGTAGCGCAAAGGCCTGGGCTGGCGAGTCCGTTCGGATCCAGGTCTCGGACAGGCGAATCTGCGGCCGGCGGAAGGAGCGCGCGATCCGCACGCGCTCCTCGGCGGCGTCGCGCCGCGCGTCGGACGCGGCGACCTCGCGGGCGTTCGCGCGGGCGCGTGCCATGGCCGACGCGAGGTCGATCTGGTCGGCGCGGCCCGCGGCCGGCACCAGCAGGACCGTCGAGAGCGCCGCTCGCGCGGTATGACGGAAGAACGACTGCATGACCATACAGGCATATGGTGTCGAGAGACCCGCTGGGTCGCAGCCACCCCACGGGGCGGCAGGGCGCACGCCGAAGGGTGGTTGTTTCCCCCTGGGCCTCGCTTGCAGCGCCGGGGCGAGCGCGCCGAACGGCACCGCGAACTCGACCTGGTTGCCGGCGTGTCACTCCTGGAACGAGGATCAACATCGGGGCCGGCGATGTCGCCGCCCCTGCGGGTGGGACGTGGCCGGCGCAGCCCAGGTCCGATAGGGTGATCGGGACGAGCGACGCCGGCGGAGGTCGGCGTGGAACAAACGGGGTGCCGCCGTTGGTTTCGAAGCAGCGATGAGACCCACACGCCGTGACCTGCTGCGCGGAGCCGCGCTCGGGGGGCTCGTCGGGGCCACCGGGAGCTTGCGCGGCTTCGCGCAGGACGAGCCACCCAGCTTCGACCCGCGAGTGGTGCGCTCGACGGTCGCTCGCTTTCGCTCCGAAGCGAGCACCGACGATCGGTCGCTGCGGCTCGCGATCGTCTACTTCCACTGGTTCGCGGTCCAGGGCGGCCAGCAGATCGGCCAGCTCCCCGGTCCGGCCCTGCCGGCCGACGAGCACATCCAGGGCCCCAACGAGCGACGGCGGATCCGGCCGGGCATGCTGGCCTGGAGCGGCACGCCGCTGCAGCACCGGCGTCACGACCTGGCGCTGATCGCGGCCGGTTTCGACACCATCGTCTTCCAGATCCCACAGGGTTACGTGCGCACCCAGCGCAACCACCTCGGAGCGCTACGGCAGCTCCAGCGCGAAGGCGTCGCGATCCCCAAGCTGGTGCCGTTCGTCGAGGCTGCGAGCTACCCGCAGTACTACCGCGAGCGCAGCTTTCACGATCCGTTGCAGCGCGAGAATCTGTTCCAGAAGTTCGCCAACTACTTCGACCGGCACTTCCGCGACCTCGGCCCCGAGAACCTGGTCTGGAAGGACGGCCGTGTCTTCGTGCACCTGTGGTGGATTCCCGGCATCGACCGCGCGCCGGGGTACCTGCTCGACGAGCTCAGCGATCGCTGTCAGGCGCGCTACGGGTTCCGGCTGTTCGTGTCGGGTCACGAATACCTGGCGCACCTTCGCCCCGACCGGATCGACCGCCTGTTCAACGGCGTGCAGTCTTGGCGCCGCGACCGCCACGGCGACTACTCGCTGATGCCCGGTTTCTTCCCACCCTCGATCGACGCAGTACGCCAGGGCTACTTCGTCGAGCGCCGCTTCGGCGCCACCTACCAGGACGCCTGGGACGCGATCTCCGACGAGATCGCCGAGCGCCCGACCCGTACCGAGTGGATCGTGGTCGAGAGCGCCAACGAGATCGGCGAGTGCACCTCGATCCTGCCGCTCGTCGAGGTGCCGCAGCGCCGGCTCACCGACCTGCGCATCGGCGGCGAATGCACCTCGCGCGCCTGCATCCCGCCCGGCGCCGAGCACCTGCCGGTCGAGCTCGGCGACGACCCGATGTTCTACCTGAACGCCACGGCGGATTCTTGGCGGCGGCTGCGGGAGCGGTTGGGGATCGTGTGAGCGGAGCCAGCAGATCAGGGATCGACGACCAGCCGGTCTCGCGACCCCGGACCGGCCTGGACCGTTCGGAGGCTGCCCCGCGCGGCATCGAGCCAGACGAGAGAGCTGTCGTTGGTGGCGAGTAGACGCGTCGCCGGAGAGCCCGGCTCCGGGGTCCACTGCGGTTGGTTGCGCATCTCGACCCAGGAGAACATGTAGGAGGCGACGGGGTGCAGGGTGACGCCCTCGGGGAGCTGGGTGAGCATCGGTGTCAGCGTTCCTGCTAGCGGATCGAGGAGGAGCAGCCGCTGCCTCGCCTTGCGCGCAGCGGAGGCAACTGCCGGCGGCTCGGTGACCAGCACCAACAGTTGTCCGGGCACGACTTCACCACCGAACACGGCCATCGCCCGCTCGGCGACCGCTACCTCGCCGCGGTCCTCGCCCGTTCGATCGAACCAGCGCAGGCGAATGTCAGACTGGTAGGCCACGCCGGGTTCCTTCGCGGCATCGAGCTGCGCGACCCAGGTCGGGCCGACAACGGTTCCGAGACTGCGCCGGTCCGGTCGTTCGAGGCTGACCGGTGGATCACCGTTGGTGGAGCGGAGCGCCGCATCGCCTTCCCACCAGGTCTGTCGGTAGACCGCGATTCGACCATCGTTGGAGAGCTGGTAGCGGGCACATCCGGGCTCGGCGAAAATGCGCGTGAGCTCGGTAGCGAAGCCTGGTAGCGCCAGGTCGAGACTGGCGAACGCCGCGTGGATCGGCACTGCCACAGCCTCCCGGTCCGGCCGCTGCGGATTGGTGGGAGCGAGGCATCCCGCGAGCTCGAGCCGGGTGTCGTCCACCCATCGCAGGTTGACCGACAATGTCGAGAGCGACTGCTCGGAGAGCTCGTCGGACATCGCCTGCCAGGGCAGCTCGCCCGAGAACACCGGGGTTCCCTCGGGGAGTGACACCACCCGCAGAGAACCGAGGTATCGACCCAGACCGACCGGCTGAGCCGCGCCTCGCGCCCGCACCAGCACGGCGGCCAGGTGCTGGCCGTCGGGCGACAGCGCCCACGCATACGCGTCGGTGAAGTCGGGCGGCAAAGCCCGTGGAGTCAGGTCGAGCTCGCGCGGTCGACGCGATGAAGCGTCACGCCCGCGCGACCGCGGGAGATCGACGAAGAAGGTGTCCCCGTCGGATGAGCGGAAGACCACGCGCCCACCGTCGGCGGCGAGCGCCGGAGTCGCTGCCGGGAACCTGCGTCGCCGCTCGAAGTGCGTGGCTGGACCGAGTCTTGCCCAGTCGCCGGTCTCGAGGTCGAGCAGGAAGCTGGCGGAGAACCCGTAGCGTAGACCGTGCGGCCACCCCGGCTCGGTGTCGAGGACGGCGCCTTCGACCACCGCCCACGGCGAGCGAGCGGCGGTCACCATCTTGCCGACCTCGCGGAAGTGAACGTCTCCGGGCGCGAGATCCAGCGCCCAGCCTACGATCGCGAGAGCTCCCGCGCTCACCACCAACAGCGGCGACCACAACGTCGCCGACAGCCCGAGATGGCCGCGCGGCACGTCGCCGCGCCCGCGCCAGAGCTGCGCCTGCCCCGCCGCGAGGCACCGCAGCGGCAGCAGCACCACCGGCACCACCCACGCGGCGTGCGCCGCCGCCAGGCCTGCCACGTCGAGCTTGCGCCAGGCCGCGCCGGCGAGCGCGGCG
>DATLFI010000156.1:0-14278 GCA_035524895.1 Thermoanaerobaculia bacterium | reverse complement strand
CCATCGCTGAGCGAGCGCAACAACGCAGACGGCCCCACGCCGCCCCAACCGCTTGGGGCGCGGGGGTTTGCGGCCGCTGGCTGCGTTGGGCCTCCTGCACGATGGCACCGCATCGCGTTCGTCGGCCACGCCTTGCCAGCGACCGCAGATCCCCGCGCGCAGCCTCACGCGGGTTTCACCACGGGCTGCTAAGGCCGAACGATGCTCGCGTCGCCACAGACCCCGGACTCGACTCCCGTCGCGCACGCCCCGAAGCGGCTCATGTTGTGCCTCGACGGCACCTGGAACAACCCGTTCCGCAGCAAGGAGCGCGACGACGGCAGCCACGTCTACAAACCGACGAACCCGCTCAAGCTGTGCCGATCCGTCGCACCGCTCGACGAAACCGGCCTGCGGCACCAAGTCGTCTACTACGGCATCGGCATCGGCGCGCAGGGCCTCTACCCCGGCGCCTCGAACCGGCTGCTGCGCCTCGTCGACAGCAGGCTCGGCGGCGCCTGGGGCGCCGGGTTCGAGCGCAACGTCGAGGACGCGCTCACCTTCTTGGTCAACAACTACCGAGCCGGCGATCAGGTGTTCCTCTTCGGCTACAGCCGTGGGGCGGCGCAGGCTAGGGCGCTCGCGCGTTTCCTCGACTGGCTCGGCGGCATTCCCGCCAAGCGCGACGCCTACTGGCTGCCGCATCTCTACCGCCAGTACATCGTGTCGTTGGGCACTGCCGAAGCGAGGCACACGCTCACGAGGATCGAAAGCAAGCTGCAGAGCGCGCTGGTCTCGGTGACGATCGACCTGCTGGGCGTCTGGGACACCGTGATGGCGCTCGGCTCGCGCTTCCGCGCAGCGGGCGAGCACGGCACCTCGGTGCATCAGCGCTCGTTCCACGTCGGCGAGATGCCGGCGCGCTGCGTGACTCACGCGCGACAAGCACTCGCGATCGACGAGAGCCGCTACGACTTCCGCCCCGAGATCTGGCGCGACCGCCACGACCACCAGACGCTCGAGCAACGCTGGTTCCCGGGCTCCCACGGCAACGTCGGCGGCAGCCTGGTGCGCGACGGCCTCGCCAACATCTCGCTGCGTTGGATGCTCGACGAGGCCAAGAGCCTCGGGCTGGTCATCGACGAGCAGTACACCAAGTTCTACCGCCCCCACCCCCAGGCCAAGCTGGTGCCGTCGCGCACACTGGGTTACCGCGTCCTCGAGGCAGTGCGGCTGCGCTTTGGCAGAGGCGACCGGACGCTCGACGGCTATCCGGAGCGAGCGGGCATCACCGTGGACAAATCCGCGATCCACCGACTCGCGGGCGACCCAGCCGAGCACGAGGAGCTCGAGCTCTACCGGCCGCGCATCCTGCTCGCGCACCTCGCGCGCCAGCCGGACCTCGATCGCTATCTCGCATCGCTCGGGCTCGCTCCGGAGCACCGGCGGCTGCCGGAGGACGTGGTCGCGGCGATCGACGTGCTACGCCGCCACGATCCTCGCTCGCAGAGCTAGGCCCTGTCGTAGACCCGAACAAGGCAACGACTCCGACGCCTGCCAACGCGACAACGCCGAGCAACGCGCTGGTCCGGGCACGTTTGGACCAGGTCGTCGCTGTCGAACTTCGGCACCATCGGCCCGATCGAGATGGTCTCCGCCCTCGACCATCTGTCGAGGAACGCGGCGCCGGTGGCGCCCCGAACCCTCCTCGTAGGGCCGCACCCCTTCGCGTTCACGACAGCTCCTTGTAGACCCCGCGGCTCTCCCCCACGAAGTCGGCCCAGGGCGCGACGTACTTCGCGATCGCGGCCTGCATGCCCTCGAGGTGGGGCGGGGTGACGAAGCTGCCATGGGTGTACCCGGCCGAAGGCATCAGCTCGATGGACCGCGCCACTGCCGGCAACGCCATACCGAGGCGAGCGAGGTCCCAGCGCACGAACACCGTGCTGAACCGAAGTGCGCCGGTGTCGCGGTAGGCGTGGTTGAGCACCCAGCCGACGAGCTCGCCCTTGTATCGGATACCGAGGCTGGTGGCGCGGTCCGCCATCTCGGGTGAGAACAGCCAGAAGCGCAGCGAGTCAGGAATCCAGGGCTCGGCCTGGTGACGCATCAGCGCATCACGTGTCTCTTCGTCGCGCAGCTCGTGCCAAGGAACGGTCTCGTAGCCCTTGATCCTGGGTAGGCGCTGGATCCACTCGGCCTCCCGGAGCTTCGCCTGGGTGAACCGAGCCGAGGCAAAACGAAAGCTCGGGGCGCTGAAACCGCGACGCGAAAGCATGCCTTCGAGCACCGCGATGCTCGGCTGGCCGGTCATGTAGATGCCGTGGACGAAGCGCTCTCCCCGCTCGCGAAGGTGGCTCTCGGCCGCAGCGAGCAAGGCACCCGCGAGACCTTTCCTCCGGTGCGCCGAGCCCACGAACAGCGAGAGGATCTCCGGGTTGCGCAGCCGGTCGCGCTCGCGGCGCGAATCCTGCGGAATCGAGCCGAGGAACAGTCCCGCGGGGCTTCCTTCGACGAACACCCCGAAGGCGAACGGCTCCCTCGGCACCTCGCTGTCGGGCTGGGTCGGATCCTGTAGTGCGTTGACGTAGGGCTGCAGCCCCAGCAGGTGCCGGAAGGCGGGGAACGTGAACCCGCCGAAGGCCGGCGCGTCTTCCGGCCGCAGCGCCCGAACCTCAGGCCGGAGCGAGGACACCCGTGACCTCGTCCAGGATGTGGCTGGCGACCGCCTCGGGGCTCGCGCCTCCTAGCAGCAGATCGAAGTCGATCTCGACCGCCAAGCGGGCCTCGATGTCGTGGGCGAGGTTCATGATCGCGACCGAGTCCACGCCGCTCTCGCTCAGCGGCACGCTCATGTCGATCTCGGCCTCCGGCAGCTGGAGCACCTCGGCGAGAGCGGCGCGCAGGCTCTCGAGCAACGCGCTTCGTCGCGCCTCGGGCGGGTACGCCAGGAGCTGCTCGAGGGTCAAGAGCGGCGTCGCACTGTCGTCGACGTCCTGGAGATCACGCGCGACGAGGTCGAGCGTGCCGTCGAGGAAAGCCTCGCGGCAGGCGCTGCGACGGATCTTGCCGCTCGAGGTCTTCGGGATGCTGCCGGCACGCAGCAAGAGCACTCCGTGGCAGCGCAGACCCTCCTCGCGCAGCAGCGCCCGGCGAACGGCAGCGATCACGTCGCGCGGGTCTGCGTCCGTGTCCTTGCGAACTTCCTGGGCGACCACCAGCGCCTCTCCCGCGGCGAGCTGGATCGAGAACGCCGCACCGCATCCCGGCCGCAGCGCAGGGTGCGCGCGCTCGACGCAGGCCTCGAGGTCCTGCGGATAGAGGTTGCGGCCCCGCAGGATGATCAGGTCCTTGAGCCGGCCGGTGACGTAGAGCTCGCCGTCGTGGAAGAACCCTAGGTCGCCACTGCGTAGGAACGGGCCTTCTTGCCGACCGTCCGCACCGCGCAGCAGGCCTCCGAACGTCTGTTCGGTCTCCTCCACACGGTTCCAGTAGCCGCGCGCGACGTTGCCCCCGCGGACCCAGACCTCGCCGATCTCGCGCTCGCCTCGCGCGCTGTAGCTCTCCGGATCGACAACGCGAATGTCCTGACCCGGCAGCGGACGCCCACAACTCACCACCTCGGCGAGGTCGCCGCCCCCGCGCCCCCCAGCGACCACTGTGACGACGTTGCGGCGCAGGTCGCGCTTGTCGAGCAGCACCGTGCGGTGGACGACGCCCATCTGCCCCGAGGACACGGAGAGCACCGCCTCGGCCATGCCGTAACCTTGGAAGAACGCGGCCGGGTCGAAGCCCGAGGGCTCGAACTCGCGCGTGAACCTCTCGAGCGTCGAAGCCGCGATCGGCTCCGCGCCGACCAGCGCCATCTTCCAGCTCGCGAGGTCGAGACCTTCGCGCTCGGCCTCTGGGATGCGGCGCGCACACAGCTCGAAAGCGAAGTTGGGCCCCGCGCTGAAAGTCGCTCGATAGCGGGTCACGGCGCGCAGCCAGCGCACCGGCTTCTGGAGGAAGTCCAGCGGCGACATCAGCACCGATCGTCCACCGACGTAGACCGGATGCACCACGCCGCCGATCAGCCCGAGGTCGTGGTAGAAGGGCACCCACGACAGCACCACGGTCTGGTCACTGCTGCCCGACACCAGACGCATCATCTCCTGGTTGACCCGGACGTTGCGGTGAGTGATCACCACGCCCTTGGGTGCGCCAGTCGAGCCCGAGGTGTACTGCAGGAACGCGACGGACTCGGCATCGATCGCCGGAGCGGCCCAGCCGTCGGGCGTTCCCTTCTCGATCTCGTCGGATGCGAGCCAGGTCAGCCCCGAGAGCGGGCTGCCGCCCGGGAAGAGGAACCCCGCCATGCTCTGGATCGCCGATGTCGTCAGGACGGTCTGGGCGCCGCAGTCCGACAGGATGGCCTGGAGCCTCGGCAGGGTGCGGTCGAGCCGCGTCGGGTCTGGCGGGTAGGCCGGCACCGCGACCACTCCCGCGTAGATGCACCCATAGAACGCAGTGACGAAGTCGAGACCGGGTGGATAGAGCAGCAGTACGCGATCCCCGACCGCGTGACGCCGCTGCAGCTGCGCGGCGATGGCCCGCGCGCGACGATCGAGCTCGCCGTAGGAGACCACCGACTCCCGGCTCTCGCCGTCCTCGAGGTAGCTGAAGGCCTGCCGATCCGGCGTGTCGCGGGCGCGCGCGCGCAGGATCTCGAGCAGGGTTTCGCTGTGCGGGTCGGGAGCTGGCATCTTCACCTCTTGTGGGCCCGAGTCAGAACACGACGTTGCGTGCTCGATGCGGAAATCGCCGACCGCTGGTGACTCTGGCATCGTTGGTTTCCCGGTCGCGGGGCTCTCGGTCTCGACTGGCTCGGCACCGGCGCCGCCAACCGGCCAGGTCGACCCGGTCCAAGCGTCGCCGGCGACTTCGGGCTCTTCCCTGGCCATCGTCTGGGCTCCACGCAGGATCATCCCTACCTCGAGGATGATCCGCTCCTGGGCTCCGCGCCTCTCCTCCGGTCTCAGGTCGAGTGACACCACCCCGAGGTTGAAGGCGACCGTGACCATGGCTTCGGCCGCCTCGCGGGCATGCGCGAGCGGTCGCTCGTGCACCTGCGCCTCGAGCTCGAGGTACTCGGCCAGGTCCTCGGCGAAGCGCTCGACCTCCTTGGCGACGGCGCGGCGGAACTCGCGCGTGTTGCCTGCACCTTCCCCGAGCAAGAGCCGGAACAGGTTGGGCTGGCTCCGCGCGTACTCGAGGAAGGTCTCGACCGACTGCGCGACGACGTCGCGTCGCGGCATCGCCTCGCCGACCCGGTGCCGGGCATCGCGCACCAACTGGCGGAGCGTCATGCCGATCTGGTCGACCAGCGCGAGGCCCAGGTCGTCGATCGACTGGAAGTGACGGTAGAAAGTCGCCGGGGCGATACCCGCCTCGGTCGCAACCGCGCGAAGGCTGAGCCCGGCGAAGCCGCGCTTCGCGCTCAGGCGTAGGGCCGCGTCCATGATCGCCCTGCGGGTCGCTTCCTTCTGCTGGGACCGGGTCGCCATCTGCCCGAACCTCTGGGGTGTCCTTTATCCCTGCACAACCCCGTTGTGGAGCATACAGGTGCACGCCGGCGATCACCCAACCGATCACCTGGCGGTGGCGCCGAACGACCGGAAACCTAGTAGAAAACAGTGCTCCCGACCCCGAAGTCGGGCTGCTAAGATCGGCGAACGTTCGTTCGCCCAACCAATAAGAACTCTCCCCATGCTCGCGCCGCAAGGTCCCTCGTACCAGCCGCCGGAGATACCTCGGACCGAGGGAGACTCAGGCGTGGCTTTCGGGCAGGCAGACATCCTGCGGGCGGTTCGGGCCTGCCGAGTCGGCCTGCACGTCGTGCGCGATCGCGAGACCGGCGCTCTCGGGGTCGCCCTGGGCGAAGAGGGAACGGCCTGGGAAAGCGCGCCGGCCGTCGCGGTCGTCGCAACCCTCCCCCCGCTCTACCCGGAGTGGCTCGGCGACCGGTCCTTCACCGAGATCCACGAGGTGCGGTTCCCCTACGTCGCGGGGGAGATGGCCAACGGCATCGCCACTCCGCGGATGGTGATCGAGATGGCCCGCGCGGGCTTCCTCGGCTTCTTCGGCGCCGCTGGGCTCGCGCCCGATCGCGTGGAGTCGGCGCTCGACGAGATCGCGGGCGCGCTGGGCTCTGGCAACGGTGCCAGGTCGTGGGGCTCCAACCTCATCCACTCGCCCAACGAGACCTCGATCGAGGAGGCGATCGCCGACCTCTACATACGGCGCGGAGTCGCGCGGGTGTCGGCCTCGGCCTACATGGGTCTGACGCCCCACATCGTGCGCTACGCGGCCACGGGGCTGCGGCGCGACGCGGGCGGCCGGATCCTGCGGCGCCACCACGTGTTCGCGAAGATCTCCCGATCGGAGGTGGCACGCAGGTTCCTCGAGCCCGCCCCCGCCGGAATGCTCGAAGCGCTCGCCGCGGCAGGAAAGATCACACGCGAGGAGGCTGCTCTGGCCCGCGAGGTGCCGGTGGCCGAGAACATCACGGTCGAGTCCGACTCTGGCGGCCACACCGACAACCGTCCGCTCGTCGCCCTCTTCCCCACCATCCTCGCGCTGCGCGACCAGATCGAGGCCGAACGCGGCTACCACCGTCCGATCTGCCTCGGCGCGGCCGGTGGGCTCGGCACCCCCGGCGCGGTCGCGGCGGCCTTCGCTTTGGGTGCGTCGTACGTGCTCACTGGCTCGATCAACCAGGCGTGCGTCGAGTCCGGGCTGTCGGAGAGCGGCCGGGCGATGCTCGCCCAGGCTGATCTCGCCGACGTGGTGATGGCGCCCGCCGCGGACATGTTCGAGCTGGGCGTCAAGGTGCAGGTTCTCAAGCGCGGCACGATGTTCGCGTCGCGTGCCAAGAAGCTGCACGACCTGTACCGCGGGTACGACTCCCTCGAGTCGCTGCCGGCCGAGGAACGCCAGCGCCTGGAGCGCGACATCCTGCTCGCGTCGGTGGAGAAGGCGTGGGCCGACACCCGCGCCTACTGGCTCGCCCGCGACCCCGTCGAGGTCGAACGCGCAGAGCGCGACGCCAAGCACCGCATGGCGCTCGTCTTCCGCGCCTACCTCGGCCAGGCCAGCCGCTGGGCGATCTCCGGTCTCGAGGACCGGCGGCTCGACTACCAGATCTGGTGCGGTCCCGCGATGGGCGCGTTCAACGCCTGGACCAAGGGCAGCTTCCTCGCCGCTCCCGAGAACCGCTCCGTGGTCCAGGTGGCGCGCAACCTGATGGAGGGCGCCGCGGTGATCACTCGCGCCCAGCAGCTCCGCACGTTCGGAGTGCCCGTGCCCCCAGCCGCCTTCGACTTCCGTCCTCGCCCGCTGAGCTGACGCCCGGCGATGCCAACGAGAACCATCCTCGAGACGAGTGAGAACGCCATGACTGTGCCCAAGGATCCCCGTTCGCCCATCGCCGTGGTCGGCATCAGCGCGCTCTTCCCGGGCTCGCTCGATGCGACTGGTTTCTGGCAGGACATCCTCCAGGGCACCGACCGCATGACTGACGTGCCGCCGAGCCACTGGCTGATCGAGGACTACTACGACCCGAACCCCGCCGCGCCCGACAAGACCTACGCCCGGCGCGGCGCGTTCCTGGGGGACGTCCCGTTCGATGCAATGGGCTGGGGCGTGCCCCCGAACATCCTGCCTGCCACCGACACGGCGCAGCTCCTGGCGCTCATCGTCGCCAACAAGGTGCTCGAAGATGCCTGCGCGGGCGGACGCCAGCTCGACCGGTCTCGCACCTCGGTGATCCTGGGCGTGACCTCGGGGCAGGAGCTCCTCGGGTCGATGGTCAGCCGGTTGCAGCGACCGGTTTGGCATCGCAGCCTGCTCGAAGCGGGGATTCCGGAGAGCGAGGCCGCGGCGATCTGCGAGCGCATCGCGGCGCACTACCCCGAATGGAACGAGAGCACCTTCCCGGGGCTGCTCGGCAACGTGGTCGCTGGTCGCATCGCCAACCGTCTCGCCCTCGGCGGCACCAACTGCGTCACGGATGCCGCCTGCGCCTCGAGCTTCTCGGCGCTCCAGATGGGCATCCAGGAGCTCGTCCTCGGCGACTCCGATGTCGTGATCACCGGCGGCGTCGACGCGATGAACGACATCTTCATGTTCCTGTGCTTCAGCAAGACCCCGGCCCTGTCGCCGACCGGCGACTGCCGGCCGTTCTCGGACCGGGCCGACGGCACGATGCTCGGCGAGGGCCTCGCCATGGTCGCGCTCAAGCGGCTGGCCGACGCGGAGCGCGACGGCGACCGCATCTACGCCGTGGTCCAGGGCGTCGGGTCGTCGTCGGACGGCCGCTCCAAGAGCGTGTACGCCCCGGTCCCCGAGGGCCAGGCGCGCGCGCTGCGCCGCGCCTACGGGCGTGCGGGCTACGGTCCCGAGACCGTCGAGCTGATGGAGGCCCACGGCACCGGCACCAAGGCCGGCGACGCCGCCGAGTTCGAAGGCCTGCGTATGGTGTTCGACGAATCGGGGCAGACCGACCGCCAGTGGTGCGCGCTGGGCTCGGTGAAGTCCCAGATCGGACACACCAAGGCGGCAGCCGGCGCCGCCGGCCTGTTCAAGGCGGTGATGGCACTCCACCACAAGGTCCTGCCGCCGACCATCAAGGTGGATCGCCCGAACCCGAAGCTCGAGCTCGAGCGATCGCCCTTCCACCTCGCGACCCGCTCGCGTCCCTGGGTGCGCGGCTCCAGCCATCCGCGCCGAGCGTCGGTGAGCTCCTTTGGCTTCGGCGGCTCCAACTTCCACGTCGCGCTGAGCGAGTACGAGGGCGCCCCCTCGAGCACGACCCGGATGGGAGACGCGATCGGCGCCGCCGGACGAGTCGCGCCACGGCTGCGCTCACTCGGCGCCGAGCTGGTGCTGCTCTCTGGAAGGAGCGGCGAGGAGATCGCAGAGCAGGCGCGCCGCCACGCCGAGAGCGCGAGCCGCCCGGGCCATCTCGCATGGCTTTCGCGCACCAGCCAGCGCTGCTTCGACCCGACCGCGGCGGCACGCCTGGCGGTCGTCGCCGGCGAATCGGACCTGGCGGAGAAGCTCCTCGACGCGGCGCGCCGGATCTCCGAGCATCCGGGCACCGACTTCGAGACCCCGTCGAATGTCCTCTACACCGCCAGCTCCCAGAGCGCGAACGAAGCGACCGGGACGCTCGCGTTCCTCTTCGCGGGCCAGGGCAGCCAGTACGTCGACATGGGCGCCGACCTCGCCATGCACTTCGACCGCGCGCGCGCGATCTGGGACGACGCGGCCGACCTCTCCTGGAGCCGCGATGGTGCTCCAGAGCCGGGCCTGCACCAGGTCGTGTTCCCGCCGACCGCATTCACCCCGGTGGACCGCCAGGCGCAGACCGAGCGCATCTCGGCCACCGAGTGGGCGCAGCCCGCGATCGGCGCCACCAGCCTCTCGATGCTCTCGCTACTCGACCGTCTGGGCCTCTGCGCGGACTGCTTCGCGGGTCACAGCTTCGGCGAGCTGACCGCGCTGTGCGCATCAGGTGCCCTATCGCGCCTCGACTTCCTCGCCGCCGCGCGCCGCCGCGGCGAGGCGATGCGCGACGCCGCTCGGGTGCCGGGCGCCATGACCGCAGTCTCGGCCTCGCTCGAGCGCGTGCGCGAGCTGCTCGACACGCAGCCCAGCGAGGTGGTGATCGCCAACCACAACCACCCCGAGCAGGTCGTCCTGTCGGGACCCGTCGCGGCGATCGAAGAGATCGAGCTGCGTCTCGAGGCCCAAAGGATCGCCACCAAGCGACTGCCCGTGGCCACCGCGTTCCACTCGCCACTGGTCGCTCCTGCGAGCCTCGCCTTCGGCGAGTACCTCTCCACTCTCGAGCTCTCGGCGACCCGCAAGCCGGTGTACTCGAACACCACCGCCGGAGCGAGCCCGAGCTCTCCGGACGCCCTGCGGGCCCAGCTCGCCGACCAGCTCGCCCAGCCGGTGCGCTACGTCGAGATGATCGAGGCGATGTACGCGGACGGCGTGCGGACCTTCGTCGAGGTGGGCCCCGGCTCGATCCAGACCGGACTGGTGCGCACGATCCTCGGAGCGCGGCCGCACCTCGCGGTGAGCATCGACCGCAAGGGGCAGCCCGGTTGGCCCGCCCTACTGAAGGCATCAGCTGCCCTGGCCTGCGCCGGCCGCAAGCTCGACTACGACGCGCTGTGGGAAGGCTACGCCGAGCCGGTCGACCCCGCGGAGCGCAGCGAGCCGAAGCTGATGGTCGAGATCAACGGCGCCAACTACGGCAAGCCCTATCCGCCTCGGGGCGACCAGTCCAAGAGCGTCGCACCGACATCGGCAGCCTCGCTGCCGCGAGCCGCAGCCACGACGGCTGCCACGCGCCCGGCCGCGCCCGTCGCGGCACCGGCTCCGCTGGCAGCGCCGGCTCTCGGCGCAGGAGCCCCGAGCCAGCACGCCCGGACCGCGACCTCGGCGCCCGCCCCGGCGACCCCGGCACCAGCACCCGCGATGGCTCTCGAGGCCCCCCTCGCCGCACCGATGGCAGCACGGACCGCGCCCGCAGTATCGACAGTGCCCGCGATCTCCAGCGTCGTAGCTTCGCAAAGCTGGGCCCAAGCGATCCAGGAGATTCAGCGGCAGACCGCCGACGCGCACTCGCTCTTCCTGCAGACCATGACCGCGAGCCATACCGCGTTCCTCGACACCATGGAGCGGGGGCTGCGGTTCGGCCTCGGGCTCGACAGCGCGGCCGCGACTCTCCCCGTGCTGGCGACCAGCCAGACGAGCCCAACCGCTGCCGCGCCGCCGGCAGCCGAGCGTGTCGTGACCGTGCCGGTCGCCGCTCCAGCAGCGCCGGCGGCGAGCATGGCACCTACTCAGACGTCGGTCGCGTCTCCTGCCCCCGTAGCGGCCGCGCCACGGCCCGAGCCTTCGCCCGCGGTCGCGACGACGGCGACGGCGACGGAAGCCGCAGCGCCCGCCATCGACCTGCACGCGCTGATGCTCCAGGTCGTCTCCGAGAAGACCGGCTACCCGACCGAGATGCTCCAGCTCGACATGGAGCTCGAGGGCGACCTCGGCATCGACTCCATCAAGCGCGTCGAGATCCTCTCCGAGATGACCGATCGCGCACCCGGACTGCCCGCCCTCGAAACCTCCGAGCTCGCGGCGCTCGTCACCCTCGGCCAGGTGGTCGCGTATCTCGACGCCAAGCTCGAAGGTTCGGGCTCGGCGCCGGCGGCCCTCGCAAGCGAAGCACCCGAGACCGCCGCCGCGACGGCACCCACGCCCACTGCCGCACAGCCCGCGATCGACCTGCACGCGCTGATGCTCCAGGTCGTCTCCGAGAAGACTGGCTACCCCGCCGAGATGCTCCAGCTCGAGATGGAGCTCGAAGGAGACCTCGGCATCGACTCCATCAAGCGCGTCGAGATCCTCTCCGAGATGACCGATCGCGCACCTGGACTGCCAGTTCTCGAGACCTCCGAGCTCGCGGCGCTTTCCACGCTCGGCCAGGTCGTCGCGTACCTCGACGCGAAGCTCTCCGGCTCGGGCCAGCCGGTCGCGATCGAGCCAACACCCGTCGCTGCCGCCTCGCCAATCGAGGCGTCCGATGAAGGGCCGACCACGACCCCGGCCGGAGCCGAGATCGGTCGCTACGCCGTGGTCGCCGTCGAGCGCGCCTCAGCAGGCCTCGCGATCCATGGCCTCTACGGCGACGGGCCGGTGCTGGTGACGCCGGACGGCGGAGATCTCCAGAGCGCGCTGGTGGCCGAGCTGCAGGACCGCGGCATCGATGCGGTGGCGGCCGACGCGCGCCTGCTCGAGACGCTGCTCGCCGATCCGGCGCCGGCGGGCATCCGCGGCGTGGTCTTCCTGGGCGGGCTGCGCGAGGTGCCGAGCACCGAGGCGGCGACGGCAGTCAACCGCGAGGCATTCCAGATCGCGCGCGCGGCGGCCACGACACTCGCCGGTGCCGATGCGGGCCTCTTCGTCACGGTCCAGGACACCGGTGGCACCTTCGGCTTCGAGTCTGCGCCGGCCCCCGACCGCGCCTGGCTGGCAGGCTGCGCCGGCCTCGCGCGGTCCGCGGGTGTCGAATGGCCTCGGATCGGCGTCAAGGCGATCGACCTCGAGCGCGGCGCGCGAAGCAGCGACTCGCTCGCTCGCGCCATCGCCGCGGAGCTGGAGCAGGGCGGCGCCGACATCGACGTCGGCCTCACCGCGGATGGCCGGCGCCTGGTCCTCGACACCCGCGAGAGCCCAACCGAAGGTGCCAAGACCATCCTGCGCGACGGCGACGTGGTGCTCGCCTCGGGCGGAGCGCGGGGCGTCACCGCCGCGACCATGGTCGCGCTCGCGTCGGTGGCCAAGCTCCGCTTCGTGCTGCTGGGTCGGACCCCGCTCGACGAAGAGCCGGAAGCGTGCCGCGGAATCGCGGGCGACGCCGAGCTCAAGCGCGTGCTGCTGGCCCGCAGCCGCGAGGCTGGCCTCGCCCTCACACCCGCCGAGCTGTCTCGACAGGTCGCTGACGTGTCTGGCGGTCGCGAGATACGCGCCACGCTCGAGGCGATCCGCGCCGCCGGCGCCGACGCGCGGTACGTCTCCGCCGACGTCACCGACCCGGACGCCCTCCGCGACACCCTGACGGTGGTGCGAGCCGAGTGGGGGCCTGTGACCGTCCTGGTCCACGGCGCCGGGGTGCTCGCCGACAAGCTGCTCGTCGACAAGTCCCTCGAGCAGTTCGACCGCGTCTTCGAGACCAAGGTCGAGGGCCTGCGCGCTCTGCTCGCGGCCACCGAGCAGGATCCGCTGCGGGCGATCTGCCTGTTCTCGTCGGTTGCCGCCCGCACCGGCAACGCTGGCCAGAGCGACTACGCCATGGCCAACGAGGTGCTCAACAAGGTCGCGCTGGCCGAGGCCGAGCGGCGGCGGGGCGCTTGCCTGGTGCGCTCGCTCGGCTGGGGGCCGTGGGAGGGTGGCATGGTCACGCCGCAGCTGCGGGCGCGCTTCGAGACCCTCGGTGTGCCCCTCATCCCGCTCCCTCTGGGAGCCCGCATGCTGTTGGCCGAGCTCGCCGACACGGCATCGAGCACGGTCGAGGTCGTGCTGGGCGGCGATCCGAAGCGACAGGTCCTGGGCAGCACTCCCTCCGAGACCCTCACGGCGCTCAGAACGCTCAGAATGGAGGTGGCTGTCGGTCCCGACAGCCACGGCTTTCTAGGCGACCACGCGATCGGCGGCACCCCCGTCGTGCCCCTGGCGCTTGCGCTCGAGTGGCTGGTGCGTGCGGCGCGCGCGGCCGTACCCGATCGGGTGGTCGCGGGGCTGCGCGACATCGAGGTGGTGCGCGGCATCCAGCTTCCCGAGCTCGGCGGCGCGCCCCGCCGGCTGGTGCTCGAGGTCGGCATCCGGTCACAGCCTGCCGAGACCCTGGAGCTCGCGATCGTCTCGCCCGATGGCCAGCTCCACTACCGCTGCCGCGCCGTGCTTGCGACGGAACGTCCCTTGCCGACCGGCCTCCGCGGTCCCGAGGGGCTGGAGCCGTGGGCAGGACGACCGATCTACGACGACAGCGTGCTGTTCCACGGCCCCGCCTTCCAGGTCGTCGAGCGAGTGCGCGGCGTGTCGGAGGACGGCATCGAGGTCGAGCTCCGCGGCGTGCGTCGCGCCCGGTGGGCCGACCACGGCTGGCGCACCGACCCCGCGGCCGTCGACGGCGGGCTGCAGGCCGCCCTCCTGTGGCACGATCACGCCATCGGCGGTCCTTCCCTGCCAACGCGCATCGCAGAGGTCCGGCTGGTCGCCGACGGCCCCGCCACGGGTCGCGTGCTCTGTCGCGTGACCGCGCGCAAGACCGGCTCGATGCGCGGCGAGTGCGACGTGGCGTTCTTCGACGAGGAAGGCAACTGCCTCACCGAGCTCCTCGGGCTCCAGACCCACGCGCGCTTCCCCAAGCCCGCGCTGCTCGCGACCTGAGGAGACCGCATTGACCTTCGAGCCGGCGTTCGAACCGATCGCCATCGTCGGCCGCGCCTGCACCCTGCCCGGAGCACTGTCACCGGAAGAGCTGTGGGAGGCGGTCGTCCACGGCCGAGACCTCCTCACCCGAACACCTCCGGGTCGCTGGGCGTCCGGTGGCGAGAGCTCGCTGCGGCACTTCTTGTGCCGGCCCGAGGCTCCCGAGCCCGATCGGACCTGGTCCGACCGCGGCGGCTATGTGCTGGGGTTCGACGAGGTATTCGACCCGCGCGGCTTCCTCGTGCCGCCCGAGGAG
>DATLFI010000155.1:0-12533 GCA_035524895.1 Thermoanaerobaculia bacterium | reverse complement strand
ACGTAGATCGTCTCGGGCTCGTGAGCATGGACCGCGATCGGAAATCCGAAGTCGCTGGGCAGGTTGCCCGAGACCTCCCGCCACGACTCGCCGCCGTCGTCGCTGCGCATCACGTCCCAGTGCTTCTGCATGAACAGCACGTTCGGGCGCGATGGATGCATGGCTAGGCTGTGGACGCAGTGACCCACTTCAGCCGTCGGGTTCGGGATCTGCTCCGACACCAGACCGCGATTGATCGGTCGCCAGGTGGCGCCGGCATCGTCGCTGCGGAAGGCGCCGGCCGCCGAGATCGCGACGAAGATCCTCCGCGGATCGCTCGGATCGAGAAGGATCGTGTGCAGGCACATGCCCCCTGCTCCCGGCTGCCACTCCGGGCCCGAGCCGTGACCACGCAGCCCCGCGAGCTCCTGCCAGGTCTTGCCTCCGTCGCTCGAGCGGAACAGCGCGGCGTCCTCGACCCCCGCGTAGATGGTGTCGGGGTCGGTCCGCGACGGCTCGAGGTGCCATACACGGGCGAACTCCCACGGATGCTGCGTCCCGTCGTACCACTGGTGGGTGCCTGGAACGCCCTCGTACACGAACTCGTTGCCCACCGGGTCCCAGGTCTTGCCGCCGTCGTCGGAGCGCTGGACGAGCTGCCCGAACCAACTCGTCGACTGGGATGCCCAGATCCGATCGGGCGCGGCCGGTGACCCCTTGAGGTGGTAGAGCTCCCAGCCCGCGAAGTGCGGCCCGTCGACCTCCCAACGCTGGCGCTTCCCGTCCGACGTCAGCACGAACGCGCCTTTGCGGGTACCCACCAGCACTCTGACCTGACTCATCTTCCTGACTCCTTCGTCCGTGTCATGTTACGCCGCTGGCCCTACAGCGCGGGGTTCTCCCTCCCCGGCCTCTCCTGTTGGACCGCCGGCGAGGTCCGAACTCATCGGCGACGATCCTTTACGGCGGGCCCTGGCTATCATTCACGCGCCTCCGCCGCCGGGCTACACCCTTCCCTCCCGCCGCCAGCCCAACGCCGACTCGCCGGGACGACCGGTCTCGCCAAGAAGCACTGGTCGTGGATCCAACCGTCCGAGCAACGCGGTACGAGCACGTCCCCGGAGATCGACTTCGACGGAATCCTCGCGGCGCTCGCGAGCGTCTCGGGAATGGGCGTGCAGAGCTGGGACGACGTGCAGCGGCTCGACGTGCGGCCCAGCCGCGGGATCGTCAAGGCCTGGCTCGAGAACGGCACGAGGTCCAGGCCGCAGATCCCCGCGCGCAAAAGCTGGGGCTCTTCCTCCCGGCCGGCATCATCCTGTTCCTGCTCTGGTTGAGCGGCATGTGGCTGTGGTGGCTGCCGTTCGCGGCAAAGCGGCGCCGAGCCGCGCTCAGGGCACGGCAGGCGCCGCCTGCCCATCCGGCCCTGCGCCCCGCGTCAGCCGATCTCGGGACCCCGGCGTCAGCCAATCCGGGGGCCCACGTACACCAGCGCCCAGGCGAACGCCGCGACGATCGCCCAAGGCGCGAAGCAGCCGAGCCAGCGCCACGCTCCAGCCCGGCCGCCGGGCTCGTGGATCACCATCGTCCGCGCCACGATGTCGAAGGCCCGCTGCTTCTTGCGCGTGAACAGCACGAAGATCGCGTCGAGCGCCAGGAGCTCGAAGTACAGGGACAAGCGTCGCAGGAAGGCCTGTCCGAAGGTGATGCGGACGTGCTCCTCGCCGACGACTCTCAGGCGCATCCACCACTTGCCGGGGGTGCGGCTGTATCGGCCCTCGAGCAGCGGGAAGTACAGAATTACGACGCCCAGCATCGCGAGCCCGAGGAACACGAACGCCGCGATCAGTATAGGCCCGGGATCCGGGTTGCCATTCACTGTCAGCGCCACTGCTGCGAACGCCGGGAGACCCAGCACCGCAAGGACACCGGCATCGGCGACGAAGGCAAACAGACGCGCGAAGAAGCCCGCGGTCTCGAGGGTGATGCCCTCCATGAACGAGGCCGCGACTTCCTCCGGCGGGCCGAGCCGCGCGGCGACCTGCGCGTCGCCCTCACCGCGCTCCGCCCCAGCCTCGAAGTGGGCCCGCAGGTCCGTCGCGAAGGTCTCGACCCTCTCTCGCGGCCCGATCACATTGCGCAGCGCACGCTCCAGGTAACGGTCCCGTGTCATCTCACTCCTCCCCTTTCTTCTCGCGAGCTCCCGGCTCGAGCACCGCGTCGACACGATCGCGGAATCGGCGCCAGCGCTCGGTTCGTTCGGCGAACGCCTGCTCCCCCACCTCGGTGATGCGGTAGTACTTCCGCGGCGCTCCCCTCTCGGGGGTCTCCCAGCTGGTAGCCACCAAACCCTGCTCCTCGAGCCGGTACAGCAGCGGATACAGCGTTCCCTCCTTGATCTCGAGCTCGCCCTCGGTGCGGCGAGCGATCTCGGAAACCAGCTCGTAGCCGTAGGCCGGTCGGTCCTGGAGCAGGCGCAGCAGCACGAGCTCGAGCACTCCTCGCTTGAGCTCTCGGTCTGCAGGGGGCGTTGGAGTCATCGTGGCTTCTCGGGGCGGCGCGTTGGTCGCGACGGTTGCTAAACTAGGTACCACCAGATACCTTGCGTTGCAAAGTATATGGCCACTCTAAGTACGGCGTCCAGGGTCCCATGTTTCAGCCAGCCCTCGAACCGACGACGTCGAGCCCTCCGAGGCTATGGTGGCTAGGATGATCCTCGAGCCGGGCTCGGCGCCTCTTGGTGCGGATCCCGGTCGACCGAATCCATGATGAGGAACTTCGAGGTCGTGGGCTGAGCGGGCCGCTCCTCCGCCCCGTCTACAATCGACGACCGTGGCGAGGCGGTTCACCGTGATGGGCGCAGGCGAGCTGGGGTTCCACCTGGCTGTGACGCTGGACCACGAAGGCCACGACGTGGTGCTGATCGACGTCGACCCCGACCGCCGAGCTCGCGTGGAAGATCAGCTCGACATCTCCTTCGTGGCGGGCAACGCCACCCAGATCCCGATCCTCGAGCGCGCCGGGGTGGCCGGCACCGAGCTGTTCATCGCCGCCTCCAACTCGGAGGAGGCCAACCTGACCGCCTCGGTGCTCGCCAAGGACCTCGGCGCCCAGCGCACCGCCGTCCGGCTGGAGACCACCGAGGAGCTCACCACCTACCGGACGCGCTACGAAACCCTGTTCCGCGCCGACCTCCTGCTGTCACCCCAGGTGCTGGCGACGACCCAGATCCTCAACATCGTCCTCGGCCACAACACCCACGAGATCGACTATCTCGCCCAGGGTCGGATCCAGCTCCGCACGATCGACATCGAGCCGGGCTGCGCCGCCTCCCAGGCCACGCTACGAGAGATCTCGATGCCGGCCGGCAGCCTGGTCGTCGGCTACCTCGACGCGGCCCACGAGCTCTCGATTCCGAGCCCCGATCAACGTCCCCAGGGCGGCGGCCAGGCCCTGGTGCTGTGTACCAGCGACGCCGCGCCGGGCGTCGAGAAGCTGTTCTCTTCCCACTTCGTGGACCCTCGGCAGGTGGTGATCGGCGGCGCCGGGCGCAAGGGCGTCGGCGTGGCGCGCGCGATGCGCGGGCGGGTGGCGAGCATCACGCTGATCGAGCGCGTCCGCAGCAAGGCGGAGCGAGTGGCTGCGACCATGCCCGACGTGAGGGTGCTCCACGGCGACGCCACCGACGAGGGTCTGCTGCGCGCGGAGCGCATCGACCGTCCCGACGCATTCGTCGCCGCGATGGCGCACGACGAGACCAACCTCTTGGCCTGCCTGCTGGCGCAGGAGCTCGGCGCGCGGGAGGCGATCGCGGTGGTGCGACGGACCGAGACCAGCCGGCTGTGGAAGCGGTCGCAGCGGCTCCACGTGGTCTCCCCGCGCTTTCTCGCCGCCGAGCGGATCACGGACTACATCCGCAATGGCTACAAGAAGAACCTGATCTCGCTGGAAGGCGGCAAGCTGATGGTCGTACAGCGGACGATCCACGCCGCCAGCGCGGTGGTCGGGGTGTCGCTCGAGGAGCTCAACCCTCCGCACGGCCTGCTGGTCGGTGCGGTCGCCCGCGGCGCCCGCGTGTTCGTCCCAACCGCCCAGGATCGGTTCGAGACCGGCGACCAGGCGATCCTGTTCGTGCACCGTTCCGAGCTGCCGACGGTTCGACTGCTGTTCCCGGGGCCGGAGGAATCGGGGTGAGACCCTCGTCCGTCCCGGGCCGGTGGAGGACGGGCCGGGCGCCGGTGTTCGGCGCTGCGGTGCGCGTCGCCTGGCGGTGAACGTCCGCGCGGTGCTTCGCCTGCTCGGGCGGATCCTGAAGCTGGTGGCCTGCGCCGAGTTGCTGCCGATCGTGGCCTGCCTCTGGTACGGGGAGACGGCCGACGCTCTCGCCCTGGCCCTGGCCGCCGGGCTGACCCTGGGGGCCGGGCTGGTGCTGGCCCGCGGCGCCCAGCCCGAGGACCGCCTCTACCGGCGCGAGGGGATCCTGATCGTGGTGGGGGGGTGGCTCCTGGCCTCCGTCTTCGGCGCGCTGCCCTACCTGTTGACGGGCGCCACCGGCTCGTGGATCGACGCGCTGTTCGAGTCGGCGAGCGGGTTCACCACCACCGGCGCTTCGATTTTCACCGACATCGAGTCGAAGGGGCGCGGCCTCCTCCTGTGGCGCAGCCAGACCCAGTGGCTGGGCGGGCTGGGCATCATCGTCATCTTCGTGGCGCTACTCTCCGAGCTCGGGCCCGGTACGCGATTCCTCTATCGGCTCGAAGTGCCGGGGCCCACCAAGGAGATCCTGCATCCGAGAGTCCGCTCCACCGCTCGGCTGCTGCTCGAGATCTACTTGGCACTCAGCGCGGCGTGCCTCGTCCTGCTGCTGGTGGGCGGGATGGACCTCTACGACGCCCTGACCCATACCTTCTCGACCCTCTCGACCGGCGGCTTCTCGCCGCGCAACGCGAGCGTCGCGGCGTTCTCCTCTCCGTTCGTCGAGCTGGTCCTGATCGTCTTCATGACGATCGCCGGTATCAACTTCTCGCTGTTCTACGTGGCGCTTCGAGGCAAGGGCCGCATCTGGGGAGACCGTGAGCTGCAGCTCTACCTCGCGCTGCTGGCGACAGCCAGCGTGGTGGTCGCGGTCGACCTGGTCGCGCGACACCAGCAAACGCCTGGGCGTGCGATGCTCGACGCAACCTTCCAGGTGGTCTCGTTGATGACCACCACCGGATTCGCCACCGCCGACTACGACCGTTGGCCCGATGCGGCTCGGGCCGTGCTGGTGTTCGTGATGCTGATCGGCGGCTCGGCGGGCTCGACCGCCGGCGGGATGAAGGTCATGCGGGTCTTGATCGCGCTCAAGACCGCGCTGCGCGAGGTCCGTCTCAACTTCTCGCCCAACGCCGTGATCCCGGTCATCATCCGTCAGTCCCAGGTGCCCGAGGAGGTGACCCGCAGCGTGAGCGGCTTCGTGGTGCTGTACGCGATCACCCTGGTCTCTGGTGCAACGCTGCTCACGCTGGGGGGAACCGACCTGGTCACCGCCTGGAGCGCGGCTCTCGCCTGCCTCGCCAACGTCGGGCCTGGGCTCGCCGAGGTCGGTCCGACCGCCAACTTCGCCTTCTTCAGCGGCTGGGAGAAGCTGCTCCTCGTCCTCCTGATGTGGCTCGGACGGCTGGAGATCCTGGTCATCGTGGCGGTCGTCGTGCGGAGCTTCTGGAAGCAATGAGCCCGGCGCGGTCCCGGCTCGAGCGGGACGGCGAGGAAACAACGGCCGGCCGCCGCACGTCGAACTTGGGTCCGCCATCCGTGCCCGTCCGGGCCGGAGATCCCATGGAGAGCGCACCGATGAGCCGTTGGGCCCTGTCCGTCCTGACCGTCCTGTTCGCGGGGACCGCACCCGCCGTAGCCGAGAACGGCATCCCGCGCATGCCCGATGGCCGACCCGACCTGTCGGGCACCTACGACCTTGCCACCCTGACGCCGCTCGAGCGACCGGCCGAGTTCGGCAACAACCTGTACCTGACTCCGGAGCAGGCGCAGAAGATCATCGAGGCCGAGCAGGAGTTCGTGGCCAAGCGCGAGCAGTTGAGTGACCCCGACCGCGAGGCGCCGCCCGCGGGTGGCGCTCCACCGGTGGGCCTCGACGAGTCGCAGATCGGCATCTCGGGCGCGGGTGCCGTCGGCGGCTACAACAACTTCTGGATCGACCGCGGCGACTCGGTCGTCATCGTCGATGGCAAGTTCCGGACCTCGATTCTCACCGACCCGCCCAACGGTCGCCGCCCGCCGATGACCGCCGAGGCCATGCAGCGCATGCGCGCGCTGCGCGGCAGCTTCGGCCGGGACGACGGCACTGCGTTCTGGCTCGACTCGGATCGGCCGGGCCCCTACGACGACCCGGAGAGCCGCACCACGGCGGACCGTTGCCTGACCAGCTTCTCCTCGACCGTGCCGGCGCTGCCGTCGCTCTACAACAACGTCAAGCGCATCGTGCAGACCAAGGATCGGGTGATGCTGCTCAACGAGATGGTCCACGACGTGCGGGTCATTCGCATCGACTCGGAGCACGCGCCGCCCGAGATGACCTTCTGGTTCGGCGACTCGATCGGCCGGTGGGAGGGCGACACGCTGGTGGTGGAGACCACCAACTTCCGCCACCAGCCAGGCGCCTTCGGCGGCACCACCAGCACGCTGAAGGTCACCGAGCGCTTCACCCGCAAGGACGCCGACTCCCTGCACTACGAGTTCACGGTCGAGGATCCGTCGCGCTGGACAGCGCCCTGGACCGGCGACTTCACCTGGCCGGTGACCGACGGCAAGGTGTACGAGTACGGGTGCCACGAAGGCAACTACGCGATGGGCAACATCCTGCGCGGAGCACGCCTCCTCGAGCGCGAGACTCTGGAGAAGAAGAACGCCAACTGAGCGCGCACGAACCACCCTGCGGAGCGCTCTCCGTCGTGACGGCGTCTACCTGGGTCAGCCGTCTACCAGGGCCAGCAGGGTGGTCCAGTCTTCGCCGGCGACCTCGAGATCGAAGAGAACGGCCGCAGATGACACCGCAGAGTCGCGTCAGGATCGGCGTAGCGATCTCGGCCCTCAGCTCGCTCGTCTTCGTGATGAGCGCGGCGATGAAGCTGTGGGGAGGCGCTCCGGTGCGAGAGGGAATGGCGCACCTGGGCCTCGCCGAGTCGCTGATCCTGCCGATCGCGATCCTCGAGTTGGCCTGTGTCGTCGTCTACCTGGTCCCGGCGACCTCGGTTCTCGGAGCCATCCTGCTGACCGGATACCTGGGCGGTGCGGTCTGCGCCCATCTCCGCGTCGGGGACCCGTACTTCGTGCCGATCGTGCTCGGGGTGCTCGTGTGGGGCGGCCTCTTCCTCCGCGAGCAGCGCCTACGCGAGCTGCTACCGCTGCGCAAACGCGGCTGAGACTTCGCGGAGCGCGCGCGCGCGGAGCCTGCGAGACTCGACGAGCATCGGGATGTGCCATCGGTGGCGGTCGAGTCCACCTCGGTCGTTGGAGAGGATGAAACTCATGGAACGCGTCAAAGGGATTGGCGGCCTGTTCTTCCGAGCGACGGAGCCCAAGGCACTCGGCGCCTGGTACGAGCAGCATTTCGGGATCCTGCAGGTCCCCGAGACCTACGAGGAGGGTTCGTGGCGGCAGGACGCAGGGCCGACGGTCTTCGCGCCCTTTCCACGGGACACCGAGTACTTCGACCGACCAGAGCAGGGCTGGATGGTGAACTTCCGCGTCGATGACCTGGACGCGATGGCTCGCCAGCTCCGCGACGCCGGAATCCCCGTCGAGGTCGACCCCGAGCAGTATCCCAACGGCCGATTCGCACGCTGCCACGATCCCGAAGGAAACCCCATCCAGTTGTGGCAGCCCGAGGGGCCTCACGTCACCGGCTCAAACGCTGACCATTGACCACGGCGAAGCTGCGGCGCCCGCAGCCGAGGCGGATCCGGGACACGACTCCCAAGGATGAAGCGGTCCAGGACCCGCTGCCTCGCGCGGGGGGCACGCGGAGCGGCAACTACCCCCGCAACATATATTCCGACTGCACGTATCATCCGGGGAGCAGGCCAAGATGAGCGCACGCAGCCCGGACGGCATGAGCGGCCTCGAGTACCACGTCTTGCTGGCGCTGGCGAGCGGCCCGCTGTACGGGTACGCCCTGAAGGGCGCAGTCGAGACGGAGTCCGGCGGCACGCAGGCTCCCGGAGCCGGTAGCCTGTATCGAGTGCTGGCCCGACTCATGTCGTGGGGCCTGGTCGATGAGGCCGAGGCGCCGGAATCGACCGCACCCCATCCGGGCCTCGCTCGCAAGTACTACCGCTTGACCGCCGACGGCCGCAGAGCGCTCGCCGACGAAGCGCGCCGACTGCGGAGCGTCGCCGCGCTGGCCGCGAGGCGTCTGGGAGCCGTGGAGGACGACCGCTCGTGAGGTCGCTCCTGCCCCGGCTCCTCCACCTGTTCCCGGTCGCGTTCCGAACCCGGTTCGGCGAGGAGATGGCCGAGCAGCTCCGAGTCGACCACGACCGTGCCGCGTCACAGAGCCGCCTCCACGCCCTGCGATTCTCGGTCCTCGCGGCATTGGACCTCGTTCGCTCCGCCGTCGCGGAGCGCTGGAACCCGAGCTGGTCGGACCCCCGGAAACTCCCCACTCCCTCAAAGGATTCGCGGCTGATGCTCCAAGCCTGGACCAACGACCTCCGCTACGCCCTCCGCGCTCTGCGCCGCTCACCCGGCTTCACGGCGGTGACCGTGTGCACGCTCGGCCTGGCCATCGGGGCCAACGCCGGCATCTTCAGTGTCGTCGACACCGTGCTCCTGGACCCGCTCCCATATCGGGACACGGAGCGGCTGGTGTCCATCGCCGGATCGGCTCCGGGCTCTGATCTGCCGCCGGAGTTCGGCCTGTCGACGGAGTTCTACGTGCAGTACGACGAGCGAGCCGATCTGCTCGAGGGAATCGCTCCGTACAGCGACTTCACCAGCACACTCCGCGCCGACGACCGCGTAGAGCGGGTGCGGATGGCAGTCTCGACCGCATCGCTGTTCCCCACGCTCGGAGTCTCACCGCTTCTGGGCCGGCTCCCGGTGCCGGAGGACGAGGACCGCGTCGTAGTGCTCAGCCATAGATTGTGGATGACGTGGTTCGGGGGCGATCGCGAGGTGATCGGCCGCACGTACTCCGTTTCCGGCCAGGACCGCATGGTGATTGGCGTCATGGGACCGGAGTTCTGGTTCCCGAACGACGGCACGTTGCTCTGGTTCCCGTTCGTCCTTCGCCCGGAAGAGATCGTGCCCGGTCGGTTCGGGATGTCGCTCGTGGCCCGAGTGGCGCCTGGCGCGGAGGACGAGTCCCTGATCGCGGAGCTCGCGACGCTGGCCCGGCAGTTGCCGGATCGGTTCGGCGGATCCGCCAACTATGCCCGCTTGATCGAGCAGTACCAGCCCATCGTGCGTCCTCTCGAGAAGGAGCTCCTCGGCGGCGTTGCGACGCCACTGTGGCTGCTGCTGGGTGCCGTCGGCATCGTCCTGCTGATCGCCTGCGCCAACGTCACGAACCTGTTTCTGGTCCGCGCGGAGCACCGGCAACGCGACCTCGCGGTGCAGCGGGCGATCGGCGCGGGACGCGGCCAGCTCATTCGCTCGCAGATGGCGGAAGCGCTCGTCGTTGCGGCGCTCGCAGCGGTCCTGGCGCTCGCGCTCGCGCGGGCGAGTGTGCCGATCCTGGTCCGCGCAGCGCCTCCTGACATCCCGCGACTCGCCGAGGTCGGCATCACGGGGCCGACGCTCCTCTTTACGCTCGCCGCGGCCGCGTTCTCCGCGCTGTTGTTCGGACTGGTGCCCGCGGTCCGGGCCTCCTCACCGGACCTCCTTCGACTGCGCGAGGGCGGTCGCGGCTCGACGCGACGGCGCCACTGGGGACGTACCGGACTGGTGATCGCGCAGACCGCGCTCGCCATCGTGCTGGTGATCGGATCATCGCTGCTGGTGCGGAGCTTCTGGCAGCTGCGAAACGTCGACCCCGGATACGACACCGAGGACATCTTCACGTTCCAGATCGCTCCGGAGGGTGCTCACCTCACGGACGGGCCCTCCTTCGCCCGCTTCCACATGGACTTCATGCAACGCATCGCGGCATTGCCAGGCGTCGAGCGCGTCGGCGTCGTCGAGAACGTGCCGCTGAACGAGGGCGTCCGGGGCGTCCGCTACCGTACCGAGGGGAGCGTGAGCGAAGAGGATGCCGGCACCCTGTTGAGCCTGACCTGGGCCGGCGGCGACTACTTCGCCACGATGGGGATCGACGTGCTCCAGGGCCGAGCCTTCGTCGACAGCGACCACGTCTCGGACCTCGGCAACGTGGTCATAGGTCAGTCGGCTGCCAACCGCCTGTGGCCAGGCGAGGACCCGATCGGAAAGCGCCTGCAGCGCGAGGGCCTGGAGTCGTGGGAGACGGTGGTCGGAGTCGTCGAGGACGTGATGCAGTACAGCTTGCGGGACGAGCCCGAGGCGCTGGTCTACTCCGCCCTGGTCGGCCCCTCGCCGACGAGCTGGGTCCTCGGGTCCCCCGCCTACGTCGTCAAGACGAAGCGAGCCGACGAGATCGCGCCCGAGATCCGCGCCCTGGTGCGCGAGGTCGCGCCGGAGGCGCCGATGTACCGCGTCTACACGATGGCGGGCCTGGCGGCGGACTCGATGGTGCAACTCTCGTTCACCATGCTCACCCTCGGTATCGCCTCGTTGCTGGCCCTCATCCTCGGCGCGATCGGCCTCTACGGTGTCCTCTCCTACGTGGTCGCGCAGCGAACCCGGGAGATCGGCTTGCGCATCGCGCTCGGTGCCGCTCCGAGACAGGTGCAGCTCATGGTGATCGCGCAAGGCGCCCAGGTCGTTCTGCCCGGAGTGCTGGTAGGCATCCTCGCGGCGATCGGGACGACGCGCATGCTCGGCGGCCTGCTCTTCGGGGTGGAGCCCGTCGACGTCGCGACCTTCGTCACGGTGTCCGCCACCATGGCTCTGCTGGGCTTGATGGCCACCTACCTGCCCGCGCGCCGCGCGTCCACGGTCGATCCGAATCGGTCGCTGCAGGCCGAGTGACCGCGTGGCAGCGAAGACGCTGCCGCTGGCTCGAGAAGCGCCGCGACACTCGCCCGAAGTCCAGCTTGCGCCGCGGGGACGACGCACCCTGAGATGCGGCCCGACCCGCGACCACGCACTTCTGGGTCGATCGCGAGAACGAGCTGGTCGGCATCGTGCTCACCCAGCTCCTGCCAGACGGCACCTGCCCGGTGCGCCAGATGATGCAGCAGATGACCTATCAGGCGCTCATGGACTGAGCCGACTCTCCACGCTACTTCCGGATCAGGACCCGAAGTAGCCGAACCACGTGAAGTAGCCGCCGACGAGGAAGCAGACCGCCAGCACCACGTTCAGGAATCCAACGCGCTCGAGAGCGCGAGCCTTGACCGCGACGGCACCGGGAAAGAGGATCAACGCCGAGGCCTTGGCCATCCCACCCCAGGCGATGAGATGGATCAGGATGGCGCGCTCCAGCCCCCGAAGCATTTCGAGGAAGTGCCGGCGGTCGATCACGAGGGAGAGCGCCCGCAGCAGCAGCACGGGTCCGATCACTTTCGCCACCGACGACGTCAGCTCCATGGCGGCTCTCTTCCTGTCCAGCGCGTTGTCGACGACGAGCCTATCCGCGCCGCCTGCGCCGCTCACGGGCGCGGCCGGTTCGTTGGCGCGGATGCGACGCAGGTACACGCCCAGCGACCCGCCGGTGTAATCTCTTCGTCGAACCGACTCGTCACGGCAGGAATGGAGGCCACGCCATGCGCAGACCACAGCTCCGCAGGATGACAAAGGCCGGCGTCGCCTTCGCCTGTTCCGGCGCGCTCCTGCTGGCGGTCGCGGGTCCGCTGCTCGCGGCAGGCGCCCGAGACTCGAAGGCCCCCCGACGACCGGACGGACGGCCCGACCTCAGCGGCACCTATGACGTGGCGACCCTCACGCCGCTCAACCGTCCTGCCCGCTTTGCGAACAAGCCCACTTTCACCGAAGCCGAGGCGAAGGAGTTCTCGGCGTACTGGCTCGGCAACCTCGCCAAGGACTATGAGCCGAGCGATCCGAACCGCAGCGCGCCGCCGGCAGGCGGCACCGAGATCTATGTGCCGGAGTTCTCCGGCGCCGCCGGCGGCGTCGGCGGCTACAACGCGTTTTACGTCGACATCGGCAGCAGCGCGTTCCAGATCGGCGGCAAGTACCCCACCTCGATCATCACCGCTCCCCCCAACGGCCAGATGCCGCCACCCAACGCGGAGGGTCGCAAGCGCCTCGCGGGGCTTGCCGACTTCCAGCGCCCCAACAGCGGCGACGCTTGGTGGCTCGACCTTCCGGTCGGGCCCTACGACGACCCGGAGCTACGGCCGCTCGGCGAACGCTGCCTGCTCGGCTTCGGCTCGACCGCGGGACCGCCGATGCTGCCGGTGATGTACAACAACATGAAGCGCATCGTCCACACCGACGACACCGTGATGATCCTGGCG
>DATLFI010000154.1:0-35082 GCA_035524895.1 Thermoanaerobaculia bacterium | reverse complement strand
GCTCCTCGCTGCGCCATTCGACGTCGCGGTAGTAGGCGTCTTGCACCAGGAACGCGATGCGCGTGGGCCCCACCCTCTCGAGGATGGTTCGCGCCACCGAGGTCTTGCCGGAGCCGCTGCCTCCCGCCACGCCGAGCGTGGTCACGCCCCCGGCGAAACGCCGGGCTTGCGCCTCCTCGGTCATCGCTGGCACCGCGGGCAGAAGTAGGTGCTGCGATTCCCCTGCACGATCCGCCGCACCACACCTCCGCAACGCAGGCAGGTCTCGCCCTCGCGATCGTAGACCGCGAGCGAGACGCTGAAGTACCCGGGCTCGCCCACCGCGTCGGCGAAATCGTTGAGCGTCGTGCCGCCGGATGCGATGGCGCGTTCGAGGACCTCGCGCACCACCCCCAGCAACCGCCCGTAGCGCATCCGCGAGACCCGCGCGGCCTGCCGCCGCGGGTCGATTCCGGCAAGGTGGAGCGCCTCGCTGGCGTAGATGTTGCCGACACCGACCATCACTCCGGCATCCATCAGCAGCGCCTTGATCGAGGTGCGGCGGCGGCGGCCGGAGCGCCACAGGTCGTCGGCCTGGAACGCGGCATCGAGCGGCTCGGCGCCGAGCCGCACGAAGTGCCGGTCGCTCGCGAGCCCCTGCGTGGGCAGCGCGAAGACCAGACCGAACCGGCGCGGGTCGCGGAAGCGAAGCTGTTCGTCGTCGTCGAGGTCGAGCACCACGTGCTCGTGGAGCAGGCGCGGGTTGGCGCGATGGTCCAGCGTGAGACGACCGCTCATGCCGAGGTGTACCACCAGCGTGGCGTCGCGCTCCAGATCGAGGAGCAGATACTTCGAGCGCCGTCGCAAGGCGATGATGCGGCGGCCGTCGACGAGCTTGCGCAGCTCGCCCTGTCGCAACGGCTCCCGCAGAGCCGGCGACAGCGCGCGAGCCCGCACGATCCGCCTGCCCAGCACCAGGCCTTCGAGGCTGCGGCGGAGCACTTCGACTTCGGGGAGCTCGGGCATGAGAGACCGTACAGCAGGACAGAGGGGCTGTGGCCAGGAAGCTACTGCCTCACCGCCTCGCAGCCGCTTCCTTCCCCTCCAGCTGTCCGGTCGCCAAGGCTGTCACGAGCTCGAACAGCGCGGTCTCGGGATCGCCGCTCTCGCCCTTGAGCCGAGCCTCCGTCTCGAGCACGCGCCAGGGCAGCGACTCGATGGGCGCGCCACGCAGGCGGGAAGCTGCTAGATAGACGCGATGCAGGCGATAGGGATGCAGGTTGCCGAGCGGATTCTCGATGCCGCCCGGCAGCGGGGCACGCAGAGCGTTGGCGAGTCGCTCCTGAAATCGACGGTAGTTGCGCTCGCCGGCACCCACCACGCGCCGGTCGATAAAAGAGCGGACCACCGCCACCTGCCGGCAGAGATCCGCGATTAGGCTCCACACGGAGAATCGCGCCGCGACTGCGTCGTCCGCGTGCAGCAGCAGCCGCCGCAGGCGTGTTGCGGCGCTCGAGGCGTCTCCTCCGCCGATGTCGTCCAGCAGCTTCCATACGTCTTCGTCGCCGCGATCCTCCACCGTTTCCCGCACCTGGTCGAGGCTCACCTCGGCACCACCCGAGAGCGCGGCCAGCTTGCGGTACTCGGCGGCGAACCGAGCGCTCGACTCGGCGTCCACCTCGCCAGGATCGGCGCCACGGCGCAGGGTACGCCGCCCGAGCTCGGCGAGCGCGTCGGCCCGGATTGCCGCACCGGTCTCGCGACGCAGCTCTTTGGCGAGCCCGTCGAGACCAAGCAGCTCGCCGCCACGGTCGACGCTCAGAGCACCCAACCTCACGAAGGCGCGGCGAGCGACAAGGAGCGCCACCAGCGGATGGTCCTCCGTGACCGCGCTCTCCGCGAGCACCAAGGAATGCCGCTCGGGCAGTCCCTGCACCAGAGCGCGCTCGAGCTCGGCCAGGTCGCTCTCCACCCAGCCCTCCAGGCCCGCTGCGAGCGCGCGCTGGAGCAGCAGCGCGAGCCCGCCGCGCAGCTCCTGCACCTGTCGCTTGCCCCTGGCGCGACCGCCGCGGCCACGACGCCCAGCCCCGCCCTGCAGCACCGCCGCCGGCAGCCGGTCCAGCAGCGCCTCCGCCTGCTCGCGGGTGGCCGCCTCGGGCCGGACCGAGAAAAGACGCAGGACCAGCAGCAACCGACCGGCAGCCTCGGTCTCGCGGCCGCTCAGGCGCTCCGCCTCGCCAAGCGGCAGCTCTTCGGCGGCTTCGTCGATCAGGTCGGCGGCGGCGGCGCGGTCGGCGAAGGTGGCGCTTTCGACCACCAGCACGACCTTCGCGCTCTCGAACAGAGAGTAGGTCCGCAGGTCGGCGAGCGCCGGTTGGAGGGAGGCCGGACGCCGATGCTCGGTGACCGCACATCCCGCTTGGGCAGCGAGCGTCTCGGCCAGGCGCCGGGCAGCCGGCTCGGAGAGGACCCGGTCGCCGCCGACCAGGTAGACCCCCTGCACCTCGCCGTCGCCGATGCGCTTGGCCAGCTCCTCGAAAGTGACCGCGGGGCCCTTCGGAGTCGAGCCCTTGGTGCCGCCGCGCGCTGCGCTCACCCGGCCTCGCTCGCGGTCCACGACGGCAGCCGCACCAGACCGAGCTCTTCGTCCGAGAGGTGCTCCTCCTCGAAGGACATCTCTACCGAGCCCCACGATCCGCAACCTTCGCAGCGATCTCGCCAGTCCTCGAACCGGTGGCCGCACTCCCGGCACGCGAACTCCGCGGTGTGGGCGCCGAGCTGGCGCGCGCAGGCCTGATAGTGGCGCGCCGCACGCGCCATCTCACCTCGGCGCTCGTGCAGCCGGCCGAGGAGGAAGTGGAACGTGGGTGACGCCTCCAGGCGCTTCTCGAGCGGCTCGAGCACCTTGAACGCCTCGGGGAGCATTTCCAACCGGTAGTACAGCTTGCCGAGGAAGAAGCGCGGCAGCAGATCCTTGTCGGTCGAGGCGGCGAGCGCGTGGAAGCACTCGATGGCTCGCTCCGGCTCGCCACGCTCGATGCAGTGATCCTCGATGCGACGCAGGAACACCGGACTGCGGGTGGTCTCGAAGCCGCGGCGCCATTCCTCCACTGCCTCTTCCGTACTGCCCGCGAGCAGGTGGGCCTCACCCAGCATGATGCGGGCAGGCAGGAACTGTGGATGATCCGCGAGCAGCGCGCCGAAGATCTCGGCGGCGTCCGCTGGTCGCTCTTCCTCGAGCAGCGCGACCCCGCGGCGGTAGGCGATGCCGAGGCGCACCTCGGGACCGCTGCGCGGTCTCTCTCCGAGCGCGTGCAACCGCCCGTCGATCTCCTCCTGGAGTCTCGTGGCCTCTCGCCAGTCTTCGGCTTCCATCGCGGCGGTGCGCCGGTGTCGCAGCACCGCCAGGCCGCGATCCGAGAACTCGCGCAGGATCCGGCTGCGGATCTCCTCCGCCACCGCTCGATCGCCGCGCGCCTCGTAGTCGGAGATCAGCTGGTAGAGAGCGGCCACGCTCCTCGGCGCCGCAGCCGCGGCCCGCTGATGCGCGAGGAGCGCCTCGTCGGGCTTGCCGAGCTGACGCTGGCAGACGCCGTACAAGAGAAGCGCGGCGAAGTGCTCGGGGCGCTCGTCGAGCACGACCTCTAGCTCGCGCGTTGCCCGCACCACCTGGCCGTCCGCGTGGAGATCCAGGGCGCGGCGAAACGAGTGCTCGAGGCTCTCCGCCTCCCTGGTCTCGCGCCTCTTCTCGCGCTCCTCGAGGTCGCGTCGCGCGCCGTGGAGCGCGAGCCGCAGGGCGATCGGCAGGAACCCCGCGAGAAACACCGCCAACAAGACCGACCACAGCGGCACGTTCCACCGCCCGGTGAGCGCGAACGGCTGCGCCAGGAGGTCGCGGTTGAGTACGGAGACGAACGAAACGACGACGACGACCAGCAGAGCAACGAGCAGGCCCGCGACCGTCTTCGGTTTCACCTGGGCCTGTCTCCGGGCCTCTCCACGTGTCTCGGGTCGCGATTCGGTGTGGCCGCTCTGCTGTCCCGGTCACGGATCCGAGCTCTGGTCCGCAGCAGCGCCATCACGGCTCGCGCAATTGACCCTTCTCGGCCAGCTCCTGACAATCCGTACAGTAGCGCGCCCAGGGAACCGCCTGCAACCGAGCCGATGGCACCGGGCGCTTGCACGCGAGACATGTCCCGAACGCGTTCTGGTTCAACCGCTCCAAGGCCTGGTCGATCAGGACCAAGCGCTCTCGCTCGCCGTCGGAAATCGCGAAGTGGAGCTCCCGGGAGTACGCGCTGGTGGCCCGATCGACGAGGTCGTCGGTGACGTCCGGGTCGGGGAGCAGGCTCATTCGCATGTCGTTCTCGTAGAGCCTGACCACCTGTTCACGCTCCGCCAGCAGCTTGGTCCGCAGCTGCTCTTGCTCCCCGGCCGCGACCTGCGGCGCATCGACGCGCTTGCGGGCCGGCGCTAGGCGCGGCGCCGCCTGCTTCGGAACCGCCGCAGCCGCAGCGGCGCCCTTGCGCTTGGTTGTGCGCTTTGTCGCGGTGGCCTTGGGCCGGGCTGTCTTGGCGCCGGTGCTCCTGGTCGCGGCGGTCCGACGCGCCGTGGTGGCGCGCGTCGCGGACTTTTTCACGGTCTTGGTGCCCGGCTGTTTCGACGCCGCTGTGGCGGGCTTCCTCGCGGCCTTCTTCTTGGCGGACTTCCCCTTGCCGATTCGACTGGGAGTCGACTTCTTCGGGGCCGCCTTGGTGGCTTTCTTCACGTTGGACTTGGCTCCGGTCTTGGCGGTGATGGTCTTTCGAGCCGCACCCCGACCCTTGGAGGCCGGTGACTTGCGCGCCGTCTTCGCGCCAGCGCGCGTGGACGAGGATCTGGACCTTGCAGCGGACTTCTTGGCCGACTTCTTGGCGGACTTCTTGGCGGACTTCTTGGCCGACTTCTTGGCCGACACGGCTGACTTTCTCGCAGGCACGACCGGTACCTCCGTCTTTGGCCCGTCTTTGGCCGCGCCCGCTGGACGGGGCGGCGACGACTTGTTACAGCCGAGCGTGACCCGGACGGCTGTCGCTCGGCGACGGCCGGGCCCGGATCCGATCAGGCCGCTCAAAACGGGGCGCGATGGTACTTTATTCCGTGCTCGATCGCGAATGCCCTGTAGAGCTGCTCGTAGAGCACCAGGCGCGCCGTCTCGTGGGTGAGCGTCATCGGACCGAGCGAGAGGCGCAGGCTCGAGCGCTCGACCACCCGCGACCCCAGACCAAGATCCGACCCGATCAGGAAAGCCAGGGCGTGCGGCCATTCGGCGCGCTCGCGGGCGAGCCAGGCGGCGAGCTCCTCCGAGCCGAGCTGGCGGCCCGACCGGGTCAGCGCCACGACCCGGCAGGGTTCGGGAAGAGCCGCCAGGAGCGCGGCCGCCTCTTCGTCGAGGCGGCCCGGCTCGTCGGTCCTTCGCGTCCGTACCACCACGTCCCGGATCGGGGAGTAGCGGGCGATCCGCCGGCGCAGGTCGGCGCAGAGGGTCTTCCAGGGTTCCCGGTGGTGCTTTCCCGCCCAGCCGACGATCAGCTCGCGCGCCATGCCCTCCAGGCTACACGCCGCAGAGGAGTCGGCGCGATCCCGCGCCGGAACGCTCTGCTAACGTCCCCAGGATGGCAGAGACCCCCGAAGAGGACCAGCGCCGAAGACGGCGGAACCGGCTGGTCCGCGGGCTCCTCGTAGGTGGCGCGGCGTTGGGGCTGCCGGCTCTCGTCAACGCGGTGGTCGCTCAGCGCGCCCGCCGATTGTCGCCCCAGCGGTGGGGCCAGCCGCAGCGCTTCCGGTGGCGCGACTGCCAGATCTCCTATCGCCGGGTGGGCGCGCGCGGGCCCCTGGTGGTCTTGCTCCACTCGATCGGCCCGGGGCACAGCAGCCTGGAGTGGCGGGAGGTCACCGAGCGACTCGGAACACGTCACCGGATCTGGGCTCCCGACCTGCTCGGCTGGGGCGACTCGGACCGGCCACGGCTACGCTACGACAGCCACCTCTACCTGGACCTGCTGGCGGACTTCCTCCACGAAGCGGTCGGTGAACCGTGCACGCTGGTCGCCGCGGGGCTGTCCGGGGCCTACGCGGCCCAGGTCGCCGTCGACCACCCCGAGCTGGTGCGGGCGCTCGCGCTTTCGGTTCCGCTCGGAGTCGATCTCCACGGCGACGAGCCCGACCTCAAGGACACGGTGTTGCACCGGATGCTCCGCCTTCCGATCGTCGGAACCTCCGCACTCAACGCGTTCACCAGCCACGCCGCCCTGGGCCATCACTTGCGCCGGGAAGTGTTCGCCGACCCCAAGCGGGTCGGACCGGCGCTGCTCGAGGAGCACTACCGGTCGAGCCACCTGCCCGGCGCCCATGGTCCGATCGCCGCGTACGTCTCGGGATTCCTCAACCACAGCGTCTCCGCCATCCTGCAGCGGGTCGAGCAGCCGGTCTGGCTCGGCTGGGGCCGCGCCGCGAAGAGTCCAGGAGTAGAGGCCGCGGACCTCTGGCTGCGCCAGCTCCGCGCAGCGGAGATCGAGGTGTTCGAGGACGCAGCACTCCTTCCCCACCTGGAGCGCCCCGCCGACGTGGCCAGATCGCTGGCCGACTTCCTGGCGCGCCAGGGACGCTGAGGCCCGCCAAAGCTGCCATCGGGTAACCTCCAAGCCCCCGCCGTCCTCTGACGAGGCGGGCTGCCAAGAGGGGGGCTCGAGAGCATGGCTGGTGTCTTCAAGGCCTACGACGTGCGGGGGATCTACCCCGACACGGTCGACGAGGCGCTCGCGGAGCGCATCGGCGGAGCGTTCGCGACGCTACTCGACGAGCACGGCGCCCGCGGCCCCGTGGTGGTGTCGCGGGACATGCGGCCGCACTCGGTGCCACTTCTCGCGGCCCTGGTCGATGGCCTGCGCGCAACCGGGCGCGACGTGGTCGACGTCGGCCTCGCGACCACGCCGATGAGCTACTTCGCGGTGGGCCACCTCGGTGCAGCCGGCGGCGTGCAGGTCACCGCGAGTCACAACCCTGCTCGATACAACGGCTTCAAGTTCAGCCTAGAGCAGGCGCGGCCGGTCTCGGGCGACGACGGCATCCCGCGCATCGAGCAGCTCGCGACCGGCTCGGAGGCGCCGAGCCCGGCCTCGCGGCGCGGCTCGCTCGACCAGAGACCGATCTTCGACGCCTACGCCGAGCACCTGCTCGGTCCCGCCTGCGGCATCGACGTCGCGGCCATCGCCGCCGCCAGGCTGCGCGTCGCCGTCGACGTGGCGAACGGCATGGGCGCGCTCTACGCTCCGCTGCTCGAGCGCGTCGGCATCGAGCTGCTGCCGCTCTACTTCGAGCTCGACGGCACCTTCCCGAACCACGAAGCCAACCCGCTCAAGCTCGAGAACCTGCGGGACGTGCGCGCGGCCGTTACCGAGTCGAGCGCCCACCTCGGCGTGGCGTTCGACGGGGACGCCGACCGCGCGGCGTTCGTCGACGAGCAAGCGAGGCCGATCGGCAGCGACCTGGCGACGGCGCTGATCGGCGGCGCGAAGCTCCAGCGCGGGAACCGCGCTGTGGAGCGCGGCAGCAAGGCAGTGGTCTACGACGTGCGCTCCTCGCGCGCGGTTCCGGAGTACATCCGCGAGTGCGGCGGCGAGCCGGTGCAAGAACGGGTGGGCCATTCGTTCATCAAGGCGACGCTCCGGCGGCTCGATGGCGTCTTCGGCGGCGAGCTCGCCGGGCACTACTACTTCCCCGAGACCTACTTCGCCGACTCGTCGATGTTGGCGGTGCTGGAGGTGCTCCAGCTCCTCGCACGGCATGGCAAGCCGACGAGCGCGCTCGTTGCGCCGCTGCGCCGCTACGCCAAGAGCGAGGAGATCAACTTCGAGGTCGAGGACAAGGACGGCGCGATGCGAGAACTCGTGGAACGCTACGCCGCAGGCCGCCTCGACCGGATCGACGGCATCCGGATCGACTTCCCCGATTGGTGGTTCAACGTGCGGCCGTCGAACACCGAGCCGCTGCTGCGTCTGGTGCTCGAGGCGAGCACCCCCGAGCTGCTCGAGGAAAAGCAGGACGAGCTCGTGACGCTGCTCGGCGAGCCGGTATAGCGCCCTAGCAGCCCGTGGTGAAACCCGCGTGAGGCTGCGCGCGGGGATCTGCGGCCGCTGGCAAGGCGTGGCCGACGAACGCGATGCGGTGACATCGTGCAGGAGGCCCAACGCAGTCGGGGTCTCGAAACCCCCGCGCCCAAAGGGTGGGTGCAAGCAAGCTGCCCCGGGCAGCTTGCCTGCACCGACGTCGCCGCGGCGCGGCTCTGGTAGGGGGCGGCGTGGGGCCGTCTGCGGTGTTGCGCTCGCGAAGCGTGTGACCCAGCATCGCCACCGCTCGCGCGCCAACCCCGAGGCGCCGGTAAAGCCTTCTGCAGGCGAAGAACCTTCCCCGCGCACCGCATGAGCATACGGCCCCACGGCGCTCCCAACGCAGCCCACGGGGGTTCCACCACGGGCTGCTAGCCCGCTCCGCTCAGCGCCGGCCCCCCAGGAGCCCCGCGCGCATCAGGAAGTAGAGCAGGGTGAGCAGGGTCGAGACCGCTGCGGCCACGTAGGTGAGCGCCGCGGCGTTCAACACCCGGTCCATGCCCTCGCGTTCCTGCGGCAGCAGCAGGCCATGCTCGACCGCGAGCTTCTTGGCGCGCGCCGACGCATCGAACTCGACCGGCAGGGTGACGATCTGAAACAGCAGCACGGCGGAGAACAACAACGCGCCGAGGAGCACGACGTTCTGGCCCTGGACAGACTGCATCATCAGGCCGACCACCATCACGATGTAGCCGAGGCTGCTGCCGATCTTGGCGGTCGGCACCAGCGCCGAGCGCAGCCATAGCGGCCTGTAGTTCTGCGCGTGCTGGATGGCGTGACCCGCCTCGTGGCAGGCGACGCCGATCGCGGCGAGCGAGTTGGTGGCGAAGACCGGCTCCGACAGCGCCAGCTTCTTGGTCACCGGGTTGTAGTGGTCCGAGAGCACGCCGTGGGTCGCCACGATCTCGACGTCGTGGATGCCGGCCTGCTGGAGCAGGCGCTGCGCCGCCTGGGCGCCAGTGACGCCGCTCGCAGAGCGCACCCGCGAGTACTTCTTGAAGGCGGACTTGGTGCGGAAGCTGGCCCACAGCGACAGCAGCAGGCCAGGCGCGAGGAACACGAGGTACATCGGGTCGAAAAACATCTGGTATCCCCCAAGACTTCGGGCCTCGAGCCCTGGAGCTCCCGAGGCCGGCCGGACGGTGGTGGTGGAGGGCGCCGGCGAGGAGCAGCGCTACCCGAGCCACAACGTCCGAGCAACAGGACGGACGGCAACGTTACAACCGCGAGCCACCCGGGGTCTTATTCCGGCCCCCTTCGCGCCGCCGCTTCGGCGACCAGCCCGGTGGCTGGCGGTTCCTCGTCGCCGTGCGATCGGAACGGCTGGTAGCAGGCGCGGCAGCGGGCCTCGTACGACTCGGTGTCGCCGAGGTGGCGCTGATCCTCGGGTCCGGCGATGCGCTGTGAGTACTGCGCGGGCGAGCCACAGCGCACGCACACGGCGTGCATCTTGTCGACGTACTCCGCAACCGCCAGCAGCTCCGGCATGGGTCCGAACGGACGCCGGCGGTAGTCGAGGTCGAGCCCGGCGACGATCACCCGCAGACCACGATCGGCCAGCTCTTGGAGCAGGTGGACCAGGGCGTCGTCGAAGAACTGTGCCTCGTCGATGCCGATGACCTCGACGCCGGCCTCGAGCGACGCCCGTAGCTCCCGGCTCGAGGCCACCGCCAAGGCGTCGAGCTCGCGCTTGTCACGGGTGACCAGCCGCTCGGGGGCCGAGCGCAGGTCGGCGGCCGGCTTGAACACCTGCACCTGCTGGCGAGCGATCACCGCTCGCCGCAGCCGGCGCACCAGCTCCTCGCTCTTGCCGGAGAACATCCCGCCCGTGATCACCTCGATGTGGCCGCCGTTGCGTCCCGCCACCGGCACCGGTCCTCCCGCAGCGCCCCCATCCCGCACGGAGCTCATCGGCGGCTGACCTCCAGCAGGCGGCCCGAGAGCTCCGCCAGGCTCAGGTCTGCGAGCCGCTCTACCACCAAGTCGGCGCGACCCAGCGCCGCGGGCGGCTGCGTGTGCGAGACCGCCAGGGTGAGCAGGCCGGCCGCGGACGCCGCCTGCAGGCCGGCCTCGGTGTCCTCGATCGCCAGGACCTCGTGCGGGTGGAGCAGGCGTTCCGGCAGGGGCTGGCGGCTGTTGAGCAGGCTCATCGCCAGAAGATAGCCGTCCGGGTCCGGCTTCGAGGTCTGGGTGTCCTCGGCGGCGACGATCACCTTGAAATATCCCAGCAGGTCCTCCTGCCGCAGCGCCGGCTCGATCTCCGAGCGCAACGCGCCGCTCACGATCCCGAGGTCGACGCCGGCACCGGAAGCCTCGCGCACCAGCCTCGCCGCGCCGGGGAAGAACGGGTACGGATGCTGTCGGAAGTGCTCCTGGTAGTACGCCGCCTTGCGCGCGCACAGCCGCCGGAGCAGCAGATCGTCGGCCTGGTCTTCCCGTCCGCGCAGCGCGTGCGCGAACCCCGCCTCGTCGTCGAAACCCACGTAATCGCGGTAGTACACACCCTCGTCGAGCTCGATCCCCAGCTCGCCGAGAATGCGGCGGAAGAGCTCGAAGTGGACGCCCTCGTCGTCGAGCAGCACGCCGTTGAAATCGAAAAGGATCGCCCTCAGCACCGGTCCATCATAGCCGCGGGCCCTCAGCCGCCGCGGGTCGCACAGCGGTGTGTCGATTGACAGCGCCACGCGTCGCCACTACATTGGAACAAGGGCGATTCGCGCCGTGTTGTCGCTGTGACGAGCCGCCCTCACCCGGAGCCCTCCATGCCCGAGCCCACCGCCCCCTCAGAAACCATCCTGCTGATCCCCGAGCCTGGGAAGCAGGACGCCAAGCCGGTGCCCGCGGCGGACACCGGCGAGGATCCTCCACCGCTGCGCCTGACTCCCAAGGCGGTCAGGATGGTGAAGCTCACCCGGGACGAGGAGGGCATCGAGGACTCCTTCGGGCTTCGCGTGGCCGTGCGCGGCGGCGGCTGCAGCGGCTTCGAGTACGCCCTGGACTTCGAGCGCGAGGGCCGTCCGACCGACTTCGTGATCGAGTACGACGGGCTCTCGGTGTTCGTCGACCCGATCAGCTATCGGTATCTCGCGGGTACCGTGGTCGATTACAACCTGGGCGTGTCCGGCAGTGGCTTCAAGTTCGAGAACCCGCGCGCCACCGGCACCTGCGGTTGCGGCTCTTCGTTCGCGGTGAGCTGAGAATCGCCCGCCGGCAGGGCCGGCGAACGATTCGAAGCACCTACCGCTCCCGCGGCAAGTCCGCTTCGACCGCGCCCCCAGCCAGGCAGACCACGGCGGGCGTCCCGTCTTCTAGCTCGACGGCAGTGCCGGGCTCGCTGGCGCGTCGCTGCAGCATCGCGAGACCGACCTGGCGATCCCCTCGCTGTGAGAGTGCCACGCTGGTGAGCCGGCCCGCGGCGCGATTCTCGAATCGCACCTCGAGCCCGCGCCGACAGGGAGGAGTCGGCGGCAGCACGAGCGAGCGCAGCAGGCGCGGCGCCTGGCCCCGGTAGTGCAGCCGCGCCACGACTTCCTGCCCCAGATAGCAGCCCTTTCGGTAGTCCACCGCCGCCTCGACTCCGGTCTCCTGCGGCAGGCTGTGCGCGCCAAAGTCGACCCCCCAGCGTCCGATACCGGCCGCCACGCGCAGCGCCTCGGCCGCATCGTCGCCGACCGGCACCGCTCCGAGCTCGGAGACCAGGCGGTCCGCGATCTCGTCGGCGATGGCCGACGCCGTCCACACCGTGACCGCCGACTCGCCCAGGCGCTCGTGTCGCGAGAGCTGCACCTGGGAGTCGAACAGCGCAGCGCGGGTGTTGCCCCAACCCGAGCGTGGCGCCTCGACGCCGCAGCTCGCCAGCGCCGCCTCGCAGCCGGGACCGATCAGGACGAGCGGCAGCATCTCCTGCAGCGACAGCACCTCGACACGGTCAGCCACGACGTACTTCTCGAAGTGGCGGCGCAGCTCTCCCTCGAGCCCGGACGGCAGCTCGAGCCACAGCCGGTCGGCCAGGCAGTGCAGCGCCAGGTCCGAGAGCACCTGGCCCTTCGGCCCGGTCGCGAAACCATAGATGCCGCGCCCTTCTTCGAGCTGGACCACGTCGACGGTGACGAGACCGTTGAGGAACCTCTGGCGGTCGGCGCCAAGGAGCTCGAGCCGAGCGATCTCGCTGCGGTCGAGGAGCCCGCAGGCGACGCGTACGACCCGCGCCTCGGCGGCGGCATCGCCGTAGTGCGCGGGGATCCGATGACCTCGACGGTCCACCCAACGCGCGCCGCGCGCGCCGTGCCATGTATCCAGCGGCAGCGGACGGACGGTCGCCGAACCCTCCTGGGTCACGAGAGCGCCCCACAAACCGCTGGTGCGTCCCGGAGCGACGGCACCGCCCAGTCGGCGCCGCCTGCCCGCAGCTCCTCGACACTGGTGCGGCCCGTGGCCACCGCGAGCACCGGGATGCCGTGGTGGCGAGCGCACCGCACGTCTTCGAGCGTGTCGCCGATGACCAGCGCCTCGCGGGGCTCCACCTCGCGATCGCACAGCGCGCTGGCGCGAGCGAGCGCGAAGGGCGGCAGCTCGTGGCGGTCGATGCCGTCGTCACCATAGGCGCCGAAGGAAAAGTGCTCCTCGAGACAGAGTGCACCGAGCTTGAGGCGGGCGCCGCCCAGCCAGTTGCCGGTGAGCAGCCCGAGCACGAGGTCCGAACGCTGCCGTAGCGCTTCGAGCAGCTCGCGAACGCCCGGCAGGATCTCGACCCGCCGCGGATCCAGCCGCGCGCCGAGCCGTCGCAGATAGCAAGCACGCACCTCGCCCAGGCGCGCGCGTACCTCCGCTTCGCCGATGCCCGCGCGCGCCATCAGATCGAGAGCGATGCGCGGATCCGTTCGGCCCGCGAAGCTGTAGCCCTCGCGGAGCTGGCCGGCGCGCACGCCCTGAGGGCCGAAGACCTCGGCGAGCGCCTCCAAGAAAGCCACACCCGCCTGTCCGCCGCAGCGCAGCAGCGTGCCGTCGATGTCGAACAGCACCACACGGGCGCGCATGGGCGTGAGCGCCGGAACCGTCGAAACGAGCCTCACGTCTGCAGGACCCCGGTGCGGAACGCCTCCAGATAGTGATTGTTGCAGGCGACGCGCAGGCTCGCCGCCAGCACGTCGCGCGTGTGCGCGGGGTCGACGATGCCGTCGACCCACAACCGGCTCGCCGCGTACCGCGGATCGATCGCCGCCTCGTAACGTGCGCGAATGTCGCGCAACAGCTCCGCCTTCTCTTCCTCCGTCACCTCGGCGCCGCGGTTGCGGAGCTGGATCGCGAGCAGCGTCGAGCTCGCCTGGTCGGGACCCATCACGGAGATCGAGGCGGACGGCCACGCCCACAGCAGTCGCGCGCCGTAGGCCTTGCCGCACATCGCGTAGTTGCCGGCGCCGTACGAGTTGCCGACGAACAGAGTCAGCTTGGGCACCACCGAGTTGGCGACCGCGTTGACCAGCTTCGCCCCGTCCTTGATGATGCCGCCGCGCTCCGCTCGGCTGCCGACCATGAACCCGGTGACGTCTTGGACGAACAGGATCGGCGTGCGCTTCTGGTTGCACAGCTCCACGAAGCGGGCGGCCTTGTCGGCCGAATCCGAGTAGAGCACGCCGCCGATCTGCAGCTCGCGCTCGCCCGCGGCGGTACCGGTGCGACGCTCGACGATCAGCCTCTGGTTCGCGACCACGCCGAGCGCCCAACCGTCGAGGAAGCCCCAGCCGCAAATCAGACTCCGGCCGTACGTCGGCTTGTACTCCTCGAGCTCGCTCTGGTCGAGCAGGCGCGCCAGGATCTCGCGCATGTCGTAGGGGCGCGCGCGATCGGGCGGCAGTAGGCCGTAGAGCTCCTCCTGCGGGTAGAGCGGCGGCTTCGACTCGACGCGCGGGAACGGCGACGGCACCGGATCGCGACCGACTTGGGCGAGGCTGGCGCGGATCGCGCGGAGGCACGTTCCGTCGTCGGGATGCCGGCGGTCGACCACCCCGCTGATGTCGCACTGCACGACGGCGCCCCCGAGCTCCTCGTTCTCGATCTGCTCGCCGATTGCCGCCTTCACGAGGTGCGCGCCTGCGAGGAAGATGGACCCGGTGCCCTCGACGATGTGCGCCTCGTCGCTCATGATCGGCAGGTAGGCGCCGCCCGCGACACAGCTCCCGAGAATCGCGGCCACCTGGTACACACCCGCGGCCGAGAGCCGAGCGTTGTTGAAGAACGCGCGGCCGAAGTGCTCCTTGTCGGGAAAGATCTCGGCCTGTAGCGGCAAGAACACCCCAGCCGAGTCCACCAGGTAGACGATCGGCAGCCGGTTCTCGAGCGCGACCTCCTGAGCTCGCAACACCTTCTTGCAGGTCGACGGGAACCACGCTCCGGCCTTGACCGTGGCGTCGTTCGAGACCACGACGACATCGCGTCCGTGTACCGGCCCGATGCCGGTCACCACGCCCGCGGAAGGAGCGCCGCCCCACTCTTCGTATTGACCCCAAGCCGCCCAGAGGCCGATCTCGAGCAGCGACGAACCAGGGTCGAGCAGCGCCGTGACGCGCTCGCGCGCGGTCATCTTGCCGCGCTGGCGCTGGCGATCGAGCGCCTCGGCACCGCCGCCGAGCCGCTGCTCCTCCGCCAGGAGGGCCACCTCGGCCGCCCGCGCCCGCCAGTGGGCGGTCGCTTGCGCGTAGGCTTCGCTCGACGGCGGCGGATTGCCTAGCGCGGACACCAGAGCATTATAGGTACACGTACGTGGCATGTTGCGCTCCCTCGGTGAGATCATGAAGGTACGCCTCGTCTCGTTCGCCACTGCCAGCGACGCCATGGGTTCGAGCGAGCTCGAGCTCGAGCTCGCGAACGGCACGACAGTGGCCGAGCTGCAGCAGCAGCTAGAGCAGCGCTATCCGGACCTGGGAAAGCTGTGGTCCCGCCTCGCGATCGCCATCGACGGCGAGGTGGTCGCTGGCTCGGCTCGGCTGCGCGAGGGCTGCGAGGTGGCACTGCTGCCGCCCGTCTCGGGCGGGTCGCCGGCCCCGGACCGCGCAGAGCTCACCGAAGCCCCGCTGCGGGTCGCAGAGATCGCCGACCGAGTGACGCACGGCGGCTGCGGCGCGCTCGTCCTGTTCGTCGGCACCGTCAGGGACACCTTCCGCGGGCGCGCGGTCGAGCGCATCACCTACAGCGGCTATACGGCGATGGCGCAGGCGCGACTCGCGAGGATCGTCGAGGAGCTCGAGCGCGAGCACCCCGGCGGTCGGGTCGCGATCGTGCATCGTCTGGGCACGCTGGCGGTCGGCGAGGCCAGCGTGGTGATCGCGGTGACGACGCCTCACCGCGAGGCTGCGTACGAAGCGAGTCGCCGAGCGCTCGAGCGCCTCAAGCGCGAAGTGCCGATCTGGAAGCGCGAGCACTACCGCGACGGCGGCGCGGCATGGCGCGAGGAAGAGAGCCTGCTCGCTCCCGTGAGCGACTCACTCTCGTGAGCGACCGCTGAGTGCGTCGAGGCCCGAGCGGGACCCTTCGTGCAGGAGGCAGGCGCGAAACGCGAGCTCTAGCTCGCCCCAGGTCGTGTCCAGGCTCTCGAGCAAGGCCTCGCCATCGACCGCCCCGCCGGAGCGGATGGCGGCCAGATAGGCGCGGAACCCGGTCGCGCCCGTCGGGGGTCGACCGGGCAAGCCGCGCTCGAGCAGGCAGCGCACGAAGAAAGCGCTCTGGCTGTAGAGCCGCTCCCGCTCGGGGGCGGCGTAGAAGGTCTCACGAGGCATCGCCACCAGGGCCTCGAGGGGCTCTAGCCGGCCTTCGGCCAGGCGTCGGAGCAGCACCGCGAGGCCGGCCAGTGGTCCGGCGAACTCGAAGCCACTCGGCGACGCGGTGAGCCAGCCGGCATACGGGTCGCCGCCGGCGGCGCGCGCCAGGACGGCCGTCGCAAAGTCGTCGGCGAGCCCCTCGTCCAGCCACGATGACAGGGCCGGCCCCAGGGCGCGACGACCGAGCAGGTGGCCGAGCTCGTGGGCGAGCGTCGAGCCGATCTCGCGCGGCGATCGTGAGCCGGCGAACAGCGCGACCAGCCCGGCGGCGGTGTGCCCGGTGGTCGGCGAAGCGCCGAGCTCGGGCTGCGCGAGCTGGACCTGGCGGTAGGCCTGCTCGTCGCGGAACAGCACCACCACTTCCGCAGGGCTGCCGATCGGCTCCAGGCCGTACCGCTCCGCGTAGAAAGCCTCGACGTCCTCTACGGCGGCCTCGACGATGGGAGCGAGCCGTTGCCAGGCGGCCGCGTCGAGGTCGTGGAAGAGCTGGTAGCCGCCGATCTCGAGCGCATGTGCCGGCGAGTCCAGCCTCGCTAGTGCGACCTGCAACCGGGCGAGATCCGGCTTCCGAGCCGGCAGCGGACCTGGTGGCAGTGGATCCTCGCCGAGAGGCGGCTTGGTGTCGCGCTCCGCGGCGAGGTCGATCCAGGCGTCGGCGCCCTCGAACGTGCGGACCCGCACCCACTCTGCCCTGCGTTCGAGCACCTCGTAGCTCCAGAGCTCTCGGGTGCGTCCGAGCGTCGCGGCCCGCGCCGAGGGCGCCACGCGCAGCGTCGCGCCGAGGCCGATCCACTCCCGGTCGGAGACATCGGGCGCTGCCGGCTGCGGCGCGGCCGTGGCGCCCGAGCCCGAGTTCGCGCGGGGCTGGCGGCGCGCGGCCTCGATCTGGTCGGTGAGCTGGTCGGTGAGGTAGCGCTGTCGGAGCGCTGCGACAGCGCCGCCGACCACCGGCGCGCGCTCCGCCCGCTCGAAGACTGGTGCCTCCGGCCGCCGGGTCAGCCAGCCGAACAGCCCGAGCAGCGCTACCAACAGCAGAACCAGCAGGATCGCGAACGCGTCGCGCATCGCTCAGGGGGCGGCGAGCACTTGGGGGCGGGCGCGGGGAATCGCCGGTTGCAGGCGCTCGAGCACGAGCGCAGTGCAGTCGTCTTCGAGGGGCCGGCTCCCCGGCGACGTGACCGTGCCGACGACCGAGTCGAGCCAACGACGCAGCCCGGCCGCGTCGTCGACCGGGATGGTCACTCCCGGTCTGGCGAGCGCGGCAGTGAGTCGCTCGTAGCCGAACGGCTCGTCGTGCTCGTCCGGTGCCTCGGCGAGGCCGTCGGTGAAGAGCAGGAGGCGTTGACCCGGATCGAGCACGAAGCGCAGGCTGCGGTAGCCGACCGTCGCTCGCACGCCGAGAGGCAGCCGCGGCCCGGGCACTTCGATGGGCACCGGCTCTCGGCCCGCGGCTAGCACGTAGGGGTCCGGCAGCCCGGCGTTGGCGAGCTCGACCTCGCCGCTCGCAGGGTCGAAGCGCAGCAGCAGGAGCGCGACGAACTCGCGACTCGCGAGGTCCGCGTAGAGCTTGCGGTTGAGCTCCTCGAGGGCTTCGGCTGCCGTCCTCTCCGCGGCGACGAGCTGCAGCATCGCCTTGGTCGAAGCCATGATCAGGCTCGCGCCCATGCCCTTGCCGGAGACATCCGCCACCGCGACTCCGAGCGTGCCATCGGGGAGCAGGAAGAAATCGTAGAAGTCGCCGGCTACCACGCGCGCCGGCAGGTTGATGGCGGCGAGGCGGTACCCGTCTCCCAGCGACGTATCGGGCGGCAGCAACCGGCGCTGTATGGCGCGCGCGGTCTCGAGCTCCTTCTCGGCGAACTCGCCCTCCTTCAGCTCCGCGACGCTCTGCTCGAGACGGTGGCGCAGGCGGCCATAGGCCTCGAAGAGCAAACCCACCACGACCGAGACGCCGCCGAAGACCACCATCGGGCCGTAGCCGACACTGGGCCACGGCTGGAACCCCAGGGTCGCCTCGGCCAGGAACGACCCTCCCAGCCAACCTGCCACGCCACCCACGAAGAATCCCAGCATGCGCACGGGTCGGATCGGCAGCCAGGCGAACCGCTCCAGCGGACGCACGACGTGGAAGTCGAGCGAGGACGCTCCCAGCCCGATGCAGGCGCCGATCAGCGCGCCGCCGATCAACGCGGCCGGACGGACGAGCTGCGGCGAGCCGAGGCCGAGGACGAGCGTGATGCCGACGCCGACGCCCGCGGAGATGGCGATGGTACGCACCCACTCCCACGCGGAGTACCGCCGCCCGGGCACGGTCGGTGGCCTGCCTTCGCTGGCCGAGCTCGCCGCCATATCCTTCGTATCCTACGTGCGGCACAGCGGTCGGCCCGCAGGTCGTCCGCGAGCGAGCCGCTGATGGCACCAAAACCAGCCGACTACGAGTCGAAGGCGGCCAGAACGCCATGGAAGATCGCCCGCACACCGGTGCCGACCGCGTGCCGCCCGGACAGTACGCCACCAGGAAGTGGCCGGTCCTGACCTATGGCGACACGCCCGAGATCTCCCTCGAGACCTGGAGGCTGCGGCTCCGCGGTTTGGTGACCGAGGAGATGGAGCTGACTTGGACCGAGCTCCAAGCGCTCCCTCGCGTCGAGGTGATAGCCGACTTTCACTGCGTCACCCGTTTCTCCACGCTCGACAACCGCTGGAGCGGCTTTTCGACCCGCGCGGTGCTGCAGCTCGCGGCCGTCCGTCCGCAGGCGTCCCACGTGCTCGTGCACTGCTACGGCGACTACACCACCAACCTGCCGCTGGAGGACTTCCTCTCGGAGCGGGCCGTCTTCGCCGACGGCCACGGTGGCGTCCCGCTGCCGGTCGACCACGGCGGACCGCTGCGCCTCGTGGTGCCGCACCTCTACGCCTGGAAGAGCGCCAAATGGGTGTCCGCCATCGAGCTGCTCGACTCAGACCAGCGCGGCTTCTGGGAGCGCAACGGCTACCACACCTACGGGGATCCATGGAGCGAGCAGCGGTTCAGCTCCCGGGAGACACGCGAGGCACATCAGGTGCGCCGACGCGCCAAGGAGCTAGGGCTCGGCGACTGATCCGGCGCGTCGAGCGCCCGACCGCCGAGGTCCCCGCTGCTTCACCGAGGGTGGAGCAGGGCGCCCTCGAGGTGGGCTCGGTAGATCGGCGGCGGCGCCTGCTCGTCTCGCCAGGCGGCGCGTTCCGAGAGTGCGGCCCGCGCCGCAGCGAGCTGTTCCGCGACACGCTGCGGCGCCGGACCACCCGGGGAGGCGTGCGCTCGAACCGACGCCTCCGGGTCGAGCGCTCGCAGCAGGTCGCCGTCGGCTCGAGGGCAGCAGGCTTGCAGCTCCTCGAGCGGCAGCTCCCACAGCTCGACGCCGAGATCCTCTGCCCGGCGCACCGCGCGCCCCGCGCTCTCGTGCGCGTCGCGGAACGCCACGCCCCGGAGCACCAGACCGTCGGCGAGGTCGGTCGCGGTGAGGAAGCCGCCGCGTAAGGCCGCGCGCATGCGCTCCGTGTCGAAGCGCAGGCCGCGGAGCAGCGCGTCGGCCGCGCCGACTCCGCCAGCGGCGGCGTCGAGCGCGTCGAAGAGCGCCTCCTTGTCCTCCTGGAGGTCGCTGTTGTAGGTGAGCGGCAGCCCCTTGAGCTGCACCAGGTGCGCCACCAGGTCACCCACGACCCGGCCGCTCTTGCCGCGCAGCACCTCCGCGGCCTCGGGGTTCTTCTTCTGCGGCATCAGGCTCGAGCCCTTGGCGACGCTGTCGGAGAGGCGCGCGAAGCCGAACTCGCGGGTCGTCCACAGCACCACCTCCTCGGCCCAGCGCGACAGATGAACGAGCAGCAAGGCGCACGCGAAGCTGCACTCCACCACGTAGTCGCGGTCCGCCACCGCGTGCATGCTGTTGCGGAACGGCACCAGGCCCAGGAGCTCCGCGGTGCGCGCGGGGTCGATCGGGTGCACCGAGCCGGCGAGCGCTCCGGCACCCAGCGGGCAGATCGCCGCGACCTCGTGGGCGCGCCGCAGCCGGTTCGCGTCCGCGTCGAGAAACCAAAAATGTGCCAGGAGATGATGGGCGAGCGATACCGGCTGGCCGCGCTGGAGGTGCGTGTAGCCGGGAAGGAAGGTCTCCAGATGCGAGCCGGCGAGCTCGACCAGCGTGTCGCCCAGAAGGTCCACGGCGCGGAGCAGCTCGATCAGCCGCGCCCGCACCAGGAGCCGCAGGGCTGCTCCAGTCTGGTCGTTGCGGCTGCGCGCGGTGTGCAGGCGCCGGCCGGGGTCGCCGATGCGCTCGGTGAGCAGCCGTTCGATCCAAGTGTGCACGTCCTCGTCGTCGCCGTCGACCACCAGGCTCCCGCTCTCGACGTCTCGCAGCATCCCGGAGAGGCCGAGCAGGATCGCCTCGCCGTCGGCGGCACCCACCACGCCGCGCTCGAACAGCATCCTGGCGTGGGCGAGGCTGGCCACGAGGTCCCACGGCGCGAGCACCCGGTCGAACGAGAACGAAGAGGTGAACCGGTCCAGCTCGGGATCCGCTGGCCCGTCGAAACGACCGCCCCACAGACGCCGTGGACCGCTCACCGCAAGTAGGGCCAAGCGTGAACCACCGAGGCTGCGACCGCGGCGAGGCTGAGCGCGAACGCGACCAGAGCGGCCAGGACGTGATCGACTCGCTCCGGCCGCAAGGGATCGAGCACATTCGCGAACAGGTAGCCGCCGGCGAAGCCGCCGAGGTGTGCCCAGTTGTCGAGCATCGGGATCAACAGACCGAGAACGAACATCGGCACCACGAAACCGAGCATCTGCTGGGCGAGCCGGGTGCTGCCTGTGCGCCGGCCGTAGAACACCAGGGCGCCGATCCATCCGAAGATGGCGGCCGACGCGCCCACGGTGTTGGTCGCGCCCTGCAGGAACGCCGGCAGCGGAAACAGCGCGGCCACGCTCGTGGCCGTGAAGCCGGCGACCGAAGACCCCAGGTAGAGGAGCACCGCCCGCGCCGGTCCGTACAGGTGCGCGATCGCGGGCGAGAGCTGCACCAGCCAGTACATGTTGAAGGCGATATGCAGCAGGCTGCCGTGCAGCCAACCGGCGCTGGCCACGGTCCACCACCAGCCGTCGCCGAAGACCGGCTGCCAACCGGACGCGCCGAATACGCGCAGCCCGAGGTAGCTGGGCGACAGGAAGCCGAGCAGGCTGCCCATCTGGATGGCGCTCGCGTCGACGGCCAACGAAAGCCCGTAGAAGATGACGCACAGCCCGAGCGCGATCTTGCCGAACCCCAGGTCGTGCCCGAGCTTCCGGAGCGCCGGCGCGAAACCCCACATTCCCGGGTTGCGGCGCCCGCAGTTCAAGCAGCGCTCGTCGCGCACGCCGACCAGCTTGCCGCACGACGAGCACACCACCGAGCCTGTGGTCTGACGTTCGAACACGCGCCGGACTCTATCGAGAGGCGATGGAGGATGGCGACGCGCGGCGGCGAGACACGCGCGCGTTCGGCGCGCGCTTCCGGGACGGGGCTCGGCCCGGACCCGCCGGACGCGCTCGACCCGAGGCGTCTACGTGTCCTCGCGGTCGCCGAGCTGGTGGACGACCTGCGCGATCTCGACCTCGGCGCGACGGATCTTCGAGCGACAGAGCTCGAGAAGCACTGCGGCCCGTCGCAGCTCGTCGGCGAGACGGTCGATGTCGACCTCCTCCCCTTCGACCCGGCGCAAGATCGCCTCGAGCTCGGACATCGCCTCACCGAACCCGGGCGCCTTGCCCGCTTGCTCGACGGTACCGCTTTCCTTGTCGGAGCTCACTGCGAATCCTCCACCCGGCTTCGTAGCCGTCCCGTTGCGAGCTCCGTCACCAGGACGTCGCCCGATCGTACCTCCTCAGCCCGGCGCACCAGACGGCCGCTGGCGTCGCGCGTGATGCTGAAGCCGCGCGCCAACGTTCGCTCGGGGCCCAGCTGGCGACACAGGCGCTCGAGCACCGCCACACGTTGCGCCTCGGCACGCAGCCGCTGCCCGCTGGACTGCATCAGGCGGGTCGTCACCCTGCCCTGGGTGGCGTGGGCCGCCTCGAGCCGGCGCCGCGGCAGGACCAAGAGCACGGCCGACACCCGTCCTAGCTCCCGCTCGGCGCGATGTAGGCGCCGGCGAGCGATCCTCGCCAGTCGCTCGCTGAGCTCGACCGTGCGCGCCGCATCGCGAGCCGCGCGGCGCCAGGCACCGCGCAGCCCCTCGTGCACCCGCTCGAGGCGGCGCGTCGTGCGGTCGCGCTGAAGACCGGCGGCGCGCACCATCCGGGCTGCGGCTTCATCGAGTCGCGACTCGGCCGTCGCGACCCGACGGACCAGGAATTCCGCAACCTCGGTGGGGGTCTTGAAGGCGCTGTGCGCGACCTCGTCGGCGACCGCCCGGTCGACGTGATGCCCGATCCCGGTGAGCACCGGGACCGGCGCCTGGGCGACCTGCAGGGCGACGCGGCGGCTGTCGAAGGCCGCCAGGTCGGCGCGCGCCCCCCCGCCGCGAACGATCACGACGGCGTCGAGGTCGCCGCGCAGCCGGGCCCGGCGCTCGAGCCAGGCAAGCGCAGCGCACAGGTCCGACTCGGCCGTCGCGCCCTGTACGCGCACGTCGAGCCAGCGCAGCTCGAACCCGAAACCGCTGGCGCGCAGCGTCTCGAGAAAGTCCGCCGCTCCGGCACTCTCCCGCGACGCCACCAATCCGAGCCGCAGCGGCACCGGGGCCAGCGACAACGATCGGTTGCGTTCGAGCAGCCCGGCGCGCTGCAGCTCCTCGAGCGTCGCGCGACGGCGCTGGGCCAGAGCCCCCAGAGCAAACAGGGGATCGACATCGCGCACCACCAGCTGCATCCGGCCGGCCGGTGGGAAGAAGTCGAGACTGCCGAAGCAACGCAGGCTACTCCCCTCCTCGATGTGCGCTCCGACCCGTCGCAGCGCGGCTCGCACGCGCATGTGGTCACGCCGCCAGAGCACCGCGTCGAGCTTGCCGAGTATCTCGTCGTCGGGACCCTTCTCGACCAGCTCGAAGTAGAGATGGCCACTTCGGGCCGCGCGAGGGCGCTGCACCTCGCCGCCCACCCAGAGGGCGGCGAACGCCATCGAGACGAAGCGCTGCAGCTCGGATCCGAGCTGGGAGACGCTGTACGTGTCGGGTGGGAGGAGCTCGGGTTGCGTCACGACTGTCGACACGCACGGCGAAGCTGGAGCCGACACTCTCGGCGCCCGCTTCTCTGCCATGGAAGCTAGTGGAAGCTGCTCAGCTCGCTGGAAGACTGCAGGGGGATCGCTTCGGCCCAGTCGAGTGCCTTGCGGTCTCCGATGGTCAGCTTGTCGAGAAACGAGTAAGCCTCGTCTCGTTCCTGGAACAGTCGCCAGATGAACGTATGTCCGGCGGGCGCGGTGAAATAGGTATAGTTCTTCGTTCCGTCACTGAGATCGAAGCCCAGGTCGGATTCGCCATTTACACCGACGCATGCGAGGGCGATCGCGCGATAGGCGAGCGCCAACGCCTTCAAGGCATCCTCGTGATCGCCGAGCTCCTCCCTCGACAACGGCGAATGGTAGAGCGCCACCCTGGATCCGTCTTCTTCGGCGAGGAGGTTGTACGGCACGTCGTGTCGATCGAGGGCATCCTTGGTTTCGGCCGTGGTGACGAAGACATCCTCGGTTCCAACGACCTTGTAAGCGATGGCAAAAGTGTCGGCATCGAAGCTCGAGAACGCCTCGGCCAGCATCCCCTCGTCCTCGATGGTGAAGTAGAAGAGACGCGACATCATGCGTCGACTGCTCATTCTCGGTTCCTCGTTGGCGCGCCGCGGTCGCGGCGACTGGCCTGGTAGCGCTGGTGGGCGGGGGATGGCGTGCGCCGCGCAATGGCGCGCGAGCGACGGGCGTGAGGCGCAGGTCTGGGTGCAGGTCGGGTCCGGTGCGTGTGCAGGCGGAACGACCCGCCCCCAGGCGGTTGCGCCAGGGTGGCCGGCCCGCCGCGCGGCTGATCCGTCCCCGCGCCACACTGGCAACCTGGCATTGTAGATCACAGCCATGGCGAACGCCGACTCCCCGCGCTCCGTTCCGAGCACACCGCTCAGCCTGCCGGCGCTGCTGCTGAGGGTGTGGGGCCAGTCGCTCGAGCAGGTCGACGACCAGGCCCGGCGGCACCCGCACGCGGTGGAGCTCCTCGGGGAGGGCCGCTATGCCCTTCTCCCGGAGCCCGGCGATCCCGCGGTGGTAGAGGCTGGCCTGCACCTCGGGCGCAGGGTACTGCAGAGCTCCCCGCCAACCCTCGGCCTGCGTTGCCTGGTCCACCCCATTCGCCTGCGAAGCTCGGGCTCGAAATTCGTGCCGGAGCACGACGAGCTAGACGACGAGCTCCGCATCGCACCGCCGGAGCTGCGTCCGGGCAAGGTCTACCTCACCGGGCACGCGGTCCACGAGCTCGAGAGCCGCTGGGTGGTCGAACAGCGGGGCGCCTACCGCAGACCATCGGGCCGCAGCGTCACACTCTTCGAGCTGGGGGGCACCCGTCAGGACCTGCCACCCTGGCGTAATCCCGAGCTGTTGGGGCAGTTCCCCCTGGCAGTCGAGCGGGCCGTCACCAAAGCGGTACAACAGCGGATTGCAGAGGCACCGGTGGTGACCGTGGCTGGACCGCTCGGCGCCGGCAAGACGCGCGCCGTCGTCGAGTCGTTGCACCGAGCCGGCAAGCCCTGGCTGTGGTCCAGCGCATGGCCTCCACGAAGCGGTGGCCCGCGGGTGGAGGCCCAGCTCGCGAAGGGCCTGCTCGACCTCGCATCGCGAGCCTCCGGTTTCGCGCCGCCGCCGCTCGCCGCTCTGAGCGGACGACTCGCTGCAGCCGCCGGATGGTCCTCGGTACCCCTCGCCGCTGTCACGGACGCCCTGATCTCGACGCTGGAAGCGATCTCGCCAGACAATGGCCTGGTGCTGGTAGTGGACGACCTCGAGCGGGCCGACCCAGCGGCCCGGGAAGTCGTGTCGCGCCTGGTCGAGCTCGCGGGTAGCGCCGGCTCGATCCGCGTGGTGCTGGTCGGGCGCCCGGGCGACTGGCACGCGGCCACCACCGATCTCATCGAGGTGCCGCCGGCCAGCTCGGAGGAAGCCGACGTGCTGTGGCACCAGCTCGTAGCGCCCCTCAAGATTCCAGACTCGCTCGTGGCGCGCTTCCAGGATGATGCCGCGGGCTTGCCCTTCGCGGCCGAGGAGCTGCTGCTCCAGCTGGCGCGGAGGCGGGCCTTGCGGCAGCTCTACGGCAGCTTCTTCTACTCGGGACCCGAGGACGTGGCTCCCGAGGCCAGCGAGCGCCTGGTGCGCCACGTGGTTTCGGAGGTGCAGCGCCTCGGCGAGCCGGAGGCCGCGCGCCTGCTCGCCCACGCGCGGGGCAGTCTCGACCCCACCCTTGCGGTGTTCTCCGCGGCCAGAGCACGCCCCGGGTGGTACCGACCGCTCGTCGCGGGCGGGATGCTGCGCGAGGAGCACGGCGCCGGCGCCCTGCGCCTGCGCTACTCCGCGCCCATCTTCGCCGGGGCGATTCGTTCCTCGGTCGCGCCGCTCGGGGCCGAACGCCTGCGCGGGCTCCTGGCGCAGAGCCTCGGTGCTCAGACGTCGATGCAGCGCGCGACCTGGGAAGACTACGAGCTCGCCTCCGGCCAGCCTCAGGCCATCCCGATCCTGATCGAGCTTCTCAAGAAGCCCCCGCGCTCGGTGCCCGCGGAGTCGCAGTTCGAGGCCACGCGCCTCGAGCTCGAGCGACACCGCGCTCGCGGCGGTGACGAAGCCACCGAGTTGGAGCTGCTGTGGGGACTGCTGCGCCTGGCGCGACGGGTGGGGGCGCTCCACAACCTGGGCGCAGCCCTGGATCGAGCTCTCGCACTCGCCGAAGGGGACTCGAAGCGACAGCTCACCCTCTGGAGCCTCAAGGCCGAGCACGCCCAGAACGCAGGCCAGCTCGAGCTGGCCGAGAAGAGCCTGCGCAATGCGCTGGCGCTCGCCCAGGGCGAGAACCCCGCGCGCCAGTCCCTGTTGCTGATCCAGCTCGGCAAGCTGGTCCAGCTGGCTGGCCGACTCGACGAGGCAGGCCGCCTGTTCTCGACGCTGGCGAGCCGTCTAGAGGGCGGCGGGAATCCTTCGCTTGCGGCCACCTGCCGCTTCTACCAGGGCAACCTGCTGCTCCAACAGCAACGTCTGGACGACGCGCTGCGGGTGCACCGGGAAGCCCTCGCCGCCCGCGAAGCCGCCGCCCTGCACGGGCCGTCAGGGCAGTCGCTGTCCGCGATCGGCAGCGTGCTGCTGGCGCAGGGCGACTATGCCGCCGCGCTGGAAACCTACCGCCGTGCCCTGGCGTTGCTCGAGGAGCACGGAGCCCCATCGGAGACCAGCTATGCGCTGCTGGGACTGGCGCGAGTGCTCAACCGGCTCGGGGCCACCGCCGAGGCCCTGCAGCACGCTCGCCGCGGTGTCGAGCTGCGGGCTCAGCTCGACGATGCGGTCGGCGAGGCTCTGGCTCGTCTCGACCTGGCCGAGAGCCACCTGCTGCGCCTGGAGCTGCCCGAGGCCCTGCGACAGGCCCGTCGCGCCCATTTCCAGCTCGCGCTCCTGCGCCAGGAGCGACACATCGCGACCGCAGAACAGCTCCTCGGTCGCATCCTGCTCCGCCAGAAGGCACACGACGCGGCGCGCCAGCGCCTCGAGTCGGCCCTGCACCTGCACTTGGAGCACCGCCTGGTGCATGCGGCGATCTTCGATCAGCGCTGGTTGCTCGAGCAGGCCCTCGAGCTGGGGAACGCCGCCGCGATCGAGAGTCTGGCTCACAACGTCAGCCTGCTGCTCGACTCGGTGACCTACCCCGAACGCGGGGAGCACGTGGACCTGCGGTTGTTCCAGGCCTACGAGTGGCTTGTCGACCGCGGCTCCGGCGACACGGATTCCCTGCAGTTCCTCCGGCGCGCCAGTACCCATCTGATGCGGCGTGCAGCATCGCTCGACCCCACGCTGCGCCACACCTTCCTGTTGCAGGTGCCTCAGAACCGCGAGATCATCGAGCTCGCGGCGTCCCATGGGGTGACCGACGCGACCGGCCTGCCCCCGCCCCCAGCGCCCCCAGCCCCGCCGCCTCTCCCCGTGCCCACGAAGGATCGCCCGCTCTGATAGCCCGGCTCCTCGCGCTCCCGAGAAGTGCCGTGCCGGCCGGCGAACCTCAGGGCTTCGGCACCACCGGGGCGGGGAGCTGGTCCAGGTAGGCGTCGAAGCGGGCACGCTCGTCGGCCTCGACTTCCTCGAAGGGCAGCAGGTACTCCGCACCGGGCTCCGGGAGCGGAACGGTCACCAAGCTCAGCGCCTGCTCGAGCGCGGCACAGTCGAGCGAGACCAGGACCAGGGACATTGGGCGGCAGAGACCGACCAGGCGCCCGGCCAGGCGGCTCTGGATCTGCACGTCGATCGATTCGGGCAGCTCGAGCGCGGTCACCTGGTAGCCGTCCGGAGACCGTGCGATCCCTGCGCGCCCTTCGAGACGAAGCGTCTGGTTGGGAATGACCAAATCGTCGGCGAGCTGGGAAGCGACCGCACCCATGACGACGTCGGCCTCGACCCGGCCGCGGCCTTCGAAGGCGACCTCGAGCGCAATGCGGTGTCCGCCCGCCGGGTCAGGCGTCAGCCGCGCAAGATGCCGGAGGATCCGCAACGAGTGGTCCGGCGATCGCAGCGCCACCCTGGCTGGACCGATCTCGATGGGCGCGAGCTGGTCCACGACGGCCACGTAGGTGCGGTCGAGACGCCGGAAGGAGAGATCGATCCCCGGGCCCGCGAGCCCGGCGACGGCACAGAGTCCGAGCAGCGACAAGGACCAGCCTGCTCCGAAAGCGCGCCGGGTTTTCATCCGCCAACCGCGAGCCAGCGCCGCGCTCCCTGCGGCGGCACTCCGAACTCTCAAGGATAGTAACCGCGGATCGTGCGGGCTCTCAGCTTCCCATCGCGAACACGCACCTCGACTTCTCGAAACTCCGCCGACGCGCTGCCTGGCCGATCCGAGTTGTACGCCACGAGGTACTGGCTCCGCAGCTCGCGCTCTATCTCGGCGTAGACGGTTCGCAGCTCCTCGGCCTGTCGAATGAAGAAGGCCCGTCCACCCGTCTGCTCGGCGAGCTCACCGAGCTTCTTGCGCACGTCGAAGTCGAGCCGGCCGATGTTCAGGCCAACAGAGTAGACCGCCACGCCGGAGCGCTTTGCGTACTCCAGCGCGTCGCGGTACGGGATGGTGCTCGAGGTGTCCTCGCCATCCGAGAGCAGGATCAGCGCCCTGCGACCTCGCACACCCCGGAAGTAGTAGAGGCTCGTGACCACCGCATCGTGCAGGGCCGTGCTGCCGACGGCGAGCAGCGAGTCGAGCGCGTGGGCCACGGCGCCCACATCGGAGGTGCGCGCCATCACGAGCTCGACATGGTCGGAAAAGCTGACGGCGAAAGAGCGGTCCTTCGGCGTCATCATGCTCTCCAGGAACTCGTTCGCGGCCCGACGCGCCTCGCCGAGCGACTGGATCATCGAGCCCGACGTGTCGATCGTGATGCCGATCGTGAGCGGCAGGTCATCCACCAGCTCGAACCTCGCGATCTCCTGCGGACGCCCGTCCTCGAGCACGGCGAACTCCTCGATCGTGAGACCAGTGACCAGTCGGTTCGAGCGATCCGTCACGGTGGTGTAGAGCTCGACCAGGTCGACGTCGATCTCGTCGACGAAGTCCGGCGCATTGAGGAAGCGAACGTCCTCGGCGCGAACTCCGTTGTCGAGCTCCGCCACCACGGTGAGATAGGCGAGCCGCTCCCCGCCCACATCTGGCACCTCGATCTCGGCCCGCCAGGGAGGCGCTTCACGCACCCCCTGCATCACCTCGTTGACGAGGAACTCCACCTTCACGACGCGCCGCTCTTCCGGCACGGTGATCTCCGCGACGGCCTCCGTCTTCCCCACCACCGGCCGCCCGCGCTCGGGCGAGGTGATGCTCACCCGCAGCTCGCCGCGCTGCTGGTTGATCAGCAGCTCGTCGGCGGCGACCAGGGTCCCCGCCGCGTCGTAACCCTCGACCCTCACGAGCTGCTCGCGAGGATAGATCGCGAGCCGCAGCTCCGCCGTGAACGGCGGACGGTTACGGGTGAACTGGAGCTCGCCGTCGACCACGAATCGCACGGTCTGGATCCGTTCGCCGCTGACCAGCGTGTCGGCGCGCCACAGCCCGAGCGCGACGTCGGCCTCGGGCGGCACCAGGACGATGCCGTCGCGCCCTGGGATCCGCCGCTCGGCGAGCTGGTCGCCCAACGCCACGATCACGCTCTCGGGCACCGGCACATCAGGCACGGGTGTCGGCTCCCTAGGCACCATGACCGTCGCAACGACGACACGCTCGCCTCCCCCGATCTCGTCACGCACTCTCATCCTGGCGGTGAGCTCGCGTCCAGGACGCAGCTGCCGGTCGATCACCAGAGCCAGCTTCTCCGGGTGTGTGCTGGCGTTGACCTGGAAGCGCATGCGGAACGTCTCGAACACGGCCTCGTCGCCTTCCAGGATCCCTTCCACCTGGAGGCGGTACTCCGGGTCGGCCTCGCCCTCCTGGTACGTCTCGAGGTTCTCCGCCGTCGGCAGCAGCAACGTAATGCGCGCCAGCATTCGCTGGCCCCGCAGCTCCGGAAACACCGACTCGACTCCCTCGATATCGAGCGCATCTCGGAAGCCCTCGAGCGGTGTGACGGCCGCGGCGCGCGCCCACTGTCCCAGGTCCGCAGGCGCCGCCAGGTAGCCGAGCAGCTCGGCGTTGGTCGGGCGCTCCGCGCGGTGAGAGAACAGGCCGTCGATGCCGGTGATCTCGTCGATCCTCTTTGCGTGGCGGCAGAGCTGCAAGTCGAATCGCCGCCCGCTTATGTACCGGCGCAGCTCGTGGTATTGCTCGAGCCAGTACTCCATCTCCTCGGCGTAGAGCACGCGCTTGGAGTCGACCGGAAGCCACAAGCGATAAGGCTGCGCGGCCTCGGGCCGATAGAAGAGCAAGGGCCGGGAAAGGTGGGCGTAGACCCAGACCTCCATAGGCCGGAAGACCTGGTCGCAGTCGATCGGCAGCCGCTCGGCGGGCGCGCCGTGCAGGAACAGGAAGCGCGCGCGATCGTCCAGGAGAGTCAGGAACTCTCGGCTCATCAGCTCGCGCCGGCGGCGAATGCCCTCGCGAAGCTCGTGCTCGGGAGTATCGGGCACCGGGTCCGTCGCGGCGAAGGCCTCCAGCAGCCGTCGTCGCTCCGTGGTGTCGGCGGCCGCGAAACGCTCGCGCTCGGGTTGCGGCAGCAGCAGCTCCGTACCCTCCGACCACACCAGGTCCCCGGAGCCTGCAACGGCCTCCCCCTCGTCGGTCGGCGCGGTGCCGGCCGCAGCCTGCCGAGCCAGGGCCGCCAGTAGCAACAGGAGCAGGAGCCCGAGCCGCACCGGCACGCGTGACGGCGCGTCGCGGTCCCGGGTGGTATCGACCCTCGTTCTCGCCATGCCTTGCTCCCGCCCGCCGATCGAGCCTCCCGAAGGGCAGCCGGCCAAGTGCCGGGCGCCAAGATCCCACCCCCAGCTTACGTACAAGACCGATGCCAGTGGTGTCATGGAGCGCCGCAAGGTCGATCTCCCCTAAGGTCGGCGCAGGACGAAGCGCGCCGCGCCAAGGGATCCGCGAGCAGCTCGCGGCGCCCGGTCGTCCTCCGGCCAGGACACGGCGCCCTCATCAGCGGGCGTTCTGGCAACTCGCGGAGCGTTCACCGGGGATTGGTCCGGGGGGTCAGAAGTCGAGCCGATACAGCATCCAGTACACGATCACCCCGGTGACCGAGACGTAGAGCCAGATCGGCAGCGTCACGCGCGCGATGGCGCGATGGCGGTCGTAACGAGCGCGCAGGGCGCGCACCAGGGTCACCAGGGCGAGGGGCGGCACCGCCGCAGCGAGGATGGTGTGGCTGATCAGGATGCTGAAGTAGACGGTGCGGATAGCCCCGGTGCCCTGAAAGCGGACCGAGCCGACCTGCGCGTGGTACACCAGGTAAGAGATCAGGAAGAGCACCGAGCACGAGAAGGCGGCGAGCATGCAGGCCCTATGCTGCTGGATCTGGCGCCGCCGGATGAAAACGAATCCGACGACCAGCAGGAGGCCGGCCAGGGCGTTGAGGGACGCGTTGATCGCTGGAAGGTCGGTCAGCTCCAAACGGATGGGTCCTCCGGTCGCCGCTCGGTGCGCCGGCCCTAGGGCGCCCCGCGAGCCCTGGTGGGCTCAGGTCAAGTAGAGCAGAGCGAAGAGCACCAGCCACGCAATATCGACGAAATGCCAGTAGATGCCACAGAGCTCGACGCGCCCGGCGAAGCGCTCGGGATCGCTCACCGCGGCGGATCGCCCGCTGGCCCACAGGTGGCCCAACACCCCGATCCCGCCGAGCGCGTGGACCACGTGCAAGCCAGTGAGCAGGTAGTACAGCGCGTGGAAGTGGCTGGCCGAAGGGACTCCGCCGGCACGTGCCTCGAGAGCCCACTCGAACGACTTCACCAGCACGAAGAGCGCTCCCAGTGCGGCCGTCGCGAGCAGGGCAGCGCGCGCCCTATCGACGACGCCGCGACGGGCCGCCCACCACGCCCCGAGCATGGTCACGCTGGAAGCGACCAGCACCAGAGAGTTGAACGCTCCGAAAGCCACACCGAGCTGGTCGGCGCCACGCGGCCAGGCATCGGATTTCAGGCGCAGCACCGCGTAGGTGGCGAACAGCGTCAGGAATAGCACCGCCTCCGACGCCAGGAACAGCCACAGACCGAAACGCGCGGCACCCAGGCGAGACGGCACCTGGACCGAACGAACCGACAGTGCTTCGCCTGGTGACATCCCGTGGCTGCTCACCACTACAGCACGTCGAGCACCAGCGCCGCGAGGAGCAGCGGCAGGAGGATGACCGACGCGAGCATGGTAACCCGCGCGCTGCGACGATCGCGCCGTACCGCGAACCAGCACACGCAGGCAAAGAAGCTGAGTGAAAGCCCCCACGCCGCAGCCGCGTAGCCGGCCCCAGCGAGGCCGAACGGTACCGGCGACCAGGCAGCGAAGCAGAACAGCAGCGCCGTGGCCACCGTGGCGGTCGCGGTGCGGCGACCATCGGTGTCCCGGTAGGCCACGGTGCGAAAGCCGGCGTTGCCGTAGTCCTCCCGGTGCAGCCAGGCGATAGCGAACACGTGCGGAAGCTGCCAGAAGTAGAGGATCAGGAACAGCGGCCACGCCTCCAGCTCGAGCGTGCCCTGCAACGCCGTGAAGCCCATCAACGGCGGCGTCGCTCCCGAAATCGCGCCGACCACCGTAGACCACGCGGTCCGGGTCTTGAGCGGCGTGTATACGAGCACGTACGCCAGCATCGTGAAGACGCCGAGCAGGGCGGTCAGCGCGTTGACCCACACCACGAGCACGAGCGTTCCGATGACTCCAGCCGCCACACCCACCGCCAGAGCCAGCTCGGGCGTGACCCGGCCGGTAGGGAGAGGTCGCTCCCGGGTGCGCGCCATGCGCGCATCGAGGTCCCGCTCCAACCACATGTTGAGGGCCGAGGAGCCTGCCGACAGGAGCAGGGTGCCCGTGAGAGTCGCCAAGACGAGCCATGGTGTCACCGTCAGCTCGGTGCGGGAGTACGCCACCAACAGCCCGACGGCGGTGGTGATAGCCACCATCAGGCTGATCCTGGGTTTGCCGAGCTCCAGCAAATCCTGCCAGGACGCGGCGCGCGCGAGCGGTACGCTGTCAGCCTTCATGCCGGAGCTCGATCCCGCGCGCAGCCAGGAAGCGTCGCACGCGCTCGTGGATCCGCGCACCGAGCACCGAGTGGGCCGCCGCCGCGATGCCGTGGACGGTGGTGCGCAGGCCACGCGACCCGCTCCAATAGCGCCCGGCGAGTGGCTCGAGGTTGCCCCCCAGTGTGTGCGACAGCACCGCCGAAGCGAGCACCACGTCGTCGAGGAAGCCGACGCCGCCCAGGAACGCCTCCGGCATCAGGTCGACCGGCAACAGGTAGTAGGCGAGTGCGAACACGATCAGGCGTCTGCTTTCCGCCGGCACGTCGCGATCGAAGGCCAGACGAACGAGCAGCACGAAGACGTCGGGAACCAGCAGCAGTACCTCGACCGCGTTCCGGCCGACCGGCGAGCGGGAGCCTGCGGCATCGACCACCCGACGGCGCAGCCGGTCGTAGAACCGGAGCAGACGCGTCTCGTCGGCAATCGTGGCGTCGGCGTCCCAGTCTCCCGGCGGAACGTCGTGTGCGGCGATGCCCATGCCGAGATCGTAGCAATCGGCCAGGAGGCGGTAGTGGCTCAGGTTGTTCTGAGCCACTACCCAGGAGGCAGCCTGCCGCTCGAGGGTGCTCAGCTCCCCACGGACTGCCAAAGGTCTCCCAGCGCGCGATCCAAGCCGCGGCGCGGCTGCCACCCGAGGCCGCGCAACCGGCCCGCGTTTCCGCACAGCAGGGGCACGTCGACCGGCCGCAGTCGCGCCGCCTCGACCTCCACCGAGACCTGGAGTCCCGTGATCGCGATCAGCCGGCGTAGCGCTTCGCCGACCTCGACGCTCTGTCCCGAGGCGAGGTTGTAGACCTCGCCTCCTGCCGCCATCTCTAGCAACACCACGTAACCGTCGACGCCGTCGTCCACATGCAAGTAGTCGCGCCGCGCCGAGAGGTTGCCGACCAGGAGCCTGGGCGACCGCTTCCCCGCGGCGATCTCGGCGAGCTGAGCGGCGAACGAGGGCAGGGCGAAACGCGGCGACTGCCCGGGGCCAACGAGGTTGAAAGAGCGCACCACGACCGCCCCCGCCCGCAGCGCGACCAACTCGGCCGCGGCCTTGGACATCGCGTACGGGCTCTCGGGGTGTGGCGGCCGCTCCTCGCGAATGGGCTGAGCCTCACCCGGCACGATTCCATACACCTCGGCGCTCGACGCGAAGACTACGCGGCATCCCGCAGGCGCGGTGTCGACCACGTTGGCGGTGCCGAGCACGTTGACGACGAAGTACTCGCCGACGCGCTGCCACGAGCTCGCCACCTCGCTCAGAGCTCCCAGGTGAGCGACCGCCTGCGGTGCGAAGTCGGTCATCACGCCTGCCACGGTGTCGCGGTCGCGCAGGTCGCCATGGAAACGAGACTCCGCCGCCGAGCCCTCGTCCGGCTCCAGCAGGAGTTGGCCCACGCGGTGCCCGCGCTCGACCAGTGCCGCTACCAGTCGCCGGCCGACGAAGCCGCCCGCACCCGTGACCAGGATCCTCACCGTCGAGCCTCAGTGGACGACACGGCCTCATTCCATTCCGGCATCTCGATACTCCTCTAGACCGTCGCGCCAGCTCTCGATCGGTCGTCCCAGCACGCTAGCGGTCCTGGTCACGTCGAGCACCGAGTAGGCGGGCCTGCTCGCCGGGCGCGGAAACTCGGCAGTGCCTACCGGCGTAAGCGGCGCCGCGAGCCCCCACACGTCGAGGATGGCGCGCGCGAAGCCGAACCACGACACGGGCTCCCGATTGCGATAGTGCACGACGCCAGGGAGGCGGATCGTACCGCTCGCGGCGAGCGCGCTCAGATCGAGCAGCGCTTCCGCCAGATAAGGAGTGTAGGTCGGGCAGCCGACCTGGTCGTCGACGACACGGAGGGCCTCGCCGGCGCGTGCGCGGCCGAGAATGGCACGCACGAAGTTGTGGCCGCCCGGGCCGAAGAGCCAGCTCGCTCGCACCACCAGGCCGCGGGAGCTCTCGAGCGCCGCGCGCTCGCCCGCGAGCTTGCTCGCGCCGTAGACCGAAAGGGGCGAGGTGGGCGCCGCCTCGTCGTAGGGCTTTCCTGCCTTGCCGTCGAACACGTAGTCGGTCGAGACCTGCACCAGCACCGCGCCCGAGTGCTCGGCCGCCACCGCGATGCCGCGCACCGCGTGGGCATTGACCGCCCAGGCACGCTCGGGCTCGCTCTCGCACCCGTCGACCTGGGTGAACGCTGCGCAGTTGACGACCAGAGCCGGCGGCGCGCTGCGCATGCGCGCCGCGACCGCCGTCGGGTCGGTGACGTCCAACTCGGC